>JBKDQY010000089.1:0-19764 GCA_046341655.1 Betaproteobacteria bacterium | reverse complement strand
CGGTGCCAGTGGCCGACCTGGGCGGCGGCCACGCCCTGGCCGTGATGCTGTCCAAGTGCACCGCCACCAGCGCCTACCTGCTGAACCGGCGCGCGGCGCTGGCCTACCTGCGCCCGCAGGGCGGCCTGCTGCCGATGACGCTGCCCTTCGACCACGAGTTCGACCGGGCGTGGCACTACGGCCTGAAGCTGCGCCTGGTCGTGCCCGTGCCTTGCCTGCACGACGACGTCGTGCCGTCGACGATCGGTGCCCCGGCTGACGTGCCGAATCGCAAATTCCGCGGCCTTCGTCGCTGGCCCACTCACCTCTGGCGGCTGGGCAACGAGCTGCGTCGCGTGGCCTACGGCCTGGGCCAGCTGGCGCGCGAGAAGCTCAGCTGAAGCAGCCCGGCCGTGTGCGGCCGGTGACGAGCTCGTGCGCCCAGTCGGCGAAGCCCAGCGCCGCGGCACGCCGGGCGGCGATGTCCCAGTCGTAGGCGGTCTGCTGCAACTCGGCGTGCCAGCCATCCCCGCGGCGCTCCAGCAGCGCCCAACGCGCGTGCGGCGTACCGGCCTCGACCACGTGGCGGTGCGGGCGGTCGTGCGCGTAGGCCGGGCGGCCGACGCTGCCGGGGTTGACGACGAGCGCGCCGTCGGCCAGCCGCCGCGCGCGCGGCGTGTGCGTGTGGCCGCACACCAGCACGGCGGCGCGGGTGCCAGCCAGCCGCCGGTCGACCTCGCCGTCGGTGGCCGGTCGCACGCCGGGGTCGGTGCCCGGTGCGTAGCCAGGCGTCACGGTCTCCAGCAGGCCGCGCAGGTCGTTGCCCGGGATGCCGTGGAAGGCCAGCACCTCGTCGTCGCAGGCCCGCAGCGTGGGCGGCAGCGCCGCGAGCCAGCCGCGCTCGGCCGCACCCAGCTCGGCAGCGGTGAACGCGTCGTCGCTGCCCGGCCCCGGCGCCGCCGCCAGCGCCTGCCGCTCGTGGTTACCGGCGATCGTCGGCCAGCCGCGCCCGGCCAGCCAGGCCACCGTCTCGCGCGGCCACAGCGGGCCGCTGGCGATGTCGCCCAGGTTCAGCACGACATCCGCGCGCGCGGCCTCGATCGCCGCGGCGACGGCCCGCAACGCCGGCAGGTTGCCGTGGATGTCGGAGACGAGCGCGACGCGCATCGCGCGGCGCGGCTCAGGCGTTGACCGTGCGGCCGTCGATGCCGGCCTTCACGTGCGCCGGCAGCCGGTTGAGCAAGGCGCGGATCACCAGCGGAATGAGCACCAGGTCGTCCGCCAGTCCCAGCAGCGGGATGAAGTCGGGCAGCAGGTCCACCGGCGACAGCAGGTACAGCGCCAGACCCGCCACGGCCCACTTCAGCCAGGCGGGCGAGCCCGGGTGGCGCAGCGCCCGCCACAGACGCTGCGCGTCGCCGCGCACCAGGGTCCACAGCAGCAGCAGACGCTTGCCCATCACGCACTCCTTCGCACCAGTCGGCCTCCAAATCGGGCCGGATGACAAGACTACAACCCGCGCACCGCCTCGATGGCCTGCTCGATGCGATCGACCGCGTGCACGGTGAGGCCTTCGATGGCCTTCTTCGGCGCGTTGGCGCGCGGCACCACGGCGACGCTGAAGCCGAGCTTGGCGGCCTCCTTCAGCCGCTCCTGCCCGCGCGGCGCCGGCCGCACCTCGCCGGCCAGGCCGACCTCGCCGAAGGCGACGAAGCCGCGCGGCAGCGCCCGGCCGCGCAGGCTGCCCTGGATGGCCAGCAGCACCGCCAGGTCGGCCGCCGGCTCGGCGATGCGCACGCCGCCGACCGCGTTGACGAACACGTCCTGGTCCAGGCAGCTCACGCCGGCGTGGCGGTGCAGCACGGCCAGCAGCATGGCCAGGCGGTCGCGGTCCAGGCCCACCGACAGGCGCCGCGGGCTGCCGCCGCCGCCGTCCACCAGCGCCTGGATCTCCACCAGCAGCGGCCGCGTGCCTTCGAGCGTGACGAGCACGCAGCTGCCCGGCACCGGCTCGGCGTGGGTGGACAGGAAGATCGCGCTGGGGTTGCTCACGCCCTTCAGGCCGCGGTCCGTCATCGCGAACACGCCGATCTCGTTGACGGCGCCGAAGCGGTTCTTGATGGCGCGCACGAGGCGGAAGCTGCTGTGCGTGTCGCCCTCGAAGTACAGCACCGTGTCGACGATGTGCTCCAGCACGCGCGGGCCGGCCAGCGCGCCTTCCTTGGTGACGTGGCCCACCAGCACCACGGTGCAGCCCAGCGTCTTGGCGACGCGGGTGAGCTGCGCCGCGCACTCGCGCACCTGCGCCACGCTGCCGGGCGCGCTGCTGAGCTGCTCGCTGTAGAGCGTCTGGATCGAGTCGACCACCACGAAGGCCGCGCGCTCGGCCTCGATGGCCTGCACGATGCGCTCGAGCTGGATCTCCGCCAGCACCCGCACCTGCCGGCCGCCCAGGCCCAGGCGCCGGCTGCGCAGCGCGATCTGCGCGCCGCTCTCCTCGCCCGTCACGTACAGCACCGGCATGCGGCCGGCCAGCGCGTCCACCGCCTGCAGCAGCAGCGTGCTCTTGCCGATGCCCGGGTCGCCGCCGATCAGCACCACGGCGCCCTCGACGATGCCGCCGCCGAGCACGCGGTCGAGTTCCTCCTGCCCGGTGGGCGTGCGCGCGACCTCGGCGGCCTCGATGTCGGCCAGCGTGGCCACGGCCTGGCGCTGCCCTGCCGCGCCGGCCAGGGCCTGGAAGCGGTTCCTGCCCGCGCCGGCCGGCTCGGCAGCGGTCTCGTCGAGGGTGTTCCAGGCCTTGCAGTGCGGGCACTGGCCCAGCCACTTGGGGCTGGTGCCGCCGCACTCGCGGCAGGTGTGGAGGGTCTTGGGCGCGGCCATCACTCCGATTGTGGACGGCAGCCCGCGGCAAATGTCACGCCCTATCGTGCCCGGTCGCCCGGGGCTCAAGCCCGGGCGGGTCCGGCCCGAAAACGGCTTGACCGGGGGTGTCCCCGGGGCCACGTCCGGCACCGATCCGGCAACTGCAGGCAAGCCATGTCCAACACCATCGCCGTCGAGGATCTGCGCGTGGGCATGTTCGTCATGCTCGACGGCGGCTGGCTGTCGCACCCGTTTCCGCTGTCCAACTTCCGCATCGACTGCGACGCCCAGGTGCAGGCCATTCGCGCGCTGGGTGCGCAGCGCGTGCGCTGGTCGCCCGAGAGGAGCGATCCCTTCGAGCCCGAGGCGCCCGTCGCGCCCGAGCCCGCCGAGGCCGGGGCGGCCGGGGCGGTGACCGCCGGCGCAGCGGCACGCCGGCAGGCGCTGGCCGAAGACGAGGCGCAGCGCCAGCGTCGTCGTCGGCTGCAGGATCAGATCGAGGCCGGCCAGCGCTGCGAGCGCCAGCACGCCGAGGCCGCCAAGGCCTGGCGCGACGCGATGGACCGCGTGCTGGCGCGGCCGCGCGAGTCGGCGGCCCAGGCTGAGCAACTCGCGCGCGCGGTGATCGACAAGATGCTCGTCGACCAGGACATCGGCATCCGCCTCGTGACCGGCGGCGTCGACCGCTCGGCCTCGCACGCGCTGAACGTGGGCGTGATCTCGCTGCTGATCGGGCGCTCGCTCGGCCTGGCCGATGCCGACCTGGTGGACCTGGGCGTCGGCGCGCTCATGCACGACGTCGGCAAGCTCGAGGTGGCCGACCGCTTCCGCCACGCCGAGGACGGCTTCAACCCCAACGAGCTGGCCGCGTACCGCGACCACGTGGCCAAGGGCGTGGCCGTGGGCCAGCGCATGGGCATCTCGGCCGGTGCCCTGCGCGTGCTGGCACAGCACCACGAGCATGTCGACGGCACCGGCTTCCCGCTGAAGCTGGCCGGCGAGCGCATCACGCTGGCGGCGCGCGTCGTGGCGCTCATCAACCGCTACGACAACCTGTGCAACCCGCAGTCGCGCACGCCGCCGCTGACGCCGCACGAGGCCGTCTCGGTGCTGTTCGCGCAGGGCCGCAACCGGTTCGATCCCGTGGTGCTCAACACCTTCATCCGCATGATGGGCGTGTACCCGGCGGGCTCGCTGGTGCAGCTCACCGACGACCGCTTCGCGCTCGTGGTGGGCGTCAACTCGACCCGGCCGCTGAAGCCCCGCGTGCTGGTGCACGAGCCCGGGGTGCCGCGCCACGAGGCGCTGGTGCTCGACCTGGAGACGCAGCCCAATCTCGGCATCCGGCGCAGCCTGCCGGCCGCCAAGCTGCCACCGGCGGCCGTGGAGTACCTGGACCCGCGGCCGCGCGTGAGCTACTACTTCGAGCCGCTGGAGCGCCCCGCGGCCGAGGGCAGCCAGCCCGTGGAACTGGCCGCATGAGCGACGCCGGCCTCGTGCTGCCGTGGCCGGCGGCCCCGCCGGGGCGGCTGCTCGCGCAGCTGCTCGAGGGCCTGCCGCACGCCGCCTGGCTGGCGCGGCTGGACACCCGCGCCATCGTGGCCGCCAACGCCGAGGCGGCGCGCTGGTTCGTGGGCGACGGGGCGCGGCCCGAGGCGTTGGTGGGCCGGGCCGCCGACGTCGTGGCGGCGTCGCCCGAAGACCTGGCCTGGTGGCTGGGCGCCGGGCAGGGCGACCGCTCGCCTCTGTACAGCGACACCCTCGTGGGCACCTGCGACGGCCGCACGCGGCCGGCGAGCCGCAGCATCCGCGTCGTCGAGCTGCCGCTGCTCGACGGGGGTCCCGCCGAGCCGCTGGCGCTGGTGACGGTGCAGGACCGCAGCGCCGAGGTGCAGCTGCAGGGCCAGCGCGAGAAGCTGCTGGCCGAGCTGCAGGGCACCCTGGAGGCCACGGCCGACGGCATCGTCGTCACCGACCTGGCCGGGCGCCTGCGCCTCTTCAACCGCCGCTTCGCCGAGCTGTTCGAGCTGCCCGAGGCGCTGCTGGAGTCCCGCGACGACGCCGCGCTGCGCGAGGCCCTGGTCGCCCGCCTGGTCGATCCGGCCTGCGATGCGCGGCGCCTGCTGGCTCCCGGGCCCGAGGCCTGCGCCAGCGAGCGCTTCGAGCTGCAGGGCGGACGCGTGCTCGAGCGCGTGACGCGGCAGCTGGTGCAGCAGGGCTGCGGCAGCGGCTGCGTCTGGAGCTTCCGCGATCTCACCGAGCGACTGGCCAGCGCCCGGCGCATCGAGGCACTGTCCCACACCGACCCGCTCACCGGCCTGGCCAACCGCGGCCGCCTGGCCGAGCACGTGCGCCTGCTGCTGGAGCGGGCGCCCGGGAGGGCCCGCGACAGCGACGAGGTGTCCCTGTCGCTGCTGGTGATCGACCTCGACCGCTTCGGCCACATCAACGACTCGCTAGGCCACGCGGTGGGCAACGACGTGCTGCTGGACGTGGCGCGCCGCATCCAGGGCTGCCTGCGCCGGGGCGACCTGCTGGCGCGGGTGGGCGGCGACCAGTTCGCCATCGTCGTCAGCCCGGCCGACGCCGCGTTCGCCGAGAGGCTGGCGGCGCGCGTGCTGGCCGAGATCAAGAAGCCCTGCAGTGTGGGTGACGCGCAGTTCACCCTGACCTGCAGCATCGGCGTGGCGCTGGCGCCCTCGCACGGGCGCGACGCCGACCAGCTGATGCGCCGCGCCGAGCAGGCCATGCGCGCCGTCAAGGGGGCCGGGCGCGGCAACTGGCGCATGCACCAGATGCGCACCGAGGTCGACTGGCGCAGCCACATGAGGCTGGACCACGCGATGCGCCAGGCCCTGGCGGCCAACCGCTTCCGCCTGAACTACCAGCCCCAGGTGTGCCTGCAGACCGGCGCCATCACCGGCGCGGAGGCGCTGCTGCGCTGGCGCGACCCCGATCTGGGCGAGGTCGCCCCCGGCCGCTTCATCAAGGTGGCCGAGGACAGCGGCTTCATCGTGCAGCTCGGCGAGTGGGTGCTGCGCTCGGCCGTGGGCCAGGCTGCGCGCTGGCACGCCGAGGGGCGCGAGCTGCCGGTGGCGGTCAACGTCTCGGCGCTGCAGTTCCAGCAGGCTCACTTCGTCGATCGCGTGGCCGAGACGCTGGACATGGCCGGCATCCCGCCGCGTCTGCTGGAGCTCGAGCTCACCGAGTCCATCCTGCTGCACGACGAGGGCGGCGAGATGCTGCAGCGCCTGGACGCCCTGGCGCGGCTGGGCGTGCAGATGTCGATCGACGACTTCGGCACCGGCTACTCGAGCCTGGCCTACCTGAAGCGGATCCCGGTCAGCAAGCTCAAGATCGACCGCGCCTTCGTGGCGGGCCTGCCCGGCGACGAGGGCAACGCCGCCATCGTGCGCGCCATCCTGCAGATGGCCCGGGCGCTGGGCAAGAGCGTCATCGCCGAGGGCGTGGAGACCGAGGCGCAGCGGCAGTTCCTGCAGGACAGCGGCTGCGACGAGTACCAGGGCTTCCTGTTTGCCCCGGCGCTGGACGCACGTAGCTTCGAGCAGCGGCTGCCCGGGCCCGGTGCGGCAGCGGCCCTGACGCTGGCGCGCCGCCTGCCGCGCATCCGGCTCGTCAGCGGCTGATCGCGGGCTGATCGGGGACTCGGGCGCCGCGCGGCGGTTCGCCGCACAATGCCGTGATGCTCTACAAGTTCCGAAGCAAGGCCAGCGGCGACGTGATCATGCTGCAGGCCCACGGCGACGCGCTGTTGCGCCTGCTGGGCCGCGAGCCTGCGGCCCGCGGCATCTTCGAGCCCGGGCACATGCCGGGATTGCTGGCGGCACTCGATGCCGCCGTGGCCGACGCCGAGGCCACGCCCGCCACCGAGCCGCCAGGCGATGCCGACGACGGCCCGCGCGCCGTGGGGCTGCGCCAGCGCCTGTGGCCCATGATCGACCTGCTGCGCCGCAGCCACGCCGCCGGCGAACCGGTGGTCTGGGGTGCCTGAGCGGCGCCCAACGAAGCGAGGCAACACCCCATGAAGCTCTGGAGCGACAGCTGGACCAATGGCGACCGCATCCCCGAGCGCCACGCGGCCGGGCGGCCCGATGGCGCCGGGCGCGCCACCTTCAGCGACAACCTCAGCCCGCACCTGGCGTGGTCCGACCTCCCGGCGGGCACGCAGAGCCTGGTGATGATCTGCCACGACTTCGACGTGCCCACCCGGGCCGACGACGTCAACCAGCCCGGCCGCGAGGTGCCGGCCGACCTGCCGCGCGCCGATTTCTTCCACTGGGTGCTGGTCGATCTGCCGCCCGATCCGGCCGAGATCGCCGAGGGCGCCTTCAGCCGCGGCTTCACGCCGCGCGGCAAGCCCGGCCCGTCGGTGCCGGGCGTGCCGGGCGCCGAGTCCGCGCGCCACGGGCTGAACGACTACACCGGCTGGTTCGCCGGCAACGCCGACATGGCCGGGCAGTACTTCGGCTACGACGGGCCGTTCCCGCCCTGGAACGACTCGCTGGTGCACCACTACGTCTTCACGCTGTACGCCGTGGCCGTGCGGCGGCTGCCACTGGAGGGGGTGTTCGACGGCCACGCCGTGCGGCGGGAACTCGCCGGTCGCGTGCTGGGCGAGGCCACCTTCTCGGGTACCTACACGCTCAACGCCCGGCTCCTGTCCGAAGCGCCCTGAGCCCCGGGCCCGTCGGCGTGTTCGAGCCCACCCACGTCTTCGCGCTGCGCCACGGCCAGACGGCCTACAACGCCACGCAGCGCCTCCAGGGCCAGCTCGACATCGGCCTCGACGACACCGGCCGCTGGCAGGCCGCGCGGCTGGCGGCCGCGCTGGCCGACGCCGGCCTGGTCGCCGTGCACGCCAGCGATCTGGCGCGCGCCCGCGACACCGCCACGGCCGTGGCCGCCGCCTGCGGCCTGGGCCTGCAGACGCACGCGGCGCTGCGCGAGCGACACTTCGGCGTGCTCGAGGGCCTGAGCCACGCCGAGATCGAGGAACGCTTCCCCGACGACGCGCGCCGCTGGCGCCAGCGCGATCCCGGCTTCGGGCCGGGCGGTGGCGAGTCGCCCGAGGCGTTCTCGGCGCGGTGCGTGGCCGCGTTCACGCGGCTGGCCCAGGCCCACCCGGGCCAGACCATCGCCATCGTCGCACATGGCGGCGTGCTCGACTGCCTGTACCGCGCCGCCAGCGGCATCGGCCTGCAGGCGCCACGCACCTGGCAATTGACCAACGCCGCCATCAACCGGATGCTCTACACCGGCGAGGGCTTCCGCGTCGTCGGCTGGGACGACCGGCGACACCTGGAAGACACCGCGGGCTCAGCCGCCGAAGAGGTCTCCGCCTGAGCTGGGCGGCGCCAGGCCGAGGTGGCGCCAGGCCGCCGCCGTGGCCACGCGGCCGCGCGGCGTGCGCTGCAGGTAGCCCTGCTGGATGAGGTAGGGCTCGATCACGTCCTCGATGGTGCCGGCTTCCTCGCCGATGGCCGCGGCCACGTTCTCCAGGCCCACGGGCCCGCCGCCGAAGCGGTGCACCACGGCCTCGAGCAGCTTGCGGTCCATGACGTCGAAGCCCAGCGGGTCGACGTCGAGCATCGCCAGCGCGGCGTCGGCCACCGGCGCCACGATGCGGCCGTCGGCCTTGACCTGCGCGTAGTCGCGCACGCGGCGCAACAGCCGGTTGGCGATGCGCGGCGTACCGCGGCTGCGGCGCGCGATCTCGCGCGCGCCGGCGTCGTCGATGGGCGCGCTCAGCAGCCCGGCCGAACGCGTGACGATGCGCGTGAGCTCCTCGGCCGTGTAGAACTCCAGCCGCGCCACGATGCCGAAGCGGTCGCGCAGCGGGTTGGTCAGCATGCCGGCGCGCGTGGTGGCACCCACCAGCGTGAAGGGCTGCAGGTCGAGCTTGATCGAGCGCGCCGCCGGGCCCTCGCCGAT
Organism: Betaproteobacteria bacterium; assembly: GCA_046341655.1. Lineage (GTDB taxonomy): Bacteria > Pseudomonadota > Gammaproteobacteria > Burkholderiales > Burkholderiaceae_C > Rubrivivax. The sequence continues at coordinate 10,968 of JBKDQY010000089.1, read as the reverse complement.
CATGATGTCGATCTGGTAATCCTCCAGCGCCGGGTACAGGATCTCCTCGACGACCGGGCTCAGCCGGTGGATCTCGTCGATGAAGAGCACGTCGTTCTTCTCGAGGTTGGTGAGGATGGCCGCCAGGTCCTTGGGCTTCTCGAGCACCGGCCCCGAGGTCTGGCGCAGGTTCACGCCCAGCTCGGCGGCGATGATGTGGGAGAGCGTTGTCTTGCCCAGCCCGGGCGGGCCGAACAGCAGCACGTGGTCCAGCGCCTCGGCGCGGTGCTTCGCGGCGCCGATGAAGATCTCGAGCTGCTCGCGCGCCTTGGCCTGGCCGACGTAGTCGCGCAGGCCCTTGGGGCGCAGCGCGCGTTCCAGCGCCTCTTCGTTGGGGCTGGCCGGTGCGGCGCTCAGCACCCGGCGCGGGGGCGGGGCGGCGAAGTCGTCGGTCTGGATGCCCATCCAGTCATTATCGGTTCAAGGCCTTCAGCGCCTGCTTGATGCCGTCGGACACGCCCACGTCGGCCGGCAGCGCCTTGATGGCGGCCTGTGCCTCGCGTTCGTTGTAGCCCAGGGCCTGCAGCGCCTGTGCGATGTCGGCCTGCGCGTCGGACAGCGCCACGCCCCCGGCCGGCAGCGCGAGCTCGGCACCGAGCTTGCCCTTGAGCTCCAGCAGCAGCCGCTCGGCCGTCTTCTTGCCGATGCCCGGCACCTTGACGAGCCGGGCGCCGTCCTGCCGGCTCACCGCGGCCGCCAGCTCGGCGACGCTCAGGCCCGACAGGATGGCCAGCGCTGTGCGCGGGCCCACGCCGCTGATCTTCACGAGTTCGCGGAAAGTGCCGCGCTCGCCCTCGGTGAGGAAGCCGTAGAGCAGGTGGGCGTCCTCGCGCACCACCAGGTGCGTGAGCAGCTGCACCGGTTCGCCGGGGGCGGGCAGGTTGAAGAAGGTGCTCATCGGCACGTCGAGCTCGTAGCCGACGCCGTTCACGTCGAGCAGCACCTGTGGCGGGTTCCTGGCCGCCAGGCGGCCGGTCAGGCGCCCGATCACGCCTCGGCCAGCAGCTTGTCGACCAGGCCGTGCAGCTCGGCGAAGTCGGGCTCGCCCACGTAGCGCTTGACGATGCGCCCCTGCTTGTCGAGCAGGAAGGTCGTGGGCGTGATGGTGGTGTCGTTGAAGGCCCGCGCGATGGCGCCGGTGTTGTCGATCACGACGCCGAACGGCAGCTTGCGCGTCTCGGCAAAGTTGGCGACGTAGGCCGGGGGGTCGTAGCTCATGGCCACCGCCAGCGTCTCGTAGCCGCGGGCCTTGAAGCGCTCGTGCGTGGCCATGAGCTCGGGCATCTCCTTGACGCAGGTGACGCAGCTGGTGGCCCAGAAGTTGATGAGCACGACCTTGCCGCGCAGGCGGTCGGTGTGACCCTTGCTGCCGTCCAGCAGCGTGTAGCCGAAGCCCGGGGCCGGGTCGCGGCCGGCACAGCCACCCAGGCCGCACAGCACCAACGCGCCAGTCGCCATCAGAGCCCGGCGCGGCAGGAGGCAGGGCGGGGCGTTCATCGGTTCGGCGGTCGGGGATGCTGGCTGCGGGCGGCGGTGCCAAGTCTACGGCAGGGGCTGCAGCCCCCTTGGATGCGCCCTGGGAGGGCGGGGGTGCCCCGCCGGCCAACGCCGCAGGCGTTGCCGCGGCGCCCGGCCTCGGTGTTCGCCCGCCCCCCCATCCGAGGGGCTTCGGACGAGCAGGGTCGTGCGGCGGTCCCGCTCATCGGGCATTCTCGAGTTTCGTTCACAAAATTCCTCGAGGAACCCGTTCCATGAAGAAGATCAACCTGGCTCTGACCGCGTTGGCCCTGGCCGCTGGGGCCGCGAGCGTCGCCCAGGCCACGCCGTCCACGATGTCCGGCGTCCTTGCCAACGGCATGGAGTGGACCGCCAGCCAGATGCTGACCGGCACCTCGAACACCCAGACGGGTGGCCCCGTCACCAACGGCGGCAATCCGATCTACTGGCCGTCGTATCCCCGCGACAGCGGCGTCGTGCATCTGGTGATGGACTACGGCAGCGCCGGCGCCTTCATCTGCAGCGGCGCGCTGCTGAGCGACCGGCAGTCGATTCTCACCGCCGGGCACTGCGTCTCCGACGGCGCCGGCACCGCCAACCCGCTGACGACCACGGTGTACTTCCAGCCCCAGAACGGCCTGGCCGCGGGAACCCGCATCCAGACCAACCTCATCCCCGCCGCCGGCGTCGAGACGCGCACCGTCACGAACTACTTCGTGAACCCGGGCTACACCGGGCAGGTGATCGACCAGAACGACGTAGCCGTACTGCGGCTGAGCGCGCCGGCACCGAGCTGGGCGTCGGGGTACGATCTTTACGTCGGCGGTGACCTCACCGGAGCGCACTTCAACGTGGCTGGTTATGGCAGGCTTGGCGATGGCGCCACCGGCAACAACAATTTCACCGCACGCTTGCGCAGCGGCGACAACCGTTACGACTTCCGCTTTGGCGACGCCGCCTGGGGCGCCGGTTACTGGGATGGTGACTTCGACGACCCCGCCCGGCCTTCTGCTCAGATCGCGTTCTCGTACGTCTCGGACTTCGACAACGGCCTGGCTGCCAACGACGCCTCGTGCCTGCTTGCCGCCGACCCCGACTTCACCATCGCGCCCGGCTCTTCGCAGTTCTGCAACACCGGCGTCGGCCTTCGCGAGGTGGGCGTGGCCGGTGGCGATTCGGGCGGCCCGAACTTCATCAACGGCCGGATCTCGGGCATCAACTCCTACGGTCTGAGCTTCGGGACGGCCTACGGTGACTCCCTGTCCGGCCTGAACAGCAGCTTCGGCGAGTTCAGCGGCTACGTACCGACGTTCATCCACGCCGACTTCATCAACGCCGCGCTGGTGCCCGAGCCCGGCACCTACGCGATGATGCTGGCTGGCCTGGCCGGCATGGGCCTGCTGGCCCGCCGCCGGCGCATCTGACGCCATCGGGGCGCCTCTGGGCGCCTGCTTGGAGCCGGCCTGCGGGCCGGCTTTTCATGGCCAGCCGCCGCAGCGGCAGCTCAGGCCTTGCGCGCAGCGGCCTCGTCGGCGCGCGAGAGCTCGAAGGTCAGCGCCTCGGGCAGCGCCACCATGATCGCGTCGCGGCCCACGCTGGTGAACTGCCGGCCGCCGACGTTGAGCACCTCGAAAGCCTTGCCCTGGTCGGAGATGCGGATGAACACCATCGCCGGAGCCTCTGCAAGGATCTCGCGCCGCAGTCGCTCGAAAGGCTCGCCGGCAACCGCGGCCTCGTAGACCACCGCGTGCGGCAGGCCGTCGGCCACCACCTGGCGCAACTCCTCCACCGAGGTGACGAAGTCGACCATCAGGCCCATGGGGCGAAGCGAGGTGCGCACCACGTTGCGCACCTCGCGGCGGGCCGCCAGCACCACCACATGGCGGCCGGCCATCGCAGAGCCCCCGACGGCCACCGGCGCATCACGGGTCACCGGGTCGGCCGCACCGGCGGGCGCCACCAGGCTGGGCGCCACCGTTTGCGGGAACTGCAGGCTCAGCTTGGTCCTGCCCGGCGTGTCCTGGCGCTGCAGGTCCAGGCCCAGAACGTCGGCGCTCTTCTGCAACAGCCGCCAGGCCATCGTGCTCAGCCGCGCCTCGTGGTGCGGCCCCGCCGGCGAGAGGCTCGGGTCCACCTCATCGGGCGGCTGGTGCTGGAAGCTGGCGCTCAGGCAGGCGTGCGCCGGCCAACTCTTGATCTCGACGGTCAGGTCGATGCGGCCGAAGGCATGCTCGAAACACCAGTCCAGCAAGGTCTGAAGCAACGAGTACAGCAGCGTGCCGTCGCCCATGACCTCGGCAGGCGACAGCACCTGGCAGACCTCGATGCCGCGCGCATCAATCTCACGCCCGCGCTGGCGCAGGGCTTCTCCGAGGAGCGCGGTGAGATCGACCCGCTCGTTGGCCAGCTGCATGCGCCCGCCGGACAAGCGCGCCACCTGCTGACCCATGATGCCGGCGCGACGCGCGCGGTCGATCTCGTCGCGCAGCGCCCGCAGCCCGGCGCGGTCGATCTTGCCGGTGGCCGCCAGCGTCGTCACGCGCTCGAGCGCCTTGGATAGGTGAGCGGCCACTTCGCTTCCGAGCTGCGACACCAGTGCCTGCGAGTCCACGGAGTCGGCCGCACCCCGCCCCATCGCCGTGGGCGCCGTCGGATCCGTCAGCTGCAGGGTGTTCAGCTTCATGTCGAGGCGTATGGACACAACCGTGCGGGTTACCAGGGGAACATGCCCCTAAGTCGAGGGATTCCCCACCCTCTATCTAACCCGTAAATCGGTCCGCTGGCAAGAACAATCGCCCCCCCGAGTGACTAGGGTCAGCCGATCACCCCATGGACCCGCCACGCTGAGCGGGTTGCCGCGTCGACGCCCAGTTCGTCCAGGATCTCGTCGCTGTGCTGTCCCAGCAGCGGTGGCGCACGCCGCATCTGAGGGGGCGTCGCCGACAGCTTGATGGGGCTGGCCACGAGTTCGAGCCGGCGCCGCCGGGGGTGCTCGACCTCGACGGTCATGCCCCGGGCCCGCACCTGCGGGTCGTCGAAGACCTGCGCCAGATCATTGATCGGGCCGGCAGGCACCTTGGCCGCCTCGAGTGCCGCGAGCCAGTCATCGCGGCGGCGCCCCCGCAGCACCGGCTCCAGAAGGCCCGTCAGTGCGTCGCGGTGGCGCACGCGCGCCGAGTTGGTGGCGAAGCGGGGGTCCTGCGCCAGCCCGTCCAGGCCCGCCACTCGGCAGAAGCGCTCGAACTGCCCGTCGTTGCCCACCGCCAGGATGAGGTGTCCGTCGGCGACTTCGAATACCTGGTAGGGCACGATGTTCTGGTGGGCATTGCCGGCGCGGCGGGGCGGTTTGCGGGTGACGAGGTAGTTGGCGCCCAGGTTGGCCAGCATGGCCACCTGGCTGTCCAACAGGGCCATGTCGACCACCTGGCCGCGGCCGGTGGCGTCACGGTGGCGCAGCGCCGCCAGGATGGCCACCGTGGCGTACAGGCCGGTGAACAGGTCGGCCACGGCCACCCCCACCTTCTGCGGGCCGCCGCCCGGGCGGTCGTCGCGCTCGCCCGTCACGCTCATCAGCCCGCCAAGGCCCTGGATGGCGTAGTCGTAGCCGGCGCGCTCGCGATAGGGGCCGGTCTGACCGAAGCCGGTGATGGAGCAATACACCAGGCGCGGGAACTCGCGCGTCAGCGTGTCGGCGTCCAGCCCGTGGCGGGCCATGTCGCCGACCTTGAAGTTCTCCACCAGCACGTCGCAGCGCGCCAGCAGACGCCGCACCAGGGTCTGGCCCTCGGGCCGCGCCAGGTCGATGGCGATCGAGCGCTTGTTGCGGTTGGCGCCCAGGAAGTAGGCGGCATCCTCGGTGTCGCGGCCTTCGTCGTCGGCGAGGAAGGGCGGACCCCAGCCGCGGGTGTCGTCGCCGCCGCGCTGGCCGTCGGCCGGCGGGCGTTCCACCTTGATCACGTCGGCCCCGAGGTCGGCCAGCGTCTGCGTGCACCAGGGCCCGGCGAGCACGCGCGAGAGGTCGAGCACGCGCACGCCGTCGAGCGCGCCGGGGCCGGGCAGGGACGATGCATCCATGCGGGTCATTGTGGCGCGGTCGCGGCTGGGCGCTCCCGCCCCTTCCTGATAATGCGCCGCGTGCCTGCTGCTGCCCCGCTCTCCGTTCCACGCCGTGCCCTGCGCGCCGTGGCAGGGCTGGCGTGGGGCGCCGCGCTGGCGGCCTGCAGCCCGGCGCACGACTGGCGCGAGGTGCGCAGCGCCGACGGCGCCGTGCAGGCGCTGTTCCCCTGCCGGCCCCAGCTGCACGAACGGCGGCTGGCGCTGGCTGGCACGACCGTGAAGCTGGCGCTGCAGGCCTGCGACGGCGGCGGCCAGACCTGGGGCCTGGCCAGCGCCGACCTGGCCGACCCCGCCCGCCTCGCTCAGGCGCTCGACGAACTGGCCGCGGCCGCCGCCGCCAACCTGGCGGCGGTGCCACGCTCGTCGCCGCTGCAGGTGCCCGGCGCGACGCCGCACCCGGGCAGCCGGCGCGTCGCGCTCGAAGGCCGCCGCCCAGACGGCGAGGGCGCGCAGATGCGGGTGGCCGTGTTCACGCACGGCACGCGTGTCTACCAGGCCAGCGTGCTGGGCCAGCGCCTGCCGGAGGAGCCGGTTGGCACCTTTCTCGGCTCGCTGCGCGTGCTGCCGTGACGGGCCCGCCGCGCTCCGGGGCCCTGCTGCCGGCGGCGGCCTGGATCTTTCTGGCCTTCGCGTTCGCGTACTTCCTCTCGGCTCTGCTGCGGGCAGTGACGGCCACGCTGGCGCCGGTGTTCAGCGCCGAGCTCGGCCTGGGCGCGGCCGATCTGGGGCTGCTCGCGGGGGCCTACTTCCTGGGCTTTGCGAGCCTGCAGTTGCCGCTGGGCCAGGCGCTGGACCGTTTCGGGCCCCGGCGCACGCTGCTGGCCCTGCTGGCCGTGGCGGTGCTGGGCTGCAGCCTGTTCGCCCTGGCCGGATCGCTGGCCGGGCTGATTGCGGCACGTGCGCTCATCGGGGCCGGCGTGGCGGCCTGCCTGATGGCGCCGCTGACGCTGTTCCGGACCCTGTTCTCGCCGGCGGCGCAGTTGCGCGCGCACTCCTGGCTGCTGATGACCGGCTCCCTGGGCATGCTGGCTTCCACGTTGCCGGTGCAGTGGCTGCTGCCCGTGCTGGGTTGGCGCGGGCTGTTCTGGTCCGTGGCGGCGCTGCTGGCTCTGGGCATGCTGCTGCTGGCGCTGGCCGTGCCGCGGGATGCTCCGCCGGAAGCGGCGGCCGTCGCTGCCGCGCCCACGCCGGGCTACGGCGCCATCGTGCGCCACCCGCTGTTCGTGGCCATGGCGCCGCTCGGCTTCTGGCTGTACGGCGGCATGATCGCCGTGCAGGCGCTGTGGGGCGGACCCTGGCTCACGCGCGTGGCGGGGCAGACGGCCGGGCAGGCGGCGCAGGGCCTGTTCATCGTCAACCTGGCCATGCTTTGCACGTTCGCCGCCTGGGGCGCGTTGATGCCGCGCCTGGTGCGCCGCGGCTGGACGGCGCCGCGCATCATGCGCCGGGGCATCCCCGTGGCGCTGGGGCTGCTGGCGCTGAACATCGCGCTCGGCCCGCAGGCGGGAGCGCTGCACTGGGCGGCCTGGTGCGTGGCCTGCACTGCGGTGTCGGTCAGCCAGCCGGCGGTGGGTGCGGCCTTCCCGGCCGCGCAGGCCGGCCGTGCGCTGTCGGCGTTCAACCTCGTCATCTTCAGCGGGGTCTTCACGGTGCAATGGGGCGTGGGCCTGGCGGTCGATGCCTTGCGTGGGCTCGGCCTCGCCGAGGTCGACGCGTTCCGCGGCGCCATGGGTGCCCTGCTGCTGCTGTGCGTGGCGTCGTTCGCCTGGTTCCTGCAGCGCATGCGCGCCATCGACGCGGCTGCGGATAATGTCCACTGACACACCATGGCCTGCATCGTCATCGTCGCCCACGCCCCCTTGGCCAGCTCGCTGCAGGCCGTGGCCGCCCACGCCTACCCGGAGTGCGCCGGCCGCCTGGTGGCCGTCGACGTCGGGCCCGGGTCGGGGCTGGACGCGGTGGAAGCCCAGGTGCGGGCCGCGCTGGCAACGGTGCTGGCCCGCGGCGAGGAGGCCCTGGTCCTGGTGGACGTCTTCGGCGCGACGCCGTGCAACGGCGCGCTCGCGGCCGTCGACGGCACTCGGGCGCGTGTCGTGGCAGGCGTGAACGTGCCGATGCTGTGGCGCTCGCTGTGTTACTCCACGCTGCCGCTCGAGGAACTCGTGGCCCGCGCCGTGGCCGGTGCCAGCCAGGGCGTGATGCACGTGCCGGTGTCCCGGCGCCAGAACCAGGGCCCCGCGCCTACAGCCCATGATCCAGTCCAGCATCACCATCAGCAATAAGCTGGGCCTGCACGCCCGCGCGTCTGCCAAGCTCACCAAGCTGGCGGGCAGCTTCCGCAGCGAGATCCACCTCTCTCGCAACGGCCGGCGGGTCAACGCCAAGAGCATCATGGGCGTCATGATGCTGGCGGCCGGCCTGGGCGCCAGCGTCGATCTCGAGGTCGACGGCGCCGACGAGGCCGAGGCCATGGCCGCGCTGCGGGCGCTGATCGACGGGCGCTTCGGCGAAGAGGAGTGAGCCCGATGGGCATGGGCGGCCGGCGATGAGCATCCAGATCTTCGGCCTGCCCATCTCGCGCGGGGTGGCCATCGGCCGTGCCGTGCTGGTCGCGTCCAGCCGCATCGACGTCGCGCACTATTTCGTGCCGCAGGACCAGGTGCCGCAGGAGATCGCCCGCCTGCGCAGCGCGCGCGATGCCGTGGCTCAGGAGATCGACGACCTGAAGTCCGACCTGCCGGCCGAGGCTCCCGCCGAGCTCGCCGCCCTGCTCGACGTGCACCTGATGCTGCTGCACGACGACACGCTCAGCGAGGCCACCAAGCTGTGGATCGAGCAGCGCCACTACAACGCCGAGTGGGCGTTGTCGGCGCAGCTGGAGGTGCTGGCCCGGCAGTTTGACGAGATGGAGGACGACTACCTGCGCGAGCGCAAGGCCGACATCGAGCAGGTCGTGGAGCGGCTGCTGCGGCAGATGGCGGCAGCCAGCCGAGGGGGCGTCGCACCGGGGCACGAACTCGCGGCCCCAGGCGACTTCGGTGGCGCCGAGCCGCTGGTGCTGGTGGCCGGCGACGTCGCCCCGGCCGACATGCTTCACTTCAAGCGCAGTGTCTTCACGGGCTTCGTCACCGATGTCGGCGGGCGTACCTCGCACACCGCAATCGTGGCCCGCAGCATGGACATCCCCGCGGTCGTGGGCGCTCGCGAGGCCAGCCGCCTCATCCGGCAGGACGACTGGGTGGTGATCGACGGCGATGCCGGCGTCGTCATCGTCGACCCGTCGCCGATCGTGCTGGAGGAGTACCGATTCCGGCAGCGCCAAAGCGAGCTCGAGCGGGCGCGGCTCGACCGACTGCGCCACACGCCGGGCGTCACGCTCGACGGCCAGCCGATCGAGTTGCTGGCCAACATCGAGTTGCCGGGCGATGCCGTGGCCGCCCTGGAGGCGGGAGCGGTCGGCGTGGGGCTCTTCCGCAGCGAGTTCCTGTTCCTCAACCGCGGGGGCAACCTGCCCGGCGAGGACGAGCAGTACGAGGCCTACCGAGACGCCGTGCTGGCGATGCGCGGGCTGCCGGTGACCATCCGCACGGTCGACGTGGGCGCCGACAAGCCCCTGGAGCGCATGAGTGCCCAGGAGTTGCGCCACGAGCACGGCCTGAACCCGGCGCTGGGCCTGCGCGCAATCCGGTGGAGCCTGTCCGAGCCGGGCATGTTCCGCCAGCAGCTGCGGGCCATCCTTCGCGCCAGCGCGCACGGCAAGGTGCGCATCCTGGTGCCGATGGTCGCCCACCTCGACGAGGTGCGGCAGGTGCTGGAGGCGCTCGCTCGGGTCCGGGCGCAGCTCGACGAGGCGGGCCATGCCTACAGCCGCGTCGAACTCGGCGCGATGATCGAAGTACCGGCCGCGGCCGTGCTGATCGAGCGCTTCCTTCGGCACTTCGACTTCGTGTCGGTCGGCACCAACGACCTCATCCAGTACACCCTGGCCATCGACCGCGCCGACGAGGCGGTGTCGCACCTTTACGACCCCTGGCACCCCGCGGTGCTTTCGCTGCTGGAGCGCACGATCCGCGCCGCGCAGACGATGGGCAAGCCGGTGTGCGTGTGTGGCGAGATGGCCGGAGACGTCGCCTTCACCGAATTGCTGCTGGCCATGGGGCTGCGCAGCTTCTCGATGCACCCGGCGCGCATCGCAGCGGTCAAGCAGCGCGTCCTGAGGGCCGACACTCGCCTGCTCGAGGCGCGCCTGCTCGGGGTGCTTGACAGCGACGATCCGGCAGCGGCCTGGACACCACCGCCGCGCCCGACTGGCGGCGATCGCCGATAGGTTTGGCCGAAGGCGGCTCAGGCGTGCTAGGATCATCGGCTCTGCTGAGCTCCTGCAGCGGTCAGGTTGGCACCTCGACAGGCGCCGCGAGACAACCGCCACAGAGCGCCCAATACCCGATCACTTGACAGGGTATTGAAAAACATCAGAGAATCTTGGTCTTCGCTGATCACTGACAGCGAGGCAGCGTCAAGCAAGTGCTGCCCAGTTCTTTAAAAATCAACAGCCGATAAGCGTGGGCGTTTGAAGGCGCGTGCCAAGAGTCGCAAGACTCGTGGTCGAAAGACCTCAAACGCTCATGGAAACTGAAGTGAAGTTCACTTCGATTCCTAAGAGCAAATTCAAGATCGAACTGAAGAGTTTGATCCTGGCTCAGATTGAACGCTGGCGGCATGCCTTACACATGCAAGTCGAACGGTAACGCGGGGCAACCTGGCGACGAGTGGCGAACGGGTGAGTAACGCATCGGAACGTGCCCAGTAGTGGGGGATAGCCCGGCGAAAGCCGGATTAATACCGCATACGACCTACGGGTGAAAGCGGGGGACCGCAAGGCCTCGCGCTATTGGAGCGGCCGATGTCAGATTAGGTAGTTGGTGGGGTAAAGGCCTACCAAGCCGACGATCTGTAGCTGGTCTGAGAGGACGACCAGCCACACTGGGACTGAGACACGGCCCAGACTCCTACGGGAGGCAGCAGTGGGGAATTTTGGACAATGGGCGCAAGCCTGATCCAGCCATGCCGCGTGCGGGATGAAGGCCTTCGGGTTGTAAACCGCTTTTGTCAGGGAAGAAACGCTCCGGGCCAATACCCTGGGGTAATGACGGTACCTGAAGAATAAGCACCGGCTAACTACGTGCCAGCAGCCGCGGTAATACGTAGGGTGCAAGCGTTAATCGGAATTACTGGGCGTAAAGCGTGCGCAGGCGGTCTTGTAAGACAGAGGTGAAATCCCCGGGCTCAACCTGGGAACTGCCTTTGTGACTGCAA
>JBKDQY010000088.1:0-7318 GCA_046341655.1 Betaproteobacteria bacterium | reverse complement strand
GACCTTCCGGAACCTGCGGCGAACGCTTTAGCGGCTTTGGTTGGCAGGCCCGGCGCCATGGCGCCCGGTGTGCCCTGCGCGGCCTCGGTATCCTTCGGCCCCGCTGATCGCCCCGCAAGTTGTCCTTTAACTCGGCGATCGCGCGATGATACCCAAGACCCCGTGCAGCACACCGTCCTCGCCTGGCTCGCCCGCCGCCGCCTGCGGCATTTGCACGTGGCCGGTGCCGTGCTGGGCTGGGCGGCCTACCTGGCCTCGGGCGTCTACCGGCGGCGGCTGCAGGCCAACGCGGCGCGCGCCGGCGTGACCACGGCCGACCAGCGGCGCTCGGTGGCCGAGGCCGGCAAGATGGTGATGGAACTGCCGCGCCTGTGGCTGCGCCCGCACGACGAGCCCATCGCCGACCCGCTGGCCTGGCACGGGGCCGAGCTGATCGACGCCGCGCTGGCGCGCGGCCGCGGCCTCATGCTGCTGACGGCGCACCTGGGCAGCTTCGAGGTGGCGGCGCAGGCCTACGCCGAGCGCTGGGGCGCGCGGCAGCCGATGACGGCGCTGTACCGGCCCGCGCGCCAGCCCTGGCTGCGCCAGGTGATGGAGCGTTCGCGCCACCGCCCGGGCCTGCTCACGGCCCCGGCCAGCCTGGCCGGCGTGCGCCAGCTGATGCGGGCGCTGAAGGCCGGCCAGACGCTGGGCATGCTGCCCGACCAGGTGCCGCCCGAGGGCCTGGGCGTGTGGGCGCCGTTCTACGGCGAGCCGGCCTACACGATGACGCTGGCCACCCGGCTGGCGGCTCAGACCGGCTGCGAGATGCTGCTGATGACGGTGCAGCGGCGGGCGCGCGGCGGCGGCTACGACATCCACGTGGCGCCGCTGCCCGAGTCCCTGCCGCCGCCGGAGCGCGGCGCCGGCCCCGAAGCCGAGGCGGCCTGGACGCTGGCATCGGCCACGGTGCTCAACCGCGCGATGCAGTGGCAGATCGGCCGGCTGCCCAGCCAGTACCTCTGGGGCTACCACCGCTTCAAGCAGCCGCGCCAGCCGGAGCCCGCGGCATGATCGTCAATGGCCTCGCGCGCGCCGTGCTGGCGCTGGTGTGGCTGCTGAGCCTGCTGCCCCTGTCGCTGCAGGTGCCCATCGGCCGCGGTGTGGGCCGGCTGATGCACGCGCTGGCCCGCGAGCGCCGCCACGTGGCGCAGGCCAACCTGGCGCTGTGCCTGCCCGAACTCGACGCCGCCGCGCGCAGCGCGCTGGTGCGCGAGCAGTTCGCGCTGGCCGGCCGCAGCCTGCTGGAGCGCGGGCTGCTGTGGCACGCCTCGGCGGCGCGCCTGCAGCGGCTGATCCACGTCGAAGGCGACGTCGGCTTCGCCGAGCGGCACCCGGGCCCGGTGATGTGGCTGGTGCCGCACTTCCTGGCGCTGGAGGTGGCCGGCGCGGCGACGCAGCTGTTCCAGCGCCGCGTGGTCGTCGACGTCTACACCCCGCAGAGCGTGGCCGCGTTCGACGCCGCGCTGCTGAAGGGCCGTGGCCGCTTCGGCCGCGCAGAGTTCCTGCGGCGCGAGGACGGCGCGCGCGCCATCGTGCGCGCCATCCGCGGCGGGCGCGTGTTCTTCAACGCGCCCGACATGGACTTCGGCCTGCGCGACGCCGCCTTCGTGCCCTTCTTCGGCCAGCCGGCGGCCACGCTGCTGGCGCCCAGCCGGCTGGCGCGCAGCCTGGGCATGGCGGTGCAGCCCATCGTGGCCGAGATCCTGCCCGGCGGCCAGGGCTACCGCGTGATCTTCGGCGAGCCCTGGACCGACTGGCCCACCGACGACCCCGAGGCCGACGCCGCGCGCATGAACGCCTTCATCGAGGCGCAGATACGCGAGCGCCCGGCGCAGTACCTGTGGCTGCACAAGCGTTTCAAGGCGCGGCCGCCGGGGGCGCCGCCGGTGTACTGACACCACGCCCCGGGCGGGATAATCCCGCCCACCATGGCGACGCAGCGGCTGGCCTTCACCAAGATGCACGGCGCGGGCAATGACTTCGTCGTGCTCGACGCCACGCGCGCGCCGCTGGCGCTGTCGCCGCAGCAGCTGCGCCACCTGGGAGACCGCCGCCTCGGCGTCGGTGCCGACCAGATCCTGGCCGTGGAAGCGAGCAGCACGCCGGGCGTGGACTTCCGCTACCGCATCTTCAACGGCGCCACCGGCGCCGAGGTGGAGCACTGCGGCAACGGCGCGCGCTGCTTCATGCGCTACGTGCACGAGCGCGGCCTGACGCAGGCGCGCCGCGTGAAGGTGGCCACCGTCAACCGCGTGCTCGAACTGGTGCTCGAGGACGACGGCCGCGTCACGGTGGACATGGGCCGGCCGGTGTTCGCGCACGCGGCGCTGCCCTTCGACGCCAGCGGGCTCGTGGCGCACGCCGAGGGCGGTTTCGAGCGCTGGCCGCTCGAGGGCGCCGAGCCCTGCCTGTGGGCGGTGCTGTCCATGGGCAACCCCCACGCCGTCACGCGCGTGGACGACGTGGCCACCGCGCCCGTGGCCACGCTGGGGCCGCGGGTGGAGCGGCACCCGCGCTTTCCGGCCGGGGTGAACGTGGGCTTCCTGCAGGTGCTGTCGCGCGCCGAGCTGCGGCTGCGCGTGCACGAGCGCGATGCCGGCGAGACGCTGGCCTGCGGCACCGGCGCCTGCGCCGCCGTGGTGGCGGGCGTGCGCCTGGGCTGGCTGGCCGGCGACGTGGAAGTGCACACCCGGGGCGGCCGCCTGCGCATCCGCTGGGGCGGCGGCGCGGACGACGCCGTGCGCATGACCGGCCCCGCCGAGACCGTCTACCAAGGAGAGATCGCACTGTGAGTTCCACCAGCGGCCCCCTCGCCGGCATCACCGAGGCCGACATCGCCCACTACCTGGCCAACAACCCGGGCTTCTTCGAGCGCCACGCCGAGCTGCTGGCCAGCGTCACGCTCACCAGCCCGCACGGCCAGCGCGCCGTGTCGCTGCAGGAGCGGCAGATGGAAATGCTGCGCGAGCGCATCAAGGGCCTGGAGCTGCGCATCGTGGACATGATCCGCCACGGCCAGGAAAACCTGGCCATCGCCGACCGCATCCACCGCACCACGCGCCGCCTGCTGCTGACCACCGACGCCGCGCTGCTGCCCATGCGCCTGGTGGATACGCTCAAGCACGAGTTCCTCATCCCGCAGGCCGGCATCCGGCTGTGGGGCGTGGCTGCCGAGCATGCGGCCGAGCCCTGGGCGCAGGATGCCAGCGAGGACGTCCGCACCTTCGCGGCCAGCCTGACGCTGCCCTTCTGCGGCGCCAACGGCGGCTTCGAGGCCGCGCGCTGGCTGGGCGAAGGCGCCGTGGCCTCGCTGGCGATGCTGCCGCTGCGCCAGGGCCATGGCGACAAGGAAAGCTGCTTCGGCCTCCTGGTGCTGGGCTCGCCCGACCCCACGCGCTACGCGGCCGACATGGGCACCGACTTCCTCGCGCGCATCGCCGAGGTGGCCAGCGCGGCGCTGTCGCGGCTGCGCGCGCCGGCCGCGGCCTGACGCCCGCCCCGCGGCCCATGGCCACGCCGTCATCGCCCGCGCTGCAGGCCTTCCTGCAGCACCTGGCGGTGGAGCGCCGGCTGGCCGCGCGCACGCGCGCCATGTACGCCGAGGCGCTGGTGCGGCTGGAGCGCTTCGCGGCCGAGGCCGGCGTGGCGCTGGAATCGGCCGGCCCGCACCACCTGCGCGGCTTCATGGTGCAGCTGCGCAGCCTGGGCCTGGCGCCGCGCAGCATCGCCATCGCGCTGGCGGCCTGGCGCGGCCTGTACCGCTGGTGGGGCCGGCAGGGCGTGGTGGCCGCCAACCCGGTGGACGGCCTGCGCCCGCCCAAGGCCCCCAAGCCGCTGCCCAAGGCGCTGAGCGTGCAGCAGGCGGTGGCGCTGGCCGCGCACCCGGGCGTGGCCGGCTCGGGCCCGCTGGCCGCCGCGCTGGCCGCGCGCGACCACGCCATCGGCGAACTGCTCTACGGCGCCGGCCTGCGCATCGGCGAGCTGCTGGGCCTGGACGTGCAGGGCGGCCCCACGGCCGCCGGCTGGGTGGACCTGGCCGACGGCGACGGCGCCACCGCCCACGTGCTGGGCAAGGGCGCCAAGCGCCGCAGCGTGCCGGTGGGCGGCCCGGCGCAGGCAGCGCTGCAGGCCTGGCTGCAGCACCGTCCGGCGCTGGCCGCGGTGGGCGAGCCGGCGCTGTTCGTCAGCCGGCGCGGCGGGCGGCTCGGCCCCAACCAGCTGCGCGGGCGACTGGCGGCGCAGGCGCAGCAGGCCGGCCTGCCCACCAAGGTGCACCCGCACATGCTGCGCCACAGCTATGCCAGCCACCTGCTGCAGAGCAGCGGCGACCTGCGCGCCGTGCAGGAGCTGCTGGGCCACGCCAGCATCGGCACGACGCAGGTCTACACCAAGCTCGACTTCCAGCACCTGGCGCAGGCGTACGACGCGGCCCACCCGCGGGCCAAGGCGAAGAAGCCCTGATCAGGCCGCCGCGTCGCGCAGCCGCTCGCGCATCAGCGCCCGCAGCGTCTGCAGCCCCGGCGGCTCGGTGCGGCGGCGCAGCGTGACGAGGCCGAAGCGCGCCGTGGCCTTCAGCTCAGGCGCCACGCGCAGCTCGGCCAGGTCGGGCGCGGCGGCGCGGATGGCCAGCAGCACGGCGTCGGAGCGGCGCGCCACCTCCACCAGGCTGGGCAGCTCGTCGCAGCGCAACGTGACGAGCACGTCGGGGTGGGCCTGCGGGCCGTAGCGCTCCACCAGCACGCGCGCCACCTCGTCGGACAGCGGCGTGCTGGCCACCGGGTACTGGCGCAGTGTGGCCAGGTCGGCCGGCGCGCGGCGGCGCGCCAGCGGGTGGCCGCGCCGCACCAGGAAGGCGCCGCGCATCTCGTGCAGTTCGCGCGTGTCGAGGTCGGACGCGGGGCGCAGCGAGCGCGCGTCCACCACCAGCGCGTCGAGCGTGCGCTCGCGCAGCGCCTGCACCAGCTGCTCGGTGGCGGCGCGCGCCACCTGCAGCTGCAGCCGCGGGTGCTGCAGCGCGCACTGCAGCAGCAGCGGCGTCATCAGCATCGAGCCCGGGCCCGAGCCCAGGCCCACGCGCAGCGTGCCCTCGTCGCCGCTGCCGCCGCCGCCAGGGGCCGGGGCCAGCCGGCGCGCGCGCTCGCGCAGATCGTCGGCGGCCAGCACCAGCTCGCCGGCACGCTCGGCCATCTCGCGGCCAAAGGGCGTGAGCTCGCTGCGGCGGCCGACGCGGTCGAACAGGCGCTGGCCCAGCTCGGACTCCAGCGCGCCGATGCTGCGGCTGAGCGCGGGCTGGGTGATGAACAGCGCCGCGGCCGAGCGGCTGAACGAGCCCGTGCGGGCGAGCGACAGCAGGTGGCGCAGTTGGACCAGCGTCATCGGGCGCTCTCCTCAGCGATGAGTTGAGCGCATCGTAAATCAAAGAACAATGCATTGGACGTTAGAGCTCGTCTGGCCAACGATGCGACCCGCAGACCCTGCAACCGCCGCCTCGGCGCCACCTCAACCGGAGTTCCTGTCATGTCGCTGCCTCGAAGCTTCCGCCGTTTGTGTGCCCTGGCCGGCCTGCTGGCCGTCGGCACCGCGGCCCTCGCCCAAGCCTGGCCCACCAAGCCGGTGAACCTGATGGTTCCCTACCCTGCGGGTGGCCCCTCGGATGCCATCGCGCGCATCATGAACACGCCGCTGGGCAAGGAACTGGGCCAGCAGGTGCTGGTCGAGAACCTCGGCGGCGTGGCCGGTGCGCTGGCCGCGCAGAAGGTGCTGAGCGCGCCGGCCGACGGCCAGTACATCTTCCAGGGCTCGCCCAACGAGGTGATCCTGTCGCCGCTGGCCAACGCCGCCGTCAAGCTCAAGGCGGAGGACTTCCGCCTCGTGCACCCGGTGGCCGATGCGGTGATGGTGTTCGTCACCCGCAAGGACCTGGGCGTGAACAGCGTCGACGAGCTGATCGCGCTGGCGCGCCGCTCGGCCGACCGGCCGCTGACCTACGGCAGCGTCGGCATCGGCTCGCTGTACCACCTGATCCGGGAGCAGGCGCAGGCGCAGACCGGCATCAAGCTGGCGCACGTGCCCTACAAGGGCAACGCGCCGCTGCTGCAGGACATCGCCGGCGGCCAGGTGGACTTCGCCGTGCTGGTGTACAGCGCCGGCATGGGCGCGCTGGCCGAGCAGGGCCGGCTGCGCGTGATCGGCCAGCTCGGCGCGCAGCGCTCGGAACTGCTGAAGAACCTGCCCACGGCCAGCGAGGGCCGCGAGCTGAAGAACTTCGCGTTCAAGATCTGGACCGGCTTCATGGTGCCGCGCAACACCCCCGAGGCCGTGGTGCAGCGCCTGCACGCCGCCATCGGCAAGGCCCTGCAGGACCCCGGCGTGCGCTCGCAGCTGGCGGCGCAGACGCAGCTGGCCGCCGAGCCGATGAGCCTGGCGGAGTCGGCCCGCTTCTTCGAGGCCGAGACGGCGCGCTACCGCGGCATCGCGCGGCAGATCAGCCTGCAGCCGCAGTAAGCCTGCGCCTGGAGCCCGCGCCGTGACCTACCTGCTCGATGCCCTGCACGCCCGCGTCGGCGAGTTCGTGGCCCTGCGCCGCGACATCCACCGCCACCCCGAGCTGGCCTTCGAGGAGCACCGCACCGCGGCGCTGGTGGCCGACAAGCTCGAGGGCTGGGGCTACGCCGTCACGCGCTGCGTGGGCGGCACCGGCGTGGTGGGCACGCTGGTGCGCGGCCAGGGCGAGCGCCGCCTGGGCCTGCGTGCCGACATGGACGCGCTGCCCATCTCCGAGGCCAGCGGCCGCGAGTGGGCCAGCCAGCGCCCGGGGCTGATGCACGCCTGCGGCCACGACGGCCACACCGCGATGCTGCTGGCCGCCGCGCGCCGCCTGGCCGAGGACGTTTCCTTCGACGGCACGCTGCAACTGATCTTCCAGCCGGCCGAGGAAGGTGGCGGCGGCGCGCTGCGCATGATGGCCGACGGGCTGTTCGAGCGCTTCCCCTGCGACGCCGTGTTCGCCATGCACAACATGCCCGGCGTGCCGCAGGGCCACCTCGTGCTGCGCGACGGCGCGGCCATGGCCTCGTCGGACTACGCCACCATCACGCTCACCGGCACCGGCGGCCACGGCGCCATGCCGCACCTGGCGGCCGACCCCATCGTGGCCGCGGCCAGCCTGGTGATGGCGCTGCAGACGGTGGTGTCGCGCAACGTCGATCCGCTGCAGGCCGCGGTGGTGACGGTGGGCGCGCTGCACGCGGGGCAGGCCAACAACGTGATCCCGGCC
>JBKDQY010000087.1:0-3448 GCA_046341655.1 Betaproteobacteria bacterium | reverse complement strand
GAGAAGCAGTCCGACGGCCGCTTCCTCGTGGCCACCAGCAAGGGCACCCGGTTCCTCACCAAGACGGTGTTCATCGCCGGCGGCGTGGGCAGCTTCCAGCCGCGAACGCTCAAGGTCGAGGGCCTGGACAAGTTCGACGGCACGCAGCTGCACTACCGCGTGCGCAACCCGGCGCAGTTCGCGGGCAGGAACCTGGTCATCGTGGGCGGTGGCGACTCCGCTCTCGACTGGGCGCTGAACTTCGTGCAGGAAGGCCCGAACAAGGCCGAGAGCGTCATCCTGATCCACCGCCGCGACGGCTTCCGGGCCGCGCCGGCCAGCGTGGCGAAGATGCGCGAGCTGTGCGACGCCTACGAGATGCAGTTCGTGGTCGGCCAGGTCACCGGCTTCGAGGAGTCCGACGGCCGGCTCACGCAGATCAAGGTCACGGGCGGCGATGGCGTCACGCGCACGATGCCGCTGGACATGCTGCTGGTGTTCTTCGGCCTGAGCCCCAAGCTGGGCCCGATCGCCGAGTGGGGCCTGGACCTCGACCGCAAGCAGATCACGGTGGACACCGAGAAGT
Organism: Betaproteobacteria bacterium; assembly: GCA_046341655.1. GTDB lineage: Bacteria > Pseudomonadota > Gammaproteobacteria > Burkholderiales > Burkholderiaceae_C > Rubrivivax. The sequence goes on along the minus strand of JBKDQY010000087.1, from coordinate 2,883 downwards.
TCGAGACCAGCACGCCCGGCATCTTCGCCGTGGGCGACATCAACACCTACCCGGGCAAGAAGAAGCTCATCCTCTCGGGCTTCCACGAGGCCGCGCTGGCCGCCTTCGGCGCCAGCCCTTACATCTTCCCCGAGAAGCGCGTGCTGCTGCAGTACACCACCACCAGCCCGAAGCTGCACAAGGTGCTGGGCGTCGAAACACCCGTGTTCGACTGACGCCGAATCGCGGGCCGCGGCTCGCCTAGACTACCGCCCGGCTGCAGCGCATGCAGCCAACCGCTAGGGGTGTTGGCCCCGCCCGGGCAACCGGACGGGGTCGACTGAGAAAGTCCCTTTGAACCTGATTGAGGTAATCCTCGCGCAGGGAAGCAGGCTCGAACGGCTCGCCGAGGCGCAGCCTCCCGTGTTTGCCCACCTGCTCGTCGCCGGGAAACACGATGAGCATCTTCAGGAACTCCGCGCTGGCCGCCGCCGCAGCCACCGCCCTGGGCGCCGGGGCGGCGCTGGCGCAGCCGGCCCAGACCGTCACCATCACCGGCAGCAACGCCACCAACCGCGCCGGCATCGCCGGCTTCGGCAACGTGCCGCTGGCGCGGTCGCCGCTGTCGGCCACGGTGATCTCGGCCTCGCAGTTGCAGGACGCGGGCATCGCGAGCCTGGCCGACATCACGCGGCTGGACGCCGGCATCACTGACGCCTACAACGCGCCCGGCTACTGGGGCCAGGTCGCCGTGCGCGGCTACACGCTGGACAACCGCTACAACTTCCGGCGCGACGGCCTGCCCGTGAACGCCGAGACCGTGCTGCCCACGGCCAACAAGTCGGCACTCGAGCTGCTCAAGGGCATCAGCGGCATCCAGGCGGGGACCAGCGCGCCGGGCGGACTGCTGAACCTGGTGGTCAAGCGACCGACCGCCCGCGACCTCACGCGAGGCGGCGCCGAGTGGATGCAGCCGGGCACGCTGGCGCTGGAAGCCGACGTGTCACGGCGCGAAGGCGCCCTGGCCTGGCGGCTCAGCGCACAGGGCACGCGGCTCGACCCGCCCACCCGCAACAGCCGCGGCAGCAGCCACCTGCTGGCGCTGGCCGGCGAATGGGCCGCCAGCGCGGCCACCCGGCTGGAGGTGGAGGTGGAGAGCAACCGCCAGAGCCAGCCCAGCACGCCGGGCTTCAGCCTGCTGGGCAACCGCCTGCCAGACGCCGCGTCCATCGACCCCCGCCTGAACCTCAACAACCAGCCCTGGACACTGCCCGTGGTCTTCGAGGGCCGGACGGGCTCAATTCGGCTCACGCGGGCACTCGGCGACGAACTCGACCTGGTGGCCCACGCGATGCGCCAGCAGCTGCGCACCGACGACCGCATCGCCTTCCCCTACGGCTGCGATGCCGAGGGCGCATACGACCGCTACTGCAGCGACGGCCGCTCCGACCCCGACCACTGCCGCCGCGAGGGCGAGCGCCCACCCACCCCCGCGGCCGACCTCTCGCGGGCCGGCCGCGGCCGGCTGGGCGGCCTGGGCCACCACTGGAGCCTCGGCATCCTGGCCACGCGGCACGAGGCACGGTTCAACCGGCAGGCCTACAACTACGTCGGCGTCGGCCGCATCGACGGGATGGCGCAGGTGCCGCCCGATCCCGCGCTGACCGACGAGAACACCAACCGCACCGAGCGCAGCCTGGAGTGGCGGCTGCAGGACCGCGTCGAGCTGGGCGCCGCCTGGCAGCTGTGGGCCGGCGTGCGCCACACGCGGCTGCAGCGCGAGGCCGTGCGCACCGACGGCAGCCGGCCCACCGACTACACGCAGGGCTTCACGACCCCGTGGCTGGCGCTGTCGTGGCAGGCCACGCCGGCGCTGATGGCATACGCGAGCGTTGGCCAGGGAGTGGAGAGCGAGGTCGCACCCAACCGGGCGCGCTACACGAACGCCGGGCAGGCGCTGCCGGCGCTGAAGAGCCGGCAGTGGGAAGCCGGCGTGAAGCAGCGCGGCGGCGCGCTGCACTGGCAGCTTGCGATGTTCGAGATCCGCCGCCCAGTGTGGAGCGACCTTCGCAGCACCGACGGCCAGCCTGCCGACGACTGCAGCAACGCCCTGCCCTGCACCCGGCAGTCCGACGGCGCGGCGCGCCATCGCGGCCTGGAAGCCGAGGCCGAGTGGCGCGCCGGCGCGTTGAACCTGCGCGGCAGCGCGCTGTGGCTGCAGCCGCTGCGCGAGGGCAGCGCCGACACCGCCCGCAACGGGCTGCAGCCGACCAACGTGCCGACGCGCAGCCTCAAGATGCAGGCGGCCTGGAACGTGGCCGCGCAGCCGGGCCTGGCGCTGCTGGCCTTCGCCAGCCACGAGGGCCCGCGCCAGGTGCTGGCCGACAACCGCGTGGCCACCGACGGCTGGACGCGCGTGGACCTGGGCCTGCGCTACGCGGTGGCCGCGGGCAGCACCCGCTGGGTGTGGCGTGCCGGCATCGACAACCTGGCCGACCAGCGGGCGTGGAAGGAGGCGCCCTTCCAGTTCGGCCACGCCTATCTGTATCCCCTGTCGCCACGCACCCTGCGGCTGGCGCTCGACGTCAGCCTGTAGCCCCGGCGCATGGCCCGTTTCGGGCTATACTCATGGGCTGCATTCCCCGATAGCTCAGTCGGTAGAGCGCCGGACTGTTAATCCGTAGGTCCCTGGTTCGAGCCCAGGTCGGGGAGCCAAAAAATCGCTGGTCGTGACAAAGCCTTGGCTGCGGAAGTGGTCAAGGTTTTTGTTTTTTCTTGCGTGGATACTTTGTTCGCGTAGCCATCATGCAGGCACGGGCTGATGGAAGCGCGACCCGCCGAACTCACTCAGACATGGCACACTTGGTGACATGTTGCTACTGATGACACTACTCGATGGGGAAG
>JBKDQY010000086.1:0-3058 GCA_046341655.1 Betaproteobacteria bacterium | reverse complement strand
CCGCCGCCGATGCTGATGAGGCGGCTGTCGCGGTAGGCCTGGCTGATGGGGTTGTCGGCCGTGAAGCCCATGCCGCCCCAGTACTGCAGGCAGCTGTCGGCCACCTCGCGGCTGAGGCGCCCGCACTTGAGCTTGGCCATGCTGGCGAGCTTGGTGACGTCCTTGCCGCCGATGTAGGCCTCCACCGCGCGGTAGGTCAGCGCGCGCAGCGCCTCGACCTCGGTGCGCAGTTCGGCCAGGCGGAAGTGCACCACCTGGTTGTCGAGCACGGGCTTGCCGAAGGTGCGCCGCTCGCGCGTGTAGGCGATGGTCCGGTCGATCAGGCGGTCCAGGCTGCGCAGGCTGCCGGCGGCGCCCCACAGGCGCTCTTCCTGGAACTGCAGCATCTGGAAGGTGAAGCCCAGGCCCTCCTGCCCGATCAGGTTGCGGCGCGGCACGCGCACGTTGTCGAAGAACAGCTGCGCCGTGTCGGAGCTGTGCATGCCGATCTTGTGGATCTTCTGGCGCGTGATGCCGCTTGCGTCCATCGGCACCACGATCAGGCTCTTGTTCTTGTGCGCCGGGCCCTCGGAGGTGTTGGCCAGCAGGCAGCACCAGTCGGCCTGCAGGCCATTGGTGATCCACATCTTGGTGCCGTTGACGACGTAGTCGTCGCCCTCGCGGCGCGCCGTGGTCTTGATGGCCGCCACGTCGGAGCCGCCGCCGGGCTCGCTCACGCCCAGGCAGGCCACCACGTCGCCGGCAATCGTCGGCACCAGCCATTCCTTGCGCAGCTCGTCAGAGCCGAAACGCGCCAGCGCCGGCGTGGCCATGTCGGTGTGCACGCCGATGGCCATCGGCACGCCGCCGCAGTTGCACTGGCCCAGGGCCTCGGCCATCACCATGCTGTAGCTGAAATCCAGCCCCGCGCCCCCGAATTCCTCGGGGTACTTCAGGCCCAGCAGGCCCAGGTTGCCGAGCTTCTTGAAGACCTCGTGCGCGGGGAACTGCCCCTTCGCCTCCCACTCGGCGACGAAGGGGTTGAGCTCCCTGTCGCAGAACCTGACCACGGTGTCCTCGAGCGCGCGGTGTTCGGGGGTGAACTTCAAGTCGTGTCTCCTGTTCGAGGAATCCGTTCGCCCTGAGCTTGTCGAAGGGCCTGCTGGCGCGCACGCAGGGCTTCGACAAGCTCAGCCCGAACGGGTTGCGGCTGCAGGGGGGTGGAACTCGTGGCCATCACAGCCGTGCCACGCCGATCTTGAACACCTCGTGCGCACGGTGTTCGGGGGTGAACTTCAAGTCGTGCCTCCGGTTCGAGGAATCCGTTCGCCCTGAGCTTGTCGAAGGGCCTGCCGGGGTGCGCGCAGGGCTTCGATAGGCTCAGCCCGAACGGGTGGCGGCTGGGTGGGGGTGGAACGGGCGGCCATCACATCCGTGCCACGCCGAAGGTGTTGGGCCGCAGCGCGCGCGCCGCGGCCTCGGCGGCGATGTCCAGGCACAGCGCCAGCACGCGGCGCGTGTCGCGCGGGTCGATGATCCCGTCGTCCCACAGCCGCGCGGTGCCGAACAGCGCCGCGCTCTCGGCGTCGAGCCGCCGCCGCAGGCCGTCGCTCATGGCTGCCAGCGCCTCGTCGTTGGCCGGCAGCCCCATCTTCTGCAGCTTGGCGCGGTTGACCATGTCCATCACCATGGCCGCCTGCGCGCCGCCCATCACCGCGGTGCGCGCGCTGGGCCAGGCGAAGATGAAGCGGGGGTCGAAGCCGCGCCCGCACATGCCGTAGTTGCCGGCGCCGAAGCTGCCGCCGAGCACGATGGTGAACTTGGGCACCCGGGCGTTGGCCACGGCCTGGATCATCTTGCTGCCGTGCTTGATGGCGCCGGCGCGCTCGGCCTCGGTCCCGACCATGTAGCCGGTGGTGTTTTGTAAGAAGAGCAGCGGCACGCCGGCCTGGTCGCACAGCTGGATGAACTGCGCGGCCTTGGTGCTGCCCTGCGGCTGGATGGGCCCGTTGTTGCCAACGATGCCCACCGCGTGGCCCTCGATGCGGGCGTGGCCGCAGACGGTGTCGGGCGCGTACGGCGCCTTGAACTCCAGGAAGGCCGAGCCGTCGGCCACGCGGGCGATCACCTCGCGCACGTCGTAGGGCTCGCGCTCGTCGGCGGGCACCACGCCGAGCAGCTCGTCGGGGGCGAAGCGCGGCGGCGGCGCGGCGGCGCGCCCGGGCACCGCGTCCCAGGGCAACGCGGCCAGCAGCTCGCGCGCCAGCGCGATGGCGTGTGCGTCGTCCTCGGCCAGGTACTCGCCCAGGCCGGTGACGGTGGCGTGCAGCTCGGCGCCGCCGAGCGAGGCCTCGTCGGCGTCCTCGCCGATGGCGGCCTTCACCAGCGGCGGGCCGGCCAGGTAGATGCTGCTGCGGCCGCGCACCAGCACCACGTAGTCGCTCAGGCCCGGCAGGTAGGCGCCGCCCGCGGTGGACGCGCCGTGCACCACCGCGATCTGCGGGATGCCGGCCGCCGACAGCCGCGCCTGGTTGGCGAAGGTGCGGCCTCCGTCGACGAAGATCTCGGCCTGGTACATCAGGTTGGCGCCGCCGCTTTCCACCAGCGCCACCAGCGGCAGCCTGTTCTCGCGCGCCAGCTCCTGCGCGCGCAGCGCCTTCTTCAGCCCCATGGGCGCGATGGTGCCGCCCTTGACGGCGCTGTCGCTGGCACTGACCAGCACGCGCTTGCCCGCGACGACGCCGATGCCGACGATGCTGCCGCCGCCCTGCACGCTCTTCTTGCCGTCGTCGTCGTGCATCCCCAGGCCGGCTAGCGGGCTGAGCTCGAGAAAGGCGCTGCCGCGGTCGAGCAGCCGCGCCACGCGCTCGCGCGGCAGCAGCTGGCCGCGGGCCTCGAACTTCGCGCGCTTGCCTTCGCTCTCGGCCACCACGCGGGCCTGCAGGGCCTGCACCTCGGCCAGCCGCTCGGCCATGCGCGCGGCGTTGGCCTTGAAGGCCGCCGCGCATGCGTCGAGCCGGCTGGCCCGCGGCGGCATCCCTGCAGGACCTTCATTTCAGGACCTCGGGCGTGGTCGCCC
>JBKDQY010000085.1:0-20327 GCA_046341655.1 Betaproteobacteria bacterium | reverse complement strand
GGCGTGGAAGGCACCCAGTTCCTGCGCCCCGTGCAGCGGCACGTCCGAGGCGTCGATGTCCAGCACGAGTTCCGCCGGCGGCTTGTCATGGCTGGCGATGAACTGCGCGGCCAGCACCTCGTGCAGCGCCCAGGCCTGCGCGCGCTGTACTTCGCGCTGGCGGCCGTGGTGCACCGCTTCCACTACCTGAAGTACGCGCTGTCGATCGTGCTGATCTTCATCGGCTGCAAGATCTTCCTCGGCGACTGGCTGTTCGACGGCAAGGTGCCCGCGGCGCTGAGCCTGTCGGTGACCGCGTGCCTGCTGGCCGGCGGCGTGCTGTTCTCGCTGTGGAAGACGCGTCGCGAGGTGGCCGTGGCGTAGCAGACCTGACGGCCCGGCCTTCTGACACGGGGCACTCCGGCGCCGCGGCCGGCGGCCACGCCGCCGTGCGCCCGGGCCTGCTTCGCCCGATTGGCCGTGGGGCCGTTGAATCAGAATCCACTCCCCATGGCCGAATTCAAGAAGCGCCTTCGCCGCTGGCTGCCTACGGCCGAGACCCTCGCGGATACGCGGGGTTTTGGCCGCCTGGGTCATTACCTGCGCGAGCACCCGCGGCTGTGGGTGCTGCATCGGCGCGGCGTCGCCCTGGGCGTGGCCCTGGGGATCGGCATCGGTGTGTTCCCGGTGCCCTTGCAGATGCCGGTGGCGATGGCGGCTGCCGTCATGCTGCGGGCCAACGTGGCCGCCGCCGCGGCGGCGACGTGGCTGACGAATCCGTTCACGATGGCACCGATCTGGGCACTCTCGGCCTTTCTGGGCTCGCTGGTGCTTCCTGCGGCCAAGGCAGCGCAGCCCGTGCCTGGCTCGGTGGATTGGCGGTGGAGCCAGCCCGGCACCTGGGCCGGCGCCCTCTGGGACCAGATGCTGTCGTGGGGCCCGGCGCTGCTCGTGGGCTTCCCGATGGCCGGCGTCGTTCTGGGAACGGCGGCCTACTTCCTCGTCTACTGGGGCTGGGCCGTGCTCATCCGGCGCGAGCGGCGGCGCCGACGAGCGACGTCGACCCGCTGAACGTGGCGGCCAGAGCGCCGAGGCCGGTGCCTTCGGTCGGCTCGCCCCCGCCACGGTGGGACAATCAAGGCCGTGAAGCCGACCAGACCGCCGCTGGTGCGATCGGGGAAACCCGGCACTGGAGGAAGGTCCGGACTGCACAGGGCGGCGTAGCAGCTAACGGCTGTCCACCGCAAGGTGAGGATCAGAGCAACAGAGACGAGTCAGGCCGGGGTTCCCGACGAGGGTGCTCTGCGAGGCGCCGGCGCAAGCCGGCGAGAGGGCAGTGGAAGCTGCCCGAAGGCGGCGCGAGCCGCCTCCGAGCAGCCACCCAGACCGGGGCTGCGCCCCGGTCTGGGTGAAACGGGCAATCTCTACGCGCAGCAACACCCCATAGGCCGGCATTGAGGCGGCCCGCGGAGCCGGCGGGTAGGTGGCACCGAGCCGGGGGGCGACTCCCGGCCCAGAGGAATGGCGGTCACGGCGTGCGCGCTGCGAGGCGCGGGCGCCGCACAGAATCCGGCCTATCGGTCGACTTCACACTTTTCCCGCGGTCAGGCCGGCACCACCAGGGTGTGCCGGGCCTGCCAGCGCAGCCCGCTCTCGGAGGCGGGCTGCAGCTTGAGCCCGAGCGCCGTGCGCTCAGCGCTGCCGAGGCGGCGCCACAGGAAGTCGCTGGCGTTGCCGGCATCGCCGTCCACGAACAGCTGCGAGGTGACTTCGCCGAAGTTCGGGTGCCGCAGCTTCAGGTGGATGTGCGGCGTGCGCCCGAGGTAGGGCGCAGGGCGGATGGTGCGGAAGATCACGTCGCCGCCGCCGGCGGTGCGGGCCTCGCCGTAGCCCTGGAAGCCCTCGTCCACGCCCGACGGCGTGCCGCCGTCGCGGGGGTGGCGGTAACGGCCCCGGGTGTCGCACTGCCAGATCTCGACCTGCGCGCCGTCGATGACGCGGCCCGCGCTGTCGCGCAACTGCAGGGCCAGGGCCAGGTGCTCGCCCGCGGCCACGCGCACGTGGCCGCCGCGCTGTACGCGGGTCAGGTCGGCGTCCCAGTCGCCGGCGAAGGGCCCGCCCGCCCGCCAGTCGGGCCGCGGGTAGAACGGGCCTTCGGCCATGGGCGGCAGCACGGTGGCGGCCGGCACCGCCAGCGCGAGCCGGGGCAGGGCCAGCGCGGCGGCGCCGGCGGCGAGCACGAGCCGCCGACGGGGCAGGGGGCGGGGCAGGGATGCAACCATGGAGCGCCGCATTGAAGCACCGCGCCCACTCCCCGCGTGCGCGCAGGGGCAGGGCCACTCAAGCCGGCGCGGCGGGCGGCCGATAAGCCCGGGATGAGCGTTCGACCGCAGCCCCCCCGGCCCACCCGCCCCGTCCGATCCGGCGTGCTGGTCGCGCTGGCGCTGTTCACGGCCATCGCCGCGGCCAACCCGCCGCAGCTGCGGCCCATGCGGCAGGGCGGCGGTTCCGCAGCCACGGCCGAACCCGCCGCGCGGCCCGCCGAGGCCGGGGCCTCGGGTGGCAGAGCCCGTGCGACCCCGCGCCCCGACCCCCAGGCCGCCGTCACCTCCGACGAGGAGTCGCTGGAGCAACTGCGCCAGCGCCTCACCGGCCGCCTGGCGGGCCAGGCCGGGCGAGGCGTGGTCACCAGCCCCTCGTCGGTGAAGGTGGTGTCGCGCAGCGAAGCGCCCGCCGCCGCACCCCCCAGCGCACGCAGCGTCGCGCGGCCGCCGCGGCCTGCTGCCGCGCCATCGGCGCCCACCCCCGCGGCGCCGCTCGCGCCAGCGGCCGAGTGGGCATACCAGGGTGACGGCGCACCCGCCGCCTGGTCGCGGCTCAAGCCCGAGTACCGGCTCTGCGGCAACGGCCAGCGCCAGAGCCCCATCGACATCCGTGGTGGCCTGGCGGTGGACCTCGAGCCCGTGGTCTTCGCCTGGGGCGACAGCCGCTTCGGCGTCATCGACAGCGGCCGCACGGTGCAGGCCAACTTCGCGCCCGGCAGCCACGTCGAGATCGGCGGCCAGCGCTTCGAGCTGCTGCACCTGCACTTCAACCGCCCGTCGGAGCACCGCATCGACGGCCGGCAGTTCGAGATGTCGGCCCACCTCGTGCACCGCGACGCACAGGGCAACCTGGCCATCGTGGCCCTGCTCTTCGACCGCGGTCCGGCGAACGCGGTGGTGCAGACGGTGTGGAACAACCTGCCGCTGGAACAGGGCCAGGAAGTGCCGGCGCGCGCGGCGCTGCCGCTGCAGGACCTGCTGCCGGACGACCGCCGCTACTTCACCTACATGGGCTCGCTGACGACGCCGCCCTGCACCGAGGGCGTGCGCTGGGTCGTGATGCGGCAGCCGGTGACGCTGTCGGCCGAGCAGATCGAGCTGTTCGCGCGCATCTACCCGATGAACGCGCGGCCGGTGCAGCAGCTGGCCGGGCGGCGCATCCTGCAGTCGCAGTAGCGGCGCTCAGTCGGCCTTGGGTGGCGGCCGGCGCCCCAGCAGCAGGAGCGGCCACAGCCACAGGCTGGCCAGCCACTTGAGCACGCGACCGGCCGTCAGCGGCCGCGTCTCGTGCCGCGCCACCTTGACGAACAGCACCCCCGCGCCCACAACCACGTGCAGCATGAGCAGCGCGTAGACGGTAACCCGCGCGCCGTAGGTGCCGGCGAAGGCGTCGCCCAGCACGCGCCCCAGCCCCGCGGCGATGAACACCGACAGCAGCAGCGCCAGGCCGAGCCCGGCCAGCGCGTGGCGCAGCCGCCAGAGGGGGTCGTTGTCCATCACCATGCAGCGCATTGTGGTCAGAACAGTTCGCCCTGCGCGTCGTCGGGGGTGGCCCCGGGCTTGCGGCGCGGGCGCGCCGGGCGCCCGGCGCTGGGCGGCAGGCCGGCCTTGCGCGAGCCGTGGCGGGCCTGGATGGCGTCGGCCTCGTCGCGGGCCGGGCCCGTCTGGCGCAGCGCGTACAGCCGGGCCTTGATGTCAGCCAGCGCCGCGCGCTCGTCGACGATGGGCTGCGGGTAGGCCGCCGTGCCGAGCTCGGGCAGCCAACGGCGCACGTAGGTGCCGTCGGGGTCTTGCTCGGCCTGCTGCTTGGCCGGCGAGTAGATGCGCAGCGTGTTGATGCCGGTGGTGCCGCTCTGCATCTGCATCTGGCTCCAGTGGATGCCGGGCTCGAAGTCGAGGAACTGGCGCGCCAGGTGCAGCCCAGGCTCGCGCCAGTGCAGGCCCAGGTGGTAGGCGGCGAAGCTCACGAGCATGGCGCGCATGCGGAAGTTCAGCCAGCCGGTGGCGCACAGCTGCCGCATGCAGGCGTCGACCATCGGGAAGCCGGTGCGGCCCTCGCTCCAGGCCTGCAGCCGTGCCGTGTCGACCGCGCCCGGGTGCACGCCGTCGCCCGCGCGCAGGCCGTCGTGGCTGCGCGCGAAGTTGCGGAACTCGATCTGCGGCTCGTCCTCGAGCTTCTGCATGAAGTGGCAGTGCCAGCGCAGCCGGCTCGAGAAGCCGCGCAGGCCCCAGGCCAGCTCGCGGTGCGGCGTGGCGGCGATGGCGGCCTCGGTGGCCTGGTGCACCTGCCGCATCGAGACCGTGCCGAAGGCCAGGTGCGCCGACAGCCGGCTGCAGCCGTCCTCGGCCGTCAGCGGGCTCGACAGGTGCCGGCGGTAGCCCACGGCGCGGCCGGCCAGGAAGCCCTGCAGCGTGCGCTGCGCTGCCGCCTCGCCGGCGGCGGGCGTGGGCGGGGCGGGGTCCACCCCCAGCTCGCGCAGCGTGGGCAGCGGCGTGGCCACGAAGCCGGGCGCGGCCCGCAGGCCAGCGGGTGCCGCCACCAGCGGCGCGTTCATGCGCGCCTGCCAGCGCCCGGCCCAGCCGCGGCGGTCCTTCAGGCGGCGGATCACCCCGGTCTGCGGCCACTCGGTCCAGGCCACGCCCTCGGCGCGGCACCAGCGGCCCACGGCGATGTCGCGGGCGTAGCTCCAGCCCGGGCCGGTCTCCTCGTGGCTGAACAGGCGGTCGAAGCGCCACTCGCGCCGCAGCTGCGCCAGCACCTCCACGGCCTCGCCGACGCGCAGCACGAGCGGCAGGCCGCGAGCGGCCAGCGAATCGCGCAGCGTGGCCACGCAGTTCAGCAGCTGGTCCACGTGCCGAGGGTGGCACTCGGGGCTGCGCAGCCAGGCGGGCTCGACGATGAACAGCGCCAGCGCCTCGTCGCAGTGCGCGGCCTCGGCCAGCGGGGCGTGGTCGGCCACGCGCAGGTCGCGCTTGAACCAGACAAGGGCGCGCGCCACGGCAGCGGCTACTTCACCAGCGGGCGCACCGTCGTGAAGCCGCCGTCGACGGCGATCACCTGCCCCGTCAGGCGGGCGGCTTCGGGTGCGAGCAGCCAGTCCATCACCGCGGCCACCTCGTCGGCCGACTGCACGCCGCCCAGCGGGTACTGCTTGCCGGCGCCCTCGCGCATGGCCGGCAGCTTGAGCATGCCGGCCGTCATGGGGGTGTCGGTCATGCCCGGGGCCACGGCGTTGATGCGCAGGCCCTGGCCGGCGTAGGTGGCGGCGGCGCTGCGCACCAGCGCCTCCACGCCGCCCTTGGCCGCCGCGATGGCCTCGTGGTTGGCCACGCCGATGCGCGCCACCACCGAGCTGGCGAACACGGCCGCGCCCGGCGCGCCCTCGAGCGCGGCGATCCAGGCCTGCAGCGTCCACAGGCTGCTCTCGAGGTTGACGCGCAGCACCTCGCGCGCGGCCTCGGCCCGGGTGCGGTGCAGCGGCGCGATCAGCGTGCTGCCCACGGCGTGCGCCAGCCGCGAGGGCGCGGATCCCAGCTGCGCGCGGCAGGCCGCGAAGGCGGCCGCGGCGCCCTCGGGCGTGGTGCAGTCGGCGGCGATGTGCGCGTCGGCCGGCAGCTCGGCCAGCAGGGCGGCGTCGCGGCCCACGGCGGCCACGCGCAGGCCGCGCGCGCGCAGACGCGCCACCAGGGCGCGGCCGATGCCGCCGCGGGCGCCGGTGACGAGGGCGATGTCGTTGAAGGGCATGGGGGTCTCGCAGGCTTGGTTTCAGAAGCGCCGCGCCAGCACCACGGCCGCGGCCGAGCCCTGGCCGACGAGCGTGCACCAGGCGCGCAGCCACGCCGGCACCGGGCCGGCGGTCGCAGCCAGCGCGGCGGCTTCGTCTCGGTGGTGGCACTCGTCGGCCTGGCAGCGCAGCAGCAGCGGCAGCAGGCCCTCGGGTGCGCCGTGTGCGGCGATGTGGTCGACCTGCTCCTGGTAGTGGCGGTCGACGAAGGTCTCCACCGCGGCGATGGTGGCGTGAACCGCGCGCGGGCCGGCCAGCGAGGGCAGCGCGCCCGTCAACCAGCCGGCCAGCCGCCAGGGGCCGAGCAGGCGGCTGCGGCGGTGGGCGGGCAGCCACTCTTCGATCAGGCGAAGGTGCTCGGCCTCGGCCTCGCCGTGGCGCTCGGCGAAGGCCAGGAGTTCCGCATCGCCGCGCCGGCCACGCCACCGGGCCACGGCGGCGATGCCGCGGTAGATGAACACGGCGCCGGTCTCGCCAGCGTGGTCGGAGCGCAGCTCGCGCTCGAGGTGTGTGCCGAGGCCCGGCGTGGGCTCGGCGCGTCGGGCGAGCCGCTGCAACGCCGGCCGCACGCGCAGGAAGCCGCGGTAGGCCACCTCCAGCAGCGACAGCGCGCCGGGCAGCCGTGCCAGCCGCGCGAGCCAGCGCCAGCCGGGCAGCCGCTGCCACATCGCCACGAAGGCCGCCGCGCCGTCGAGCCGCGTGCCGTCGGTGCGCTGCACGTGAAATCGGGCGAGCAGCGCTGCGCGCTCGGCGGCGTCGCGGGCCGCGTCGGCGCTGATGTCGACGAAGCACAGCCCGGTGTCGCCCTGCCGCTGCGCCAGGCCCTGCACGTGGGCGATCTCGCGCCGGCACAGCGGGCACGCGCCGTCGTACAGCACGGTCAGCGAGTCGGGCTCGCGCGTGGCCTGTGGGGCGCTCCCAGCAACTCCCCGGCCTGCTGCCGGCCGCGCGTGGCGCGTGTCCACCACTGCGAGAAGCTGCTGCATGGCCGCGGCACGGGCGGGAACAGGCTGGGCGCCGCGTCCAGTCGAAGCAGCGGCCTGAAGCCGGCCGGCAGGTGCGGGTCGTCCACCGATCGCACGCGCGCTGCGCCGGCCAGCGCGTCCGCGGCCTGCCCGGCGCTGGCGAACCAGCGCTCCGGGGCGACGGCGGCCATGGCCTCGTCCACCCACTGCCAGCGCGCAGCCGGCCAGGGCCAGGCCCGGTGCTGCTCCTGCGGGTACAGGCCGATCAGCACCGCGTTGGCCGGCACGTCGGCCGGCGGCGGGCGGATGGCCCACGGGTGCACCAGCCAGACCTCGCGGCCACGCAGCCGCTCGGCGGCCCCGGCATCGGGCGGGCCGACGCGCAGGCCCGGCGGCGGGGCGGCGTGCAGCGGCGGCTCGGGGGTGGCCGCGGCCGTGGCCGGGCCGGGGCCGGCCAGCGCGTGCGCGGCGCGGGCGGCGCGGTCCAGCGCCTCGTAGGGCTGGTCGACCACCGTGCCTTCGCTGTGCCAGGCCGGGGGCGCGTGGCGCGCCACGTTCTCGGCGTTGAAGAGGTACGGCTTGTGGCTGCCGGTGCCGGCCACCCACTGCCAGCTGAGGTGGTTGCTGGCGAGGTCGCCGTCGGCCAGGTGGGCCACCAGCCAGTCGGCCCCGGCGCGCCAGTGCACGTGGCGCAGGTGCACCACGTAGCTGGCCAGCCACATGCGCGCGTGGTTGTGCAGCGTGCCGGTGGCATAGAGCGTCTGTACGGCGCGGTCGACCACGGGCACGCAGGTGCGCGCCTGGCGGATGTCGTCGGGCAGCGTGCGCGCGTAGGCCGCGTCGGCGCGCGGGCCGGGGTGCAGCGACTGCAGGATGCCCTCGCCCTCGTGCGCCCAGGCGTGGCGGAAGAACTCGCGCCAGCCGAGCTCGAACACCAGCTTGTGCTGCACGGGCAGCGGCCCGCGCCCGAGCACGCCGGCCAGCACCTCGCGCAGCGTGACCAGGCCGTGCGTGAGGTAGGGCGACAGGCCGGTGACGGCGCCGTCGAGGTGGTTGCGGGTGCGGGCATACGCGGCCGGCCGCACGCGGGCGACTCGCGCCAGCGCCGCGCTGCGCGTGGGCGGCAGCGCGTCGGCCCAGGCGGGCGCGGCCGCGGCGGGATCGGCGTCGAACAGCGGGTTCATGCGCCCGCGACCTCGCCGCGCCGGAGGGCGGCGGCGCGCGCGGCCACGGCCTCGCGCTCCGGCGCCGGCAGTCGCGCCAGGTTCTTCACCTGCAGCGCCATGCGCGGGTTGGCGGCCAGGCGCCGCTCGTGCCGCATCAGGAAGTCCCAGTACAGCGTGGTGAAGGGGCAGGCGCGATCGCCGGTGCGCTGCGTGGGGTCGAAGCGGCAGCCCTTGCAGTGCGGGCTCATGCGCGCGATGTACTGGCCGGTGGCGACGTAGGGCTTGCTGGCCATCACGCCGCCGTCGGCGTACTGGCTCATGCCCAGGGTGTTGGGCAGCTCCACCCACTCCACCGCATCGACGTAGACCGCCAGGTACCAGGCGTGCAGCGCCTTCGGGTCCACGCCCAGAAGCAGCGCATAGAGGCCGGTCACCATCAGGCGCTGGATGTGGTGGGCGTAGCCGTGTTCCAGCGTCTGGCCGATGGAGTCCTTCAGGCAGGCCATGGCGGTGTCGCCCGTCCAGTACCAGGCCGGCAGCGGCTCGTGCGCGCCGAGTTCGTTGCGCTCCAGGTAGCCGGGCATCTGCGTCCAGTAGATGCCGCGCACGTACTCGCGCCAGCCGAGGATCTGGCGGATGAAGCCCTCCACCGCCGCCAGCGGCGCGTGGCCCGCGCGGTACGCGGCCTCGGCGGCGGCCACCACCTCGCGCGGGTTCAGCAGCTTCAGGTTGAGTGCTGCCGCCAGGTGCGAGTGCCACAGCCAGGGCTCGCCAGGCCACAGGGCGTCCTGCACGTCGCCGAAGCCCGCGAGCCGCTCGTCGACGAAGCGCCGTAGCGACTGCAGCGCCTGTTCGCGCGTGACGGGCCACGCGAAGCTGTCGAGCCGGCCGGGGTGTGCGGCGAAGCGGCTGCGCACCAGGGCGATCACCTCGCGGGTGACGGCGTCGGGCTCGAAGGTGGCGCGCGGCGGCACGCGGCCCGGGCCCTGCGGGCCGAAGGGCTTGCGGTTGTCGGCGTCGTAGTTCCACTCGCCGCCCTCGGGCTCGCCGGCAGGCGTGAGCAGCACGCCGTGGCGGCGCCGCATCTCGCGGTAGAAGAACTCCAGCCGCAGCTGCTTGCGGCCGCGGGCGTGGGCGGCGAACTCGCGCACGCTGCAGAAGAAGTGACGGTCCTCGCGCACGTCCAGCGCCAGCCCGGCCGCGGCCGCGGCCTCGCGCAGGGCCTGCAGCGCGCGCCAGTCGCCGGGGGCCGTCATCACCAGGGCCTGCGGGCGCAGCCGCGCGATGTCGGCGGCCACCTGCTCGGCCAGGCTGCCGCGGTTGCCGGGGTCGTCGAGCTGCGTGTAGTGCAGCGGCCGCCCAGCAGACCGCATCGCCTGCGCGAAGTGCCGCATCGCCGCCAGGAACAGTGCGGTGCGCGGCTGGCTGCTCCAGACGTGCGTGGACTCCTCGGCCACCTCGGCCATCCAGACGGCGTCGCAGCGCGGGTCGAAGCCGTCGAAGCCGCTGGCGCCGGCGTCGAGCTGGTCGCCCAGCACCAGCACCAGGTGGCGCAGCGGGCCGGGCCGCGCGGCGGGCTCAGCCACGGGCGGCCCGGGTGTCCCGCCCGCGGCGGCAGGCGTCGGAGCAGAACTTGACCTCGTCCCAGTTCGCCGCCCAGCGCTTGCGCCAGCTCATGGGCCGGCCGCAGGCGATGCAGCGCTTGCTGGGCAACGCTGCCTTGTTGCCCTTGAAGCCGCTGGTGCGCGGGCCTGCCGCGGGGTTGCCTGATCGGGTCATGGGGTGAAGGATAGTCATGGCGGCGTCAAAAGAGGTTCGGCTTCAGAATGACCGGCGTCAGCGCTGGACTATGCGCGTCAATGCAACGGCAAGGAGATGTCATGAGCGAGAGCCTCATCCCGCCCGGCGCCCCTGCGGCCCCCGCCGACGATCCCGCCCAGCACGAACCCCGTTACCGCAGCGGCGCGGTGGCGCGCATGCTGCGCATGCCCGTGGCCACCCTGCGCGTGTGGGAGCGGCGCTACCATGTGTCGCAGCCGCAGCTGTCGCCCAGCGGCCAGCGGCTTTACAGCGCCGCGCAGGTGCAGCGCCTGGCCCAGCTCAAGCAGCTCACCGACCTGGGCCATGCCATCGGCAGCCTCGCCAGGCTGGACATGGCGCAGCTGCGGCAGGTGGTCGACACGCACGCCCGCACGCTGTCGCAGGCGGCCGGCGCCCGGGTGGCCGAGGCGACGCTGGCGCCGCCGGCCCTGCCGGCCGACCCTGGGGCGGCGGCCCAACCCGGCGCCATGGCCCAGGCCGAGCGCGCCCATGCGCTGGCCGTTGCGGACGCGCCCGCTGCGGCGGAGCGCGGGCGCAGCCTGTCGTCTTCGGCGCGCGCGGGCGTGCCGCCGCAGGCCTGGCGCGTGGTCGTCGTCGGCAAGCTGCTGGGCCAGCGCCTGAAGGGCGCGGTGCAGCAGGCGCTGGTGCCGCCCGGCCGCATGCTGCACCTGCAGGGGCCGTTCGAGACGCTGGAGGAGGCCGCCGCCGAACCCCTGGCCGCCACGGCCGACGCGCTGCTGGTCTACGCCGCCAGCCTGCAGGACGAGTGGCTCGACCGCCTGGTGCAGGCCGTGCCGGCCTGGAAGGGCAAGCCGATGGCGGTGCTGTACGGGTTCGCGTCCGAGCGCACCTGCCGCCTGTTCAGCCGCGTGCCGGGCCTGGCACTGCTGCGCGGGCCGCAGAGCGACGCCGCCCTGGCGCAGTGGTTGCGCGGCTGGCGCCAGCAGATCGAGCTGCCGGCCACCGGCACCCCCGCGGCGCCCAGCGCCATGCCGGTGCCCGCCCGCCGCTGGGACGACGAGGCCCTGGCCTCGTTCGCCGGCCTGTCCACCACCATCGCCTGCGAGTGCCCGCGCCACGTGGCCGAACTGCTGGTGCAGCTGTCGCACTTCGAGGCCTACAGCGCCGACTGCGAGAGCCGCAGCCCCGAAGACGCCGAACTGCACGCCTACCTGCACCAGGTGACGGCGCTGGCGCGCGCGCAGTTCGAGACCGCGCTGGAGCGCGTCGCGCGGCACGAGGGCCTGCTGCCTTCGGCCTGAAGCGCGACCTTGGCATCATCGAGCCATGCTGCGCCTGATCGATGCCCCGGCCGTGGAGGCCGCCCTGCCGTTCGACACCCTCGTCGCTGCCCTGCGCCAGGCCTTCGCGGCCGGCGCCGAGGTGCCGCAGCGGCACGTGCACACGATGCCCGACGGCGCGGGCGGGCACGTCACCTCGCTGCTGATGCCGGCCTGGACGGTCCCCACGGCCGAGAGCGGCGGCTTCTACGGCGTGAAGATCGTCAACGTCGCGCCGGGCAATGCCGCGCGCGGCCTGCCGGGGCTGCACGGCGCCTACCTGTTGTTCGAGGCCGCCACCGGCCGCCCGCGGGCGCTGCTGGACGCCGACGTGCTGACCGCGCGCCGCACCGCCGCCGCCTCGGCCCTGGCCGCCGCCCACCTGTCGCGGCCCGATGCCCGCCGGCTGCTGGTGCTGGGCGCCGGCCGCGTGGCGGCGCTGCTGCCGGCGGCCTACTCGGCAGTGCGGCCCATCCGCCACGTGGCGGTGGGGGCGCGGCGCCCCGAGGCGGCGGCGACGCTGGCCGTGCGCTGGCAGGCCGCGGGCTTCGACACCGAGCTGGTCGACGACACCGAGCTGCCCGCCGCCGTGGCCGCGGCCGACATCGTGAGTTGTGCCACGCTGGCCACCGAGCCGCTGGTGCAGGGCGCCTGGCTGTCGCCGGGCAGCCACCTCGACCTCATTGGCGGCTTTACCCCCGCCATGCGCGAGGCCGACGACGACTGCTTCCGCGGCGCCCGCATCGCCATCGACACCGACGAGGCCCTGGCCAAGGCCGGCGACCTGCTGGGCCCGATGTCGCGCGGGGTCTTCACCGCCGCCGACGTGCGCGCCACGCTGGCCCAGCTGTGCCGCGGCACGGTGCCCGGGCGCACGCAGGAGAAGCAGCGCACGGTGTTCAAGTCGGTGGGCACGGCGCTGGAAGACCTGGCGGCCGCCCGCGAGGTTTGGGCGGCTGCTGCCGCCTAATGTGCTGCACCACGCGCGGCCGGCACGAAACGAAGCGAGGGGCCGCGCCGGCCCCTCGGTGACGGCCCCGGCCTGCCGACCGGGCCTTGCTGACTCAGCCGCGCGAGCGGCGACCCGCCGCACCCAGCGCGGCGAGTGCCAGACCGGCGAGCGCCAGGCTGCCCGGCACGGGCACCGACGGCGTCACGGTGATGCCGGTGACGACGAACCGCGACGCGTCAGAGTTGCCCGGCACGGCGCTCAGCACGCCCTGCAGGCGTTGGCCGTCGGAGAAGTCGATGGTGGCCAGCGAGCCGATAAGCTGGTTGCCCCGAACGGTGACGGGATCGCCCGTGGCCCCGTCGATGTCCAGAAACCAGCGGAAGGTCTCGAGGGGGTCGAAGTCCGTGAAGGCGATGTCCAGTAGCGTGGCGCCGTCGACAGGCCCGGCCGTCGGCACGAGTCCCGTGAGTGCCGCGTCGCCGCCCACGGGCGTAAAGGGTACGCCGGTCGTGCCATTGAAGGGAGGGCCCCCGTTCACGGGGTCCCAAACCATGCCGGCCGGGGCGATGTCGAGCTGGAAGCGCGTCACGCGCTCGCCGGCAGTGGAGTTGTTGGTGATCGAGAACGGCTGCGTGAAGGTGTCGCCGTCGATCACGAAGAGCAACGACGGCGCGGCGCTGGCGGCCGAAACGGCCAGACCAAGTCCAAGCGCGGTGAGCATCGAATTCAGCTTCATGGCATTGGCCCCGAATGTGGTGACGGAAGCGGTTGGTGCCGAGCCTGGCCCAGGTAGGTCAAGCCTGCATCGCGGATGCTGGTTGCAAGTTCCGAGCCTGGCCGGCCAGGTGGGTTGAACGCCACGAGGTAAAGAGAGGGATTCCGGGCGCTCGGATCCGGCGCCGGCAACGTGGGCGTCTGGCGAACTGTCAAGAATCTCGACAAACCGGATCTCCGGGCCGCGCCTACCGCCTGAGCGGGGTCGGCCAATATTCGAAACCACTTTCACACCCGGTGCCAAGTCCTTCACTGGGAACGACTTTTTTTGCGCGCCACTTCCGGTTTGGCGGCTAAGTCGTTGATTTGATTGATTTTTTCCCCGACGTCGCGTTGACGCTGGCGCCGCGCTTGCGCTACAGTGGGGCTCGGTGTGTTTTTGTGGGTTTTTGTGGGTCTCTGCTCGGTGACGCGGGCGCGGACCCACCCAGGGAAGGATCGTCGGGCATGACTTTTCGCGGGGGGCCGGTGCTCACGCTGGACGCCAAGGGCCGCCTGACGGTGCCCGCGCGCTGGCGCGAGCAGCTCATGGCCTCGGTGAACGGCCAGCTGGTCGTCGCCAAGCACCCGCACGGCTGCCTGAGCCTGTACCCGATCAGCGTCTGGGAGCCCTTCGAGGCCCAGCTGCTGGCCCTGCCGCAGGAGCACGACGCCTGGCGCCGCCTGTACATCGGCAGCGCCACGGATGTGGAGATCGACAGCGGCAGCCGCGTGCTCATCCCGCCCGAGCTGCGCAGCTGGGCGGCACTGGACCGTGAAGTGAAGCTGCTGGGCATGGGTTCGAGCTTCGAGATCTGGGACCTGCAACGCTACGAGGTGCGCGAGGCCACCGCCATCGCGCTCGGGGCGCCCGAGGCGCTGAAGAGCCTGGTCATCCGGTGAACGCCCCCGCCCCCGAATGGTCCCACACCACCGTGCTGCTGGACGAGGCCGTCGAGGCGCTCGTGGTGCAGCCGGGGGGCATCTTCGTGGATGGCACCTTCGGCCGCGGCGGGCACAGCCGTGCCGTGCTGGCGAAGTTGGCGCCCGGGGGCCGGCTGGTGGCCTTCGACAAGGACCCGGCGGCGCTGGCCGAGGCGGCGCGCATCGACGACCCGCGCTTCGCCGTCCGCCACGCGAGCTTCGGCGACATGGCCGCCGAACTGGCCGCCATGGGCATCGCGCAGGTGCAGGGCGTGCTGCTCGACCTGGGCGTGAGCTCGCCGCAGATCGACGACCCGTCGCGCGGCTTCAGCTTCCGCGCCGACGCGCCGCTGGACATGCGCATGGACACCACGCGCGGCGAGACGGCCGCCGAATTCCTGGCCCGGGCCGACACCAAGACCATCGAGGAGGTGATTCGTGAACACGGCGAAGAACGGTTTGCTGCTGCGATTGCAAAGGCGCTTGTCGCTCGCCGCGAAAGCGGCGCTCCCGTCCGCACAACCCTCGAGCTTTCCGCGCTCGTGGCTCGTGCCGTCAAGACCCGCGAGCCGGGCCAGGACCCTGCAACGCGCACGTTTCAGGCTCTTCGGATTCACGTCAACGCCGAGCTTGAGGCGCTGCAACAGGGCCTGAAGGCGGCGCTGGCGCTGCTGGCGCCCGCGGGCCGGCTGGTCGTCATCAGCTTCCACTCGCTGGAAGACCGCATCGTGAAGACCTTCATCGCTGCCGAGAGCCGCGACGTGGTCGACCGCCGCGCGCCCATGGCGCCGCCGCGGCCGCTGCGGCTGAAGGCGCTGGCGCGCGTCAAGCCCTCGGCCGCCGAGGTGGCGGCCAACCCGCGCGCCCGCTCGGCGGTGATGCGCGTGGCCGAACGCACGGCGGCCCCTGCATGAGCGCGCCGGGCCGCTCCCAAGCGCTCATCCCGCAGCCCGAAGGGCGGAGGGACGCCCCATGATGCGCAAGCTCGACCTGCTGCTCGCGGCGCTGCTGCTGGCCAGCGCGCTGGGGTTGGTGCGCACGGCCTACGAGTCGCGCCGCGTCTTCGCCGAGCTCGACCGCGCACGCGCCGAGCAGCGCCAGCTCGACGCCGAGTACCGGCGGCTCGACGCCGAGCGCCAGGGCCAGGCCACCCATGCACGCGTGCAGCGCGTGGCGCGCGAGCAGCTGAAGATGGGCAGCGTCACGCCGGCCACCACGGTGTACGTCGACGACGTGCCGGCTTCGCCGGGAGGCGCGCGGTGAGCGCCTCCGGCCGCCAGCACGCCAGCGGCGCCCGCCCCCGGGGCGCCGGCGCGGCCACCGGCCTGGGCGGCGTGAAGAGCGTCAACTACGCTACCAGCCCGCTGCTGGCCAGCCCGACGCCGCCCTGGCGCTCGCGCTTCGTCGTGGCGCTGGTGGCGGCGGGCTTCGCGGTGCTGTTCCTGCGCGCGGTGTGGCTGCAGATCGTGCACACCGACTTCTACCAGGCCGAGGGCGAGAAGCGCTTCGTCGTGACGCAGCCGCTGCCGGCCAGCCGCGGCCGCATCGTCGATCGCCACGGCCAGCTGCTGGCCACCAGCGTGGCGATGCCCAGCGTGCAGGTGGAGGCGCGCAGCTTCGCCGCCGACGTGGCGCAGCGCCGCGCCCTGGCCGCGGCGCTGAAGCTGCCGTTCGCCGAACTGCAGGAGCGGCTCGACGGCGCCACCGGCACCGTGCTGATCAAGCGCCACGCCACCGAGGCCGAGTGGCAGGCCGTGCAGGCGCTGCAGCTCAAGGGCGTGCAGCCGCTGCGCGAGTACCAGCGCCGGTGGCCCGAGGGCGAGTCGGCCGCGCACGTGGTGGGCTTCACCGACATCGACGGCAAGGGCATCGACGGCATCGAGCTGGCCTTCCAGCAGCGCCTGTCGGGCCAGCGCGGCCAGCGCACCGTGGTGCGCGACCGCTTCGGCCGCGTCGTCGAGGACGTGGGCGAGCAGGCCGACCCGCGCCACGGCGACGACGTGCAGCTGGCCATCGACAGCAAGGTGCAGTTCTTCGCCTGGCAGCGCCTGCGCGAGGCCGTGATCGAGCACCGGGCCCGGCGCGGCAGCGTGGTCGTGCTCGACGTGAAGAGCGGCGAGGTGCTGGCCCTGGCCAACTACCCGAGCTACGACCCCGCCCGGCGCGCCACCATGCACCGGGAGAGCCTGCGCAACGCGGCGCTCACCGACGTCTTCGAGCCCGGCTCGACGATGAAGCCCTTCATCGCCGCGCTGGCGCTGGAGCGCGGGCCCTGGCGGCCCGACACGCGCATCGACACCGCGCCGGGCCAGATCGTGGTCACCGGCAGCCGCATCACCGACGCGCACCCGCACGGCGTGCTCACCGTGGCCGAGGTGGTGCAGAAGAGCAGCAACGTCGGCACCGTGAAGATGGCGCTGCAGATGCCGGCGCGCGAGATGCACGCGCTGTACACCGCCATCGGCCTGGGCCAGCGTCCGCAGATCGACTTCCCCGGCGCCGTCACCGGCCGGCTGCGGCCCTACAAGAGCTGGCGCCCGGTGGAACAGGCGACCATGAGCTACGGCTACGGCCTGTCGGCCAGCCTGTTCCAGATCGCGCGCGCCTACACGGTGTTCGCCAGCGACGGGCAGCTGCTGCCGGTGAGCATGGTGCGGCGCGAGGACGGCGAGGGGGTCGCCGGCCAGCGCGGCACGCCCGAAGGCGCTGCTCCGGCTGTCGCCGGCCAGCGCGTGATGAGCCCCGAGACCGCGCGCGCCGTGCGCGAGATGCTGCGCCTGGCCGCCGGCCCCGGCGGCACCGCGCCCAAGGCGCAGGCCCTGGGCTACTCGGTGGGCGGCAAGACCGGCACCGCGCGCAAGCTCGAGGGCAAGACTTACAGCACGAGCAAGTACCGCTCGTTCTTCGTCGGCCTGGCGCCGGTAAGCGAGCCGCGCATCGTGGTGGCGGTGATGGTCGACGAACCCGGCCGGGGCGTCTACTACGGCGGCGAGATCGCCGCGCCGGTGTTCAGCCAGGTAGTGGCGCAGACGCTGCGCAGCATGAACGTGGCGCCCGACCTCGACGTCAAGGCGCAGATCGCCGGCAAGGCCGTGCCCGCGGCCACGGAGAGCTTCTAGATGCAGCGGCTCGCCACCCCCGGACAGGCCGCGCAGTGGCTGCGCGCGCGCGTACCGCAGGGCACGCTGGTGGCCGACAGCCGCCGGCTGCAACCCGGCGACGGCTTCGTCGCCTGGCCTGGCCAGGCCGTGGACGCGCGCCGCTTCGTGGCCGGGGCGCTGGCCGACGGCGCCGCGGCCTGCCTCGTCGAGGCCGAAGGCGCCGAGGCCTGCGGCCTGCCGGCCGACCCCCGCGTGGCCGCCTACGCCGGCCTGAAGGCCGCCACCGGCCCCATCGCGCACGGCTTCTTCGGCCGGCCGTCGGAGCGCCTGGCGGTGGTGGCCACCACCGGCACCAACGGCAAGACCAGCACCGCCTGGTGGACGGCGCAGGCGCTGTGCGCCCTGGGCCGGCCGGCAGGGCTGATCGGCACCCTGGGCGTGGGCGAGCCGCCGTCGTCGCGCGGGCCCGGTCACCTGCGGGAGACCGGCCTGACCACCCCCGACCCCGTGACGCTGCACGCCACGCTGGCGCGCTTCGTGGCCGATGGCCTGGCGGCCTGCGCGATGGAGGCCTCGTCGATCGGCCTCGTGGAGCACCGGCTCGACGGCTGCGCCATCGACGTCGCGCTGTTCACCAACCTCACGCAGGACCACCTCGACTACCACGGCACGATGCAGGCCTACGGCGCCGCCAAGCGCCGGCTGTTCGAGTGGCCGGGCCTGAAGGCCGCGGTGGTGAACGTGGACGACGCCTTCGGCGCGCAGCTGGCGGCCGGGCTGCGCGGCACCGGCGTCGACCTGTGGACCGTCTCGCTGCAGGGCGCCGCGCGGCTGGTGGCCGGCGAGCGCCGCTACGGCCCCGACGGCCTGGTGTTCGAGGTGGCCGAGGGCGCCGCGCGGCAACGGCTGGCCACCAGCGTGGTGGGCGAGTTCAACGCCAGCAACCTGCTGGTGGTGCTGGGCGGGCTGCGCGCCCTGGGCGTGCCGCTGGCCGAGGCCGTGGCCGCGCTGGGCGCGCTGACGCCGGTGCCCGGGCGGCTGCAGCGCGTGGCCGGCGAGGGCGACGAGGTCGAGGCCGTGGTCGACTACGCCCACACGCCCGACGCGCTGCAGCAGGTGCTGGAGGCGCTGCGTCCCCTGGCGGCGGCGCGCGGCGGCCGGCTGCTGTGCGTGTTCGGCTGCGGCGGCGACCGCGACGCCACCAAGCGCCCGCTGATGGGTGTTATCGCCAGCCGCCTGGCCGACCGCGTCGTCGTGACCAGCGACAACCCGCGCAGCGAGGACCCGGCCGCCATCGTGGCCCAGGTGCTGGCCGGCGCGGGCGCGAATGCTGAAGGTGTGGTCGACCGCCGCGAGGCCATCGCCCGCGCCGTGCGCGAGGCCGCGCCGGGCGACGTGCTGCTGGTCGCCGGCAAGGGCCACGAGACGACGCAGGTGGTGGCCGGCGTGGCCCACCCCTTCAGCGATGCCGACGAAGTGCGCTCGGCGCTGGCGCAGCGGAGGTCCGCCGCATGATGACCCTGGCCCAGGCCCACGCCCTGCTCCCCGGCAGCACCGTGCTCGGCAGCGGCGAACTGACCTTCACGCGGGTGCACACCGACACGCGCAGCATCGAGCCCGGCGACCTCTTCGTGGCGCTGCGCGGCGAGCGCTTCGACGGCCACGAGTTCATCGCGCAGGCCCGGGCGCGCGGCGCCGTGGCCGTGCTGGCCAGCCGCGCCGACGCGCTGGGCGAGGCCAGCCCCGGCGGCCTGTCCGGGCTGCTGGTGGCCGACACGCTGGCCGCGCTGCAGCAGCTGGCCCAGGGCTGGCGCCACCGCTTCCACCTGCCGCTGGTGGCCGTGGCGGGCAGCAACGGCAAGACCACCGTCACGCAGATGGTGGCCGCCATCCTGCGCGCCGCGCACGGCAGCGCCATGCTGGCGACGGCGGGCAACCTGAACAACCACATCGGCGTGCCGCTCACCCTGCTGCGGCTGCGCCAGGACGACGAGCACTGGCACCGCGCCGCCGTGGTGGAGCTGGGCATGAACCACCCGGGCGAGATCGCCCGGCTGGCGGCACTGGCGCAACCCACGGTGGCCCTGGTGAACAACGCGCAGCGCGAGCACCAGGAGTTCATGAAGAGCGTCGAGGCCGTGGCGGACGAGAACGGCGCCGTGATCGACGCGCTGCCGGCCGGCGGCACGGTGGTGATCCCGGCCGACGACGCCTTCACGCCGCGCTGGCGCGCGCGCGCCGGGGCGCGGCGCGTGCTCAGCTTCGGCACGGACGACACGCAGGGCCGCGGCGCCGACGTCGTGGCCAGCGGCACCTGGGACACCGAGGCCGCGGCCTGGGCGCTGACGCTGGCCACGCCCGCCGGCAGCACCTCGCTGAAGCTGCACCTGCCGGGCACGCACAACCTGCGCAATGCCGCGGCGGCGGCCGCCTGCGCGCTGGCTGCGGGCGAGAAGCTGGCCGCCGTGCAGGCCGGGCTGGAGGCCTTCCGCCCGGTGGCCGGCCGCTCGCAGCTGCACCGGCTGTCGTCGCCCGCGGGCCCGGTGACGCTGGTCGACGACAGCTACAACGCCAACCCCGACTCCGTGCTCGCCGCCATCGAGGTGCTGGCCGGCCTGCCCGGGCCGCGCTGGCTGGTCCTGGGCGACATGGGCGAGGTCGGCGACGAGGGCCCCCGCTTCCACGCCGAGGTGGGCGAGCGCGCGCGCGAGCGCGGCATCGAGGCCTTCTGGACCGCCGGCGCGCTGTGCGCGCACGCCGGCGCCGGGCGGCACTTCGCGACCACGGCCGAGCTGGCCGCGGCGCTGCAGGACGCCGCGCAGCGCCCCGTCGCGCGCTCGGTGCTGGTGAAAGGTTCGCGGTTCATGAAGATGGAGCAGGTGGTGAAGGCGCTGCGCACCGCGTGGGGAGAAGCGCCGTGCTGCTGAGCCTGACGCAGTGGCTGATGTCGCTGGACCCCGAGGAGCTGGGGTTCCTGCGCGTGTTCCAGTACCTCACGTTCCGCGCCGTGCTGGCGGCGATGACGGCGCTGCTGATCGGCCTGGCCTTCGGGCCCTGGGTGATCCGCAAGCTCACCGAGATGAAGATCGGCCAGCCCATCCGCGAGTACGGCGTGCAGGCCCACCTGGGCAAGCGTGGCACGCCCACGATGGGCGGCGTGCTGGTGCTCATCGGCATCGGCGTGAGCACGCTGCTGTGGTTCGACTGGACCAACCGCTTCGTCTGGGTGGTGATGCTGGTCACCTTCGGCTTCGGCGCCATCGGCTGGGTGGACGAC
>JBKDQY010000084.1:0-18492 GCA_046341655.1 Betaproteobacteria bacterium | reverse complement strand
TGAATCGAAGCGGTCGGCCCTGCGGGCCGACTGCCCTGCGCTGCTCGTGTTCATGGCCCGCCGCAAAACTCGCTACGCGGCCTTCGGCCGCTGCGCTCGAGCAGTTGCGGCGAGTCAGTCCACGAAGCGCGCTGCGCGCGCGGCCATGAACCCTGCGCTTCTCGGCGCTTCAAAGCTCACGCCGCAGCCCCCGCCCGCACAGCCCTTTGCGACTGCCGGGGTTGGCTCTCGGGCCAAGCGCCTTGGTGGTGATTGAGCGGCAGGCGGTGCCTCTGGCCGGCGCTGTCATGGGGCGCCGAGCAGCGCAGGCTTGAGGGCGGCGCGCGCAGCGCGCATCGTGGACTGACTCACGGCAACTGTTCGAGCGCAGTGAGCGAAGCGAACGCAGCGAGTTTTGCCGTGCGCCCTCGAAGCGAGCAGCGGAGGGGGGTCGGCCCGCAGGGCCGACCGCCCCATCCCAGCGCGGGCAAGGGGCACCGCCTGCCGCGACGCGCGGTGCCGCCAGCGCGCGCGGCTTCGACAGGCTCAGGCCGAACGGATCGCCGCGAACGACCGCCAGGGGCCGAGAGCCGGCGTACGGCCAGGTTCGACAAGGGCCGTCACGCCCTGACGTTCAGCTTGAACGCGATCATCGCCCGCAGCTTGGCCGGCAGCACCGGTTTGACGAGCAGGTGGAAGTCGTGCTGCTCCGCCTCGGCTTCGTGGCCGCCGAGGCTGGATCCGGTGATCAGGATCGCCGGCAACCGCTGCTGCGGCCAGCGCGCGCGCAGCGCCGCCAGCGCGTCCAGACCCGTGCGGCCCTGGGGCAGGCGGTAGTCGACCAGCAGCAGGTCGGGCGCCGGGCCCGGCGTGGCGGCTAGCCACCGCGCCACCGCCTCCACGGTGTCGAAGTCGGTCACCTCCTCGCCCCAGCCCTGCAGCAGCAAAACCAGGCCCTCGCGCACGGCCTGCTCGTCCTCGACGACCACGACGTGCCGCCCTTCCAGCGTGAGCCCCAGCGCCGCCTTCGCCGCGGGCCCCGCCGTGGCCTCGGCGCTGCGCGGCGCGCGGCCCTGCGGCACTTCGAGAGAGAACACGGTGCCGCGGCCGACGCGCGAGCGCACCGAGATCGGCGCCTCCATCAGCGCCGCCAGCCGCTTGACGATGGCCAGGCCGAGGCCCAGCCCCTTGCGCTGGTGCGCCTGCAGCGGCCGCCCGCCCTGGACCTGGAAGAACTCGTCGAAGATCCGCGGCAGGCTGGCCTCGGAGATGCCGATGCCGGTGTCCCACACCTGCAGCAGCAGGCGCCGGCCGCCGTCGCCGCCCTGGCGCACGCGCGCGCTCACGAGCACGCCGCCGTCGTCGGTGTAGCGGATGGCGTTGCTCACCAGGTTGCGCAGCACGCGCTCCAGCAGCACGGGGTCGGCCAGGGCCAC
Source organism: Betaproteobacteria bacterium (assembly GCA_046341655.1). Taxonomy (GTDB): domain Bacteria; phylum Pseudomonadota; class Gammaproteobacteria; order Burkholderiales; family Burkholderiaceae_C; genus Rubrivivax. The sequence goes on along the minus strand of JBKDQY010000084.1, from coordinate 17,077 downwards.
GTGCTGCTCGCCGCGGAAGGCCAGCGCCAGACCCTTCTCGAACGCCGCGGGCTCGAAGTGCAGTCGCAGGCGGCCGAACAGCGCCTTCAGGTGCACGGGCTCGGGGTGCACGTCCACGCCGCCGGTGTCGATGCGCGTGATGTCGAGCAATTCGCCGAAGAGGCCCTCCAGCGCGTCGACGCTCTCGTTGATGCTGTTCACCAGCGACGCCACCTCGGGGTCGCGGATGCGCTGGCGCAGCGCCTCGGCGAACAGGCCCATCGCGTGCAGCGGCTGGCGCAGGTCGTGGCTGGCGGCGGCGAAGAACTGCGTCTTGGCGCGGTTGGCCGCCTCGGCGGCGCGGCGGGCCTCGTCGGCGGCACGGCGCGCCTCGTCGGCCAGCGTCATCTCCTGCCGCAGGCGCGCGGCAAGCTCGTCGGTGCGGCGCTTCAGCGAGATCGCCTGGCCCAGCGCGTTGCCGTAGGTGCGCGCCATCAGCACCGTCAGGAAGAACAGCAGCGTCAGGACGAACGCCAGTTGCAGGTGCCACTCCTGCCCCGTGTCGGACGCGATGCGCACGATGCTGGGCGTGAGCACCAGGCTGATGAAGGCCAGGAACACCTTGCGCTGCGTGGCCAGCAGCTGCACCGAACCCAGGCAGTACGAGTACACGATGAGGATGAGCGCGACCCGGTGGTAAGGCGTGCCCAGCCCCCAGAACAGCCACACGGCCGCCCCCCACAGGGCGCCTTGCGACAGCACCAGCGCCCGCCAGCTGCGCCGCCACGCGTGCAGCAGCGCAGCCGGGGCCCGGGGCTGGCGGCGGAAACGCAGCCAGTGCGCCAGGCGCAGCAGCCACAGCGTCGCGCCCACGCCCAGCCAGGCCAGCACCGTGGGGCCCGGCGCCAGCGGGCCGAAGATCACGGTCATCAGCAGCAGCCCGACGCCGTTGCCGGTGAGCGTGGCCGGCGTCTGCACGTACAGCGCACGGATGTGGTCGGCCCCGGCGTCGCTGCCTGCGACCGGCGCCGGCAGGGGAGCCTGCGCAGGCGCGGGGGGCGTCAGCGCCTCGGCCACGGGGCCTCAGCGGCTGGGGCTGCCGTCGCCGCCCGGCGGTCGCCAGCTGAAGCCCGCGCCCTGGCCTTGCGTCATCTGGCTCACGGCCAGCACGGCCTGGGTGCGCGTGCTCACGCCCAACGCGCGCAGCACGGCGGCGACGTGGTCCTTCACGGTCTCGACGCTCAGGTTGAGCTGGCGAGCGATCAGCTTGTTGGGCAGGCCCTGCAGCAGCAGCGACAGCACCTCGGACTGCCGCGGCGTCAGGCCTATGTCCTTCATGCTGGGCACCTTCTGGTGCGGCTCGGGGCGCGCCGCCGCGCCCAGCGGGCCGGTGGCGGGCTGGGCCGCGGCGCGGCCCGTGCCCTGGCCGAAGGCCAGCCCCAGCATGTGCGGCGGCACGTACATCGAGCCCGTCATCACGAGGCCCAGCGCGTGCTGCAGCTCGGCGTGCGAGCTCTTCTTCGGCACGAAGCCCATGGCGCCGCCGTCGATGGCACGGATGACGTCGCTGGCGCGGTCCGAGGCCGACACCACCACCACCGGCACCGCCGGGTAGGCGCTGCGGAACTCGTCGAGCAGGTCGAAGCCGTCGGCGTCGCCCAGCGCCAGGTCGAGCAGCACGAGGTCGAAGTCCGAGGCTTCGCGCAGCGCGGCGCGCGCGGCGGCCGCGGAGTCGACGCCCACCACCTGCGTGTCGTTGCCGATGCTCTGGATGACCGCCTGCAGCGCCGACAGCACCAGCGGATGATCGTCGACCAGCAACACCTTCATGGCTTCTCCTGCAATGGCGCGGAAGGCGGCATTGTGGGCGGCGGCCGCACCGCCACCGGACCCACCTTCGGGGGAACGGCTAGCTGTAGCGGCGCGACACCGTCTCGGCCACGCAGGCCGGCCGTGTCGCACCCTCGAGCTCGATCGTGGCCTCCACCGTCATCTGCGCGCCGAAGCCCGCCGGCACCGGCAGCGCCTCGAACGCCAGCAGCTTGAAGTGCGCGCGCAAGCGGCCGCCGGCCGGCACCGGCGTCACGAAGCGCACCCGGTTCAGGCCGTAGTTGACGCCCATCTTCACGTCGGCGATGGCGAAGCCGCTGTCGAACAGCATCGGCAGCAGGCTCAGCGTGAGGAAGCCGTGGGCGATGGTCGTGCCGAAGGGCCCGGCACGGGCGCGTTCGGGGTCGACGTGGATCCACTGCAGGTCGCCCGTGGCGGCGGCGAAGGCATCGATGCGCGACTGCTCGACGGTGACCCAGTCGCTCGAGCCCAGCGGCTGCCCGACGAGGTCGGCCAGCCCGGCCAGCGTGGCGTAGGTGGTGGGCATCGCTCAGGCTCCCAGCCAGGCGCCCAGCGGCTGCCACTGCTCGAGATCCCGCTCCACGCGGCCGGGCGCCACGTCGAACAGCGTCAGGCCGTGCGCGGCCAGCTGCACGTAGTTCTGCGTGTCGCGCAGCCAGCCCACCACGGGCACGGGCAGGGTGCCGAGGTAGCTCTGCAGTTGCTCCACGGCCCGGGTGTGTTCGCGCACGCGCATGCCCACCAGGCCGATCTTCACCTCGGCACCACGCCGGTGCGCGCGCAACTCCTGCACGAAGGGGTGCGTGGCCCGGATGTCGAACAGGCTGGGCTGCAGCGGGATCAGCAACTGGTCGGCGATCTTCATGATCGCGTCGAGCCGCTTGCCGTGCAGGCCCGCCGGCGTGTCGAGCACCACGTGCGTGGTGCCCTTGGGCGGGCGCACGATGTCGTCGGCCGCCACATCCCAGCCGGCGATGGGGCGGGCCGCGGCCGGCCGCAGCGCCAGCCACTGGCGCGACGACTGCTGGCGGTCGACGTCGCCAAGCATCACGCGGTGCCCGGCGCGCGCCAGGCAGCCCGCGACGTTGATGGCCAGCGTGCTCTTGCCCACCCCGCCCTTGGGGTTGGCGACCACGATCACCGGCATGGCGCCCTCCTCGGCTGCATTCGGCGGCTATGGTAACGAGACCCCGGGCCGCCGCCGTACCGAAGCCGATCAGGCCAGCCGGCAGGCCTCGTCGAAGTCCAGCCGCGGCCCGCGCGGGAACAGCCGCGTGGCGTCGCCGTGGCCCAGCGTGCAGACGAAGTTCGTGCGCACCGCCGTGCCGGCCCAGAAGGCGGCGTCCATCGCGGCGGCATCGAAGCCGCTCATCGGCCCGCAGTCCAGCCCCAGGGCGCGCGCGGCCATCATCAGGTAGGCGCCCTGCAGGCTGCCGTTGCGGAAGGCCGTGGCCTCGATGAGCGCCGGCCTGCCCTCGAACCACGAGCGGGCGTCGGCGTGCGGGAACAGCCTGGGCAGCGTCTCGGGGAAGGCCAGGTCCATGCCGATGACGGCGGTGACCGGCGCCTCGCGCACCTTGCGGCGGTTGCTGCCCTGGTTCATGCAGGCCTCCAGGCGCGCCTTGCCCTCGGGCGTGCGCACGAAGACGAAGCGCGCCGGGCTGCAGTTGGCCGAGGTCGGGGCCCACTTCAGCAGCTCGTACAGCTCGCGGAGCCGCGCGTCGGGCACGGGCTCGGGCGTGTAGCCGATGGCGGTGCGCGCGTCGGTGAACAGCTGCGCGGTGGTGACGGTGAGCGGTGAGGTCATTCGGGTAGGGCGCGGCGCGCCGCGGTGCGGGCAAGGCGAGAATTCTGGAATGTTCCAGCCCTCCCAGAGCGACGTGCGGCGATTCTTCTGCGGCGCCTATGCGCGCTGGCGCTCCGGCCTGCCGCTGGAGCCCATGCAGGCGCTGGCCGCGCGCTGGATCGAGCAGCACCCCGAGTACCACGCCGAACTGGCCGACGAGGCGGCCGCGCTGGAGGCCGTCTACACCGTCGAGGAGGGCCGCACCAACCCCTTCCTGCACCTGAGCATGCACCTCAGCATCGACGAGCAGCTGGCCATCGACCAGCCCACCGGCATCCGCCAGGCCGTGGAGCTGCTGGCTGCGCGCCGCGGCAGCCTGCACGCGGCGCAGCACGAGGTGATGGAGTGCCTGGGCGAGATGGTCTGGGCCAGCCAGCGCAGCGGGCTGCCGCCCGACGGCCACGCCTACCTGGACGCGGTGCGCCGGCGCGCTACCGCATAGTCACCCAGGCCGTCTCGAGCCAGTTGTCGGCGCGGTGCACGGCGTCCACCGGCGCGCGCACGGCCCAGGGAATCATCTGCCGGTGCAGCGGGATCAGGTGCACCTGGTCCTTGTATTCGCGCAGCGCGGCCTTCACCAGCTCCTCGCGCCGGGCCGGGTCGGGCTCCAGGCCCTGGGCCTGCGCCAGCTGCTCGAAGCGCTCGTTCCTGACGCGGCCCCAGTTGTACAGGCCCGTGCCGCCCGGCGCGGGGAAGCGCATCACCGGCGTGATCGTGGTCTCGGCGTCGGTGACGGCGCCGCCCCAGCCCAGCAGGTACAGGCTGGTGTCGAACTTCTCCATCTTCGGGAACCACAGCGCCCGCGGCATGGCGTTGACGCGCACGCGCAACCTGATCTGCGACCACATCGCCGCCAGCGCCTGGCAGATCTCCTCGTCGTTGACGTAGCGGTTGTTCGGGCAGTCCATCGTCACCTCGAAGCCCTCGGCCCAGCCGGCCTCGGCCATCAGCGCGCGGGCGCGGGCCAGGTCGAAGGGCAGGCGCTGCTCGAGCGCGGCGTCGCCGTAGGCCGCCTGCGGGCTGGGCCACAGCGCGCCGGTGGGCACGGCCATGCCGCTCATCAGCCGCGTGCGCAGGGCCTCGATGTCCACCGCGTGCGCCATCGCCAGGCGCACACGGCGGTCCTTGAAGGGGTTGCGGTCCTTCACGCTGCCGTGCAGCAGTTCGTCGCGGTGCTGGTCCATGCCGACGAAGATCACGCGGTTCTCGGGCCCGTCGATCACCTTGACGCCGGGCGTGGCGCGCAGGCGCTGCAGGTCGCGCGGGGCAGGGTCGAGCACGAGGTCGATCTCGCCGGAGATCAGCGCCGCCAGCCGCGTGGCGTCGTTGGCGATCGGCGTGAACACCACCTCCTGCACGTTGCCCGGGTTGGCGGCGCGGTCGGCCCAGCCCCACCAGCCCGGGTTGCGCCGCAGCACCGTACGGATGCCCGGCTGGCGCTGCACCAGCATGTAGGGGCCCGTGCCGTTGGCGTTGAACGAGGCGTGGCTTTCCTCGCGCGCTTTGAAGTCCAGCGGCCGCGTCACGCGGTGCTTCTCGGCCCAGGCGCGGCTCATCACGAACACCGCGTCCACGTGCTGCAGGAACACCGGGTTCACCTTGGGCAGGCGGAACTCCACCGTCTGCGCGTCGACGGCCACCGCACTGCCCAGCGCGTTGGCGTAGACGGCGATGTTGGCCTGCGGCGACTGCGCGCGCTGCACCGAGAACACGACGTCGTCGGCGGTCAGCGGCGTACCGTCGTGGAAGCGCACCCCGGGGCGGAGTGTGAAGCGCCAGGTCAGCGGCCCCGTCTGCTGCCAGCGCACGGCCAGGCCCGGCCCGATCGCGAGCTGGCGATCGCGGCGCACCAGGCGCTCGTAGACCTGGCCGTTGAGCGCGTTCGTCAGGCCCTCGTTCTGCGAATGGGGGTCCATGGTCAGCGAGTCACCCTGGCTGGCCCAGCGCAGCGTCTGCGCCGAGGCCGGCGCGGTGGCCAGCAGCAGCGCCCACATCGACATGAGCCGCACGAGCAACTGCACAAGGGGGTGACGCATCGGGAAGCTCCTTCCCGGCCAGGCCGGATTCAGGGGTCGGCGCGCAGCGCGCGGCTCAGCAGGATCACCGGCAGCAGCCCCACCGCCACGATGGCCAGCGAGGGCAGCGCGGCCTCGGCCAGTCGCTCGTCGCGGGCCAGGTTGTACGCCACCACGGCCAGCGTGTCGCTGCCGAAGGGGCGCAGCACCAGCGTGGCCGGCAGCTCCTTCATCACGTCGACGAAGACCAGCAGCGCGGCCGCGCCGGCCGAGCGCCTGAGCAGCGGCAGGTGCAGGGCCAGGAACGTGCGGCCGGGCGGGCTGCCCAGCATGCGCGCCGTTTCGTCCACCGACAGCGGCACGCGCGCGTAGCCGGCCTCCACCGACTGCAGCGCCACGGCGGTGAAGCGCACGAGGTAGGCGTACACCAGGCCCAGCGCCGTGCCCGTGACGACGGCTGTCACGCCGGCCCCGGGCCAGAGCTGCTGCAGCCAACCCACCGGCAGCAGGATGCCCACGGCGATGACGGCTCCCGGCACCGCGTAGCCCAGCGACAGCACGCGCGCCGCCGCCGCCAGCACCCGGCCCGACAGGCCGCGGGTGCCGCCCCGCAGCACGAAAGCCAGCGCCAGCGACAGGCCCGTGGCCGCGAACGCGGCCAGCGCCGCGAGCTGGAAGCTGGCCAGGCTCCAGCGCCAGAAGCGCTCCCAGGGCAGGCCGAACTCGCCGTGGGCCCACTCGCTCCACACGCCGTGGCCCAGCCACAGCAGTGGCAGCACGAAGCCCAGCAGCACCGGCAGCGCGCACAGCGCCACGGCCGCCAGTGCCGCGGCGCCGCGCAGCGGGTGCGGGCGCGCCTCGCTGCCCTGGGCGGCCGTCTTGCTGCCGGCGAAGCGCAGCCGCCGCTGTGCCGCGCGCTCGGCCAGCAGGAGTGCCGCCACCACCAGCAGCAGGATGGACGCGAGCTGCGCCGCGGCCACGCCGTCGTTCATCACCAGCCAGGCCTTGTAGATGCCGGTGGAGAAGGTGGTCAGGCCGAAGTACGAGCCTACCCCGTAGTCGGCCAGCGTCTCCATCAGCGCCAGCGCGGTGCCGGCGGCGATGGCCGGGCGCGCCATGGGCAGGGCCACCCCGAGCACGCGGCGGCGCATCGGCGCGCCCAGCAGCCGGGCCGCTTCCATCATGCGCACCGCACGCTCGCCCAGCGCGGCGCGCGTCAGCAGGTACACGTAGGGGTACAGGCACAGCACGAACAGCGCCACGGCAAAGGGCAGGCTGCGCACATCGGGCCACAGCGCCTGGCGCGTGCCCGCGAGTTCGCGCAGCGCGGCGTGCAGCGGGCTGCTGAACTGCAGCGCATCGGTCCAGGCGTAGGCCAGCACGTAGGCCGGCATCGCCAGCGGCAGCAGCAGCGCCCACTCGAACAGGCGCCGGCCCGGGAACTCGAACAGCGTGACCGCCGCGGCCGTGGCGCTGCCCAGCAGCATCACGCCCACGCCCACGCCCAGCGCCAGCACCAGCGACTGCCCGGCATAGCCCGGCAGCACCGTCTGCCACTGGTGGCGCAGCACGCCCAGCGCCGCCTCGTCCAGCGCCAGCCAGGCACCCAGCACCCCGAGAACGGGCACGGCCAGCAGCAGGCACAGCAGCAGCAGGGTGTAACGGAGCGCGATCATGGGGGACAGTGGAATGCGAACAATCCGCATTCGCGAGTTGAGCATTATCATGTTGCGCATGTTCCTGGCCCTCGACGACGTCACCGTGCGCTACGCCCGCGGCAGCGCCCGTGCCGCCGTGGAAGGCGTGACGCTGGGCCTGCAGGCCGGGCAGATCGGCGTGCTCATCGGCCCCTCGGGCTGCGGCAAGACCTCGCTGCTTCGTGCGGTGGCCGGCCTGGAGCGGCTGGAGGGCGGCCGCATCGCCATCGGCGGCGAGGCGCTGTCCGACGCCGCCAGCGGCCTGCATCAGCCCGCCGAGCAGCGCCGCATCGGCATGGTGTTCCAGGACTACGCGCTGTTCCCGCACCTGAGCGTGGCCGACAACGTCGGCTTCGGCATCGCTGCGCTGCCCCGCGCCGAGCGCGAGTCGCGCGTGCGCCGCATGCTCGAACTGGTGGGGCTGGCGCACGCCGCGAAGCGCGCGCCGCACCAGCTCTCGGGCGGCCAGCAGCAGCGCGTGGCGCTGGCGCGGGCGCTGGCCCCGGGGCCGCGTCTGCTGCTGCTGGACGAACCCTTCTCCAGCCTCGACGTCGACCTGCGCGAACGCCTGGCGCAGGAGGTGCGCCAGATCCTGAAGGACAGCGAGACGACGGCGTTGCTGGTCACGCACGACCAGCTCGAGGCCTTCGCCGTGGGCGACGCGATCGGCGTCATGAACCGGGGCCGGCTCGAGCAGTGGGACGACGCCTACACCCTGTATCACCGCCCGGCCAGCCGTTTCGTGGCCCGCTTCATCGGCCACGGGGTGTTCGCGCCGGCGCAGATCGTCGCCTGCGCGCACGGTCCCTGCGTGCACACGCCGGTGGGCGAACTCGACGACGTCGCCGGCTGCCCGCTGCCCGAGGCCTACAGTCCCGCCGGCGAGTGCGACGTTCTGCTGCGCGCCGACGACATCGTGCACGACGACGCCAGCCCGGTGCGGGCGCTGATCGAGCGCAAGGCCTTCCGCGGCAGCGAGTTCCTGCTGACGCTGCGGCTGCAAAGCGGCGAGCGGGTGATGGCCCACGTGCCCAGCCACCACGACCACCAGGTCGGCGAGTGGATCGGCATCCGCGCCGAGGTCGACCACGTCGTCACCTTCCCGCGCGAGGCCGCCGAGGCCCACGGCGGCGACTGAGCGAGCCTTCCGCAAGGCCGCAACCCCGCGCTGCTTGGAGCCCGGCACCGAGCGGCAAGCACTGTCGAGCGCTGTCTTCCCGATCCACCGCCCGAGCACGTCGCGCACGCCTTCAGGAGGGATGACCGCCCTGGGGGCGGGGCTGGCCCGTCCGGGTCTCGGTCGCCATGGCGTGGCGCGCGTCGCCGGTCGAACATCGACCCCGGTCGGAACACTGTTCACGGTTCCAAGCCTCAAGACCCAACCGCCGCCGCCGTAAGTGCCCAGGGATTAGGGTAGAAAGCGCTTGCCTCAGGGTCGTGCAATCCCTCCAGGCCTGGGCCAGGGACAAACGCCGGATCCGGGCGTCGGCCTTGCGGCGTTCGAAGCGCCGACGGTCGGCACGATGCCCGCGGCGAAACTTTGCAACGACGCTGATCGAATCGCATGTCGAACGCTCTTGGAACGAACCCGGTACCCGCGGCGCACGCCGAGGTCCGCGCTCCAACGGGTCAGAAGCTGCGTCGAGGGCACGCGCCAGCGCGGGGAGACTGGCTGTCCCGCATGCACGCGGACCTCCTCGAAAACCTCGGTCGTGGCGCCGACCTGGGCACTTCCCTCCTGGCCGCAGTCACGGCCTTTCGAGGGGTCGGCCTGGCGCCCGCTCGCGTATCGCTGTCGGTGATCACACAGCAGCCGGGGCTGTCCGGGCTCGGATGGGCTTGGTCAGAGGCCGGCGAGGGGGTCAGCTTCCTGGAGCGACCGTGGGGATTCCTCGATTCCGACGAACACCGGACGAGCCCGGTTCACGAGGTCATCACCACAGGCGCGGCGCTCTTCCTCGATGCCATGAGCCTGGCCAGCGAAACCCGCTTCCCGATCCTGGAGACCTTCCGCCGGGCGGGTGCGACCTCGTACCTCGCCCTGCCGATTCCGACGAGCCGGGGCGACACCCACGTTCTCGCGCTGTGGACCAAGCGCCCCGGTGGTTGGCGCGATGCCGATGCAGCCGAGGTGGCGCGCGCGGTCCCCATGCTGTCGCTGCTCACGGAGCTCGCCGAAGGTCGAAGGCTCCTGAGTCTGGCGGGCAACATCGCCGAGAGTCGCGAGAAGGCCCTGGTCGAGGCCAGCGCCCGGGCCGAGGCAAGAAGCCGTTTCCTCGCGGTCATGAGCCACGAGATCCGCACCCCGATGCACGGCGTCCTCGGGCTCGGCGAACTGCTGGCGCACACCGCGCTCGACGAGCGGCAGCGCGGCTATGTGAACACGCTGCTCGGTTCCAGCCGGTCCCTGCTCCAATTGCTGAACGACATCCTCGACTTCTCGAAGCTGGAGGCCGACCGGCTGGAACTGGAATCCATCGCCCTCGATCCGGTGCAGCTCGTCGAACTGGTCCTCGATCTCCTGCGGCCGGTTGCGGCAGAGCGCGATCTCGAACTCTCGCTGCGCTGCGATCCGTCGGTGCCGAAGCGGGTCCTGGGCGACCCGGCCCGTCTTCGGCAGGTGTGGGTCAATCTCATCGGGAACGCGGTCAAGTTCACGCGGCGCGGATCGGTCACCGCCTCCTGGGAGGTGACGACCGGTCCGGACGGGCACCCCCAGTTGCGGGGCGCGGTGCGCGACACGGGCGCCGGGATGACGCAGTCAGCGCAAGCGAGAGTCTTCGAACCGTTCACCCAGGGCGACAGTTCGACCACTCGACGCTTCGGAGGCACTGGCCTGGGGCTGACGATCTCGCGCGCCCTGGTCGAGCGCATGGGCGGCACCCTCGGCTTCGAGACCCGCATCGGACACGGGTCCACGTTCCACTTCACGATCCCCCTTCATCCGTGCACGGCGCCGCCCGAGACGGAATCGCAGCCGAGCCGATTCCAGGCGCTGCCCGGGATCTCGGCACTGCGCGTGTTGGTGGTCGACGACAACCCCGTGAACCGCATGCTCACGGAACGGCAGCTCATGGTTCTCGGCGCCCCGGCGCCCCGGCTAGCGGCGGATGGGCGGGAAGCGCTCGAGATCTTCGCCGCCGACACTCAGGACCTCGTGTTGATGGACGTGCAGATGCCCGACGTGGACGGGCTGGAAGTCACCCGACGGCTGCGCGCCCTGCCCTTGCCGACCCAACCCTACATCGTGGCGATGACCGCCAACGCGATGGACGGGGATCGAACTGCCTGCACGGAGGCGGGCATGGACGATTTCCTGGCCAAGCCCGTCTCGCTGGACTCGCTTGCAGGCTGCCTGGCGCGCGCACTTGCCGGTGTCGCAATGGCAGGCAAACCGCATGGGCCCCGACCAACCTCGACAGACGAGACCGGGCCCGAGGCCGACACCTTTGGTGCACCCCAGAGCCGAGTTCCGTCCGGACCGCGCCCGTCGGGATTGACGCTGCGCGGCGGAGCCGGTTCATCTTGAGAAACCCCGAAGCGGCCCAAGCTGGATCGAGCCGCATATGGCGGCGGGCCGGCGCGACCGGCGCCTATGGCCAGATCCCGCATGGGCTTGTACCGGTTGTCGGCTGGCGCAGAGTGGCCTTCAGCTGCACCCGTTCGCCCTGCGAACCTATACTGATCGGCGGATCCAGCGCATCGTCGTCTTACGAAAGGCCTCCCCCCCATGGGTTCCAAACTCAAGATCGCCGGCCTGCTGGCTCTGGGCGCGCTGGCCGGCGCCCTGATGACGATGCAGATCTCGGCCGTCGCGCGCAGCGCCCTGGCGCCGCTGCCTGTCGCGGAGCTGCAGCAGCTGGCCGCCGTGTTCGACCGCATCAAGGCCGAGTACGTGGAGCCTGTCGACGAGAAGAAGCTCATCTCCGACGCCATCTCGGGCATGGTCTCGGGCCTTGACCCGCACTCCCAGTACTTCGACCAGAAGACCTTCAAGGAATTCCGCGAGAGCACCGGCGGCCGATTCGTCGGCATTGGCATCGAGATGACCATGGAGGACGGCCTCGTCAAGGTCGTCTCGCCCATTGAAGGCTCGCCCGCGTTTCGGGCCGGCCTGAAGACCGGCGACCTCATCACCCGCATCGACGACACCCCGGTCAAGGGCCTCACGGTCGACCAGGCGGTCAAGCGCATGCGCGGCGAGCCGGCCACCAAGGTGCTGCTGCAGGTGTTCCGAAAGGACGAGAACCGCAGCTTCCCGGTGACGATCGTCCGCGAGGAGATCCGCATGCAGAGCGTGCGCTCGCGCATGCCCGAGCCCGGCTACGGCTGGATCCGCATCAGCCAGTTCCAGGACCGCACCGTCGAGGACTTCGTCCGCAAGGTCGAGGAGCTGTACAAGCAGGATCCCAAGCTCAAGGGCCTGGTGCTCGACCTGCGCAACGACCCCGGCGGCCTGCTCGACGCCAGCATCGCCATCTCGGCCGCCTTCCTGCCCGAGAACGTGGTGGTGGTCAGCACCAACGGCCAGATGGCGGAGTCGCGCATGAGCTTCCGCGCCACGCCGGCCGACTACGTCCGCCGCGGCGGCGCCGATCCGCTGAAGCGGCTGCCGGCGGCCCTGAAGACGGTGCCGCTGGTGGTGCTGGTGAACGAAGGCTCGGCCTCGGCCAGCGAGATCGTCGCCGGCGCGCTGCAGGACCACAAGCGCGCCACCATCATGGGTGCGCAGACCTTCGGCAAGGGCTCGGTGCAGACCATCCGGCCGCTGCCCGGCGACACGGCGCTGAAGATCACCACCGCGCGCTACTACACGCCCGCCGGCCGCGCCATCCAGGCCAAGGGCATCTCGCCCGACGTGTTCCTCGACGAGACCGCCGAGGGCAACGTGTTCGCCGCGCTGCGCATGCGCGAGGCCGACCTCGCCAAGCACCTGCAGGGCGCGGACGAGAAGAAGGACCCCGAGCGCGACAAGGCCCGCGAGGAGGCCCGCGCGCGCCTGGAGGAGCAGCTGGCCAAGAGCAAGGAGCCGCCCAAGCCGCTGCCGGAGTTCGGCAGCGCCGAGGACTGGCCGCTGCGGCAGGCCCTCAACCAGTTGCGCGGCCTGCCCGTGGTGGCCAGCAAGACGGCCGGCGAGCGCCGTGCCGAGGCGCCGGCCGGCAAGTAGGCCGCGGCGCTCCGCGTGCCCAGGCCCGCCTCGGCGGGCCTTTTCGCGCGACCGCCGCGCCGCGGCGCGCGCGTATGCTCGGCGCGATGAACCCTGCCAAGCCCCTGCTGAATCCCGAGCTCACGGCGCGCAACTTCCCGAGTGCGCAGGAAGACGCCGCCGTCGTGCCGCAGGCCGAGCGCTACGCCGGCCCCGAGAGCGCGTACCGCCTGGCCTTCACCGACACCGAGTTCCTGCTGCGCGAGGAGCTGCGCCCCGTGCGCATGCAGCTCGAGCTGCTCAAGCCCGAACTGGTGCAGCGAGAGCAGGGCGTCGAGAGCACGATCGTCATCTTCGGCAGCGCCCGCATCAAGGCGCCCGAGGTGGCGGCGCAGATGCTCGCCGAAGCCGAGGCCGGCGACGACGCGCAGGCCCTGGCCGGGGCGCGCAACGCCGTCGAGATGAGCCGCTACTACGACGAGGCGCGCCGCTTCGCCGCCATCGCGACCGCCAGGAGCCGCGAGCACGAGACCCCGCTGTTCGTGGTCACGGGGGGCGGCCCCGGCATCATGGAGGCCGGCAACCGCGGCGCCCACGACGTGGGGGGCAAGAGCATCGGCCTGAACATCGTGCTGCCGCACGAGCAGATGCCCAACCCGTACATCACGCCGGAGCTGTGCTTCCAGTTCCACTACTTCGCGCTGCGCAAGATGCACTTCGTGATGCGCAGCATCGCCCTGGTTTGCTTTCCCGGCGGCTTCGGCACGCTGGACGAGCTGTTCGAGACGCTGACGCTGGTGCAGAACAGCAAGAGCCGCAAGCGCCCCATCCTGCTGTTCGGCCGTGCGTTCTGGGAGAAGCTCATCGACTTCCAGCACCTGGTCGACACCGGCATGATCGGCGCGCAGGACCTGCAGCTGTTCCGCTACGTCGAGAGCGCCGAGGAAGCCTGGGACGTGCTGGCTGGTCACTACGGTTTCGACCTGCCGACGACAGAATCCGGCGCATTCGCGGAAGACGTGTGAGCGCGGCGGCGGGTCCGGCCCGATAGCATCGGCGCCATGACCCGCGACATCTCGCTCATCGGTGCGCCGACCGACATCGGCGCCGGCGCGCGCGGCGCCCGCATGGGCCCCGAGGCCCTGCGCGTGGCCGGCCTTCAGGCGGCCCTGGAAGCCCGCGGCCTGCAGGTGCAGGACCGCGGCAACCTCGCCGGCCCGCCCAACCCCTGGCAGCCCCCGGTGGGCGGCTACCGCCACCTGGCCGAGGTCGTGGCCTGGAACCGCGCCGTGCACGATGCCATCCTGGCCGAACTGCAGCAGGGCCGCCTGCCGATCCTGCTGGGCGGCGACCACTGCCTGGGCGTGGGCAGCATCAGCGCGGTGGCCCGCCACTGCCGCGAGGCCGGCCGCAAGCTGCGCGTGCTGTGGCTCGACGCCCACGCCGACTTCAACACCCGCGTGCTCACCCCCAGCGGCAATCTGCACGGCATGCCGGTGGCCTGCCTGTGCGGCCACGGGCCGCAGGAGCTCATCGCGATCGGCGGCACGGTGCCGGCGCTCAACCCCAAGGCCGTCCGGCAGATCGGCATCCGCAGCGTCGACCCCGGCGAGAAGCGCTTCGTGCACGAGGTGGGCCTGGAGGTGTTCGACATGCGCTACATCGACGAGATGGGCATGCGCCACGCCATGGAGCTTGCGCTGGCCACGCTCGACGCCAACACGCACCTGCACGTGAGCTTCGACGTCGACTTCCTCGACCCCGAGATCGCGCCTGGCGTGGGCACCACGGTGCCCGGCGGCCCCACCTACCGCGAGGCGCAGCTGTGCATGGAGATGATCGCCGACACCGGCCGCCTCGCCAGCCTGGACATCATGGAACTGAACCCCGCGCTGGATGTCCGCAACAAGACGGCCGAGCTGGCCGTGGACCTGGTGGAGAGCCTGTTCGGCAAGAGCACGCTGATGCGGGCTTGAGTGCGGCACGGGCCGCTGCCGGCGCGGATAAGATGCCTGCATGCCCCTGATCCTGCGCGCCGCGGCGCGCCCGTTCGTGGCCCTGGTTCTGGCCCTGGGCCTGACAGCCGGAGCCGCCGCGCGGCCGGCAGCCGCGGCTTCCGGCAGCCCGGCCGCCGCGGCCGACACCGAAGCCCCCACGGCCGCCGGCCAGCGCATCTACGAGCGCATCCGCCCGCAGCTGCTGCAGGTGCGCACGCTGCTGAAGACGCAGGACAGCCAGAGTTCCGTGGGCTCGGGCTTTCTGATCGACGAGGCCGGCCACCTCGTCACCAACTACCACGTGGTGAGCCAGTACGCGCTGAGGCCGCAGCAGCACCGGCTGGTCTACGCCACGGTCGACGGCCGCCAGGGCGCGCTGCAGCTGCTGGCCTTCGACGTGGTGCACGACCTGGCGCTGCTCAGGCCCGTCGACCCCTCGCCGCTGGCCGGCCGTGGTGCCGTGCCGCTGCGCCCGGCCGACCTGCCGCTGCCGCGTGGCGCGCGCATCTTCAGCATGGGCAATCCGCTGGACGTCGGCTTCGCCGTGGCCGAGGGCAGCTACAACGGCCCCGCCGAGCGCAGCTTCCTGGCCACGCTGTTCTTCGGCGGCAGCCTGTCGGCGGGCATGAGCGGCGGGCCGGCGCTCGACGACGCCGGCCGCCTGGTGGGCGTGAACGTGGCGGCCCGTCGCGACGGCGAGCAGGTGAGCTTCCTGGTGCCGGCCGAGCCGGTGCGCACGCTGATCGCGCGCGGGCGCGGCGCCACGCCCGTCACCGCGCCGGCCTGGGACGAGGTGGCCCGCCAGCTGCGCGAGCACGAGGCCCGGCTGGTCGCGGCCTTCGTGGCCCAGCCCTGGCGCAGCGCCGGTCATCCCGTCTACCGCATCCCGGTGCCGCAGGAGACGTGGATGCGCTGCTGGGGCCGCAGCTCGCCGGCGCAGTCGCGCGGGCTGCAGTTCGAGCGCAGCGACTGCGAGATGGACAGCCGCGTGTTCGTCTCGGGGCCGCTGCTCACCGGCTACATCACCGTGCGCCACGAGGCCTACGACGGCAGCCGCATCGGCGCCTGGCGCTTCGCCGAGCGCCACAGCGACAGCTTCGGCAACGAGTTCGTCGGCCCCGACGATCGCCACCGCACGGCCGCGCAGTGCCGGGAGCGCACCGTCACGCCGCCGCCCGGCCCCGGCCCCGGCGGCGGCACGGCCAAGGTCGAGGCGGCCCTGCCGCTGCGCGCCGTGGTGTGCCTGCGCGCCTACAAGAAGCTGCCCGGCCTGAACGACCTGATGGTGCTGGTGGCCACGCTCGACGGCCGCACCACGGGCGTGCAGGGCCGGCTCGACGCCCTGGGCGTGGGCGTGGCCAGCGCCGAGGGCCTGGTGCGGCACTACCTGGCCGGCTTCGGGCGCGTCGCGGCCACGGAGCCACCGCGGTGAACGACGACCGCTCCGGCCGCCCTCCTCGCCTGGCGCTGCTCGAGGTGATCGGCCGCGACGGCCGCGTGGCGCAGACGCTGGACGTGCAGCAGTGGCCGGTGACCCTGGGCCGCTCGCTGGCCGCGGACCTGGTGCTCGACGACCCGCACGTGGCCGCGCTGCACGCCACGCTCCGGCACGGGGACGACGGCGGGCTGACGCTGGAAGTGGGCGACACCACGAACGGCGTGCGCGAAGGCCCCAGCCTGCACGCGCGCGGCAGCCGGGTCCCCGTGCCGGCGGGCGGCAGCACCTGGCAGGTCGGCGGCCTCACCCTGCGCCTGCGCACGCCCGACGAGACCCTGGCGCCCGAGCAGGCCCTGGCGCGCGACACCGCCTTCGGCCCAGGCGCGCTGGGGCTGACCGCACTGGCCCTGGGCGTGCTGGCCCTGGGCAACCACTGGCGCAGCCTGGACCCCGGCAGCGAGGTCATGGACTGGCTGCCCCTGGTGGCGGGTCTGCCGCTGGCGCTGGGCCTGTGGTCGGGCCTGTGGGCGCTGGCGTCCAAGCTGTTCCAGCACCGCTTCGAGTTCATGCCCCACCTGCGCCTGGCCCTGCCCGTCGCGCTGGGCGGGGAAGCGATGAACACCCTGCTGCCGCCGCTGGCCGCGGCGCTGGACTGGCCACTGCTGTGGCGCCTGTTGACGCCGCTTCAGGTGGCGCTGCTGCTGTGGCTGCTGTACCGCCACCTGGCCCGGGTGCTGCCGCAGGCGCGGCGCGCCGCGGCCACCTTCGTGGGCACCGCGGCGCTGGCCGGCATGGTGGTGGCCATCAGCGCCACCTGGCGCAGCGTGGACCGCTGGAGCCGCCCGCCCTACATGAGCGAGCTGCCCACGGCCGCGACGCTGTGGCGCACCCCCGAGCCGGCCGAGGCCCTGGCCGGGGACATCGCACCGCTGGCCGAGCAGCTGGCCCGCCGCGTGCAGAAGGCGCAGGCCGAGGAGCCGCCCGAAGACGGCGAGAACTGAAGCACCCCCACCATGGACACCCGCCCGCTGCTCATCGGCCTGTCGGCCCGCATCTACACCCCGGGCTCCGCCGGCGTCGAGCTGCCCGGCGTGTGGACCAAGACGCT
>JBKDQY010000083.1:0-7256 GCA_046341655.1 Betaproteobacteria bacterium | reverse complement strand
GCTACGCGCACTGCCAGCAGCGAGCCAACCACGGCGCGCAGGTCGGTCGCGCCGTTGAGCGCCAGCAGCAGCGGCGCCAGGTAGGTGCGCGTGCTGAGAACGGCGCGCAGCAGGTTCAGGCGCCTGAAGTCCTGTAAGGCGCTCAACACCGACACCTGGGCGCTGTTGAGAAGCACCAGGGGCAGGAGCACGGCTACCCAGGTGAGCGCACCGACGGCCTCGTCGTAAGGCAGCTCAGAGCTGACGCCTGCGTGGGACAGCACAGGGCCCGACACGAGCACCAGGGCCAGCGCAAGCGTCAGTCCGATCAGAGTCAGCAACTGGGCTGCCGACGTCGCCAGCGCCAGCGCGCCTTCGTGGTCGCCTTCCCCGAGCCGCCGCGAGAACAGGCGGATCAGGGTCTTGCCGATCCCCAGGTCGAGAACGCTGGCATAGCCGACTACGGCCCACACCAGGGCCAGGAAGCCGAAGCGCTCGAGCTCCAGCAGCGCCATCAGCCAAGGGATGGCGATGACCGCCACGAACAGCGGCACCACCAGACCGAGCAGGTTCCACGCCGTGCCGCTGAGCAAGCTCGGACGGAGCGCGACGCCGCCCTTCATGTGGGCATGCCGAGTTGTGACAAGGCGAAAGCACGCCCTGCAGGCCGGACAGCGAGCGCCGAAAACCAGGGCGTCGCCCGAGGTCGCGTGCCATGTCGATCCCCTACACTACCGGCAAATCCGCTCGTCGCCACCCGCGGAAACTGTCGATGGGCTTGTCCGTCAGCTTCTTGTGTGTGCTGCTCGTCGCCTGCGGTGGCGGAGACGACGTTACCGCGGCGCCCGACGTGGGCAGTGCGCCGCCGATTGCCGCCGACACAAGCCCTCCACGTACCGCCGCGCTGCCGCCAGGACATCTCGCACTGGGCGTGCCGCTGAGCAGGCTGCAATTCATCTTTGCACCGTTCGGCAGCCCCCACGAGGCATTGCCGGCCGGTGTACCGCCGGGGTTCGACTGGCGTGAGCGCAGCAAGCGCGACAACGGCTATGCCGTGCCGGCAGGGTTCACGGCATTCACCGGCTGGGCACAAGCGTTCTGGATAGACGGTGCGCCCGTGGGAACTCAGCGTCTCGAGATACGCCAGAACCAGACCCTGATCTGCACCTGGAACAGCGGCCGGCGGCAATGGCAGCGCGTGCAGCGGGGCGACATCGAAGGCGCAGCCTTCAGAGCTGACTTCGCCGGCAACGAAAACGTTCCTGCCGAAGTGTTGCAGGTGATGCCCGGTCAGGCGCGGATCGGGTTCGGCGCCGGCCGTGCGTATCACTTCTGGCCGCATCAGGGGCGCATCGTGCTGGGTAGCCAGCCCCTTTGCGGTGTACTGGCGCTCTTCGAAGCCCGCGCCGTGACACCCGACGGCCGCAGCCTGCCGGCCGGTGCCGCCAGCACGCTGCTGGCCGGCGGCGGCGCCGACTTCTGGCTCAACACCGCGGCACCCTGGGACAACTACCGGACGAACATAGGCGTGGGCGTCGGCGTGCTCCGTCGTGTCGGCCCTTCCTGGGAGTGGCACGGCATGGGCACCGCTGACGCCGATTCGCTGGAGCAGCTGGCGCGCGATGGCTTCGTGGAGCGCAGCAGCCCCTGACTCAGGCGCCGCTGCCGGCAGCGCCGGCACCTTCAGCCGCGCCATGACGGCCCCGCCACCGCTGGCAGCCACTGCCGCAGCAAAGCCTCGTGCTGCGCCAGCACGTGCTGCTGCGTGAAGGCCTCGGCATGCCGCGCACGGCTGGCTACGGCCATGGCCGCCAGTCTCGAAGGGTCGGCCAGCACTGCGCCGAGTTGCACATCGAGCCCGGCGGCGTCGGTGAAGTAGCCCGCGCCCGGCCCGGCAACCCAGCGGTTGAAGCGGTTGTCGTGCGCCACCACCGGGTTGCCAGCGCCCAGCGCTTCCACCAGTGAGGGGTTGGTGCCGCCTACCCGATGCCCGTGCAGGTACAGGAGGCCGTGGGCACGGAGTTGCGGCACCAGGGTGCGGTCGTACAGCGCGCCTAGGACGCGCACCTCGGGGCTGGCGGCGGCGCGCACGGCGCGGTGGTAGGGGTCGCCCGCGTCGTAGCCCCCCAGCACCGCCAGCAGCAGCCCGCGACGGCGCGCCGACCAGGCCTGCACGACTTCGAGGATGCTGTTCTCGGGCTCGGCCCGCGCGATCAGCGTGGCATAGCCCCCGCTGACCAAGCCCAGCTTCGCCAGCGCCAGGAGGACGGCCGGGTCCTCGAGTGGCACCACGGCGTCGGCGCCGTAGGGGATGGCCGTGATGCGTGAGGACGACGTGCGCGTGGCGAGGTGAGCTGCGATCTCGGGGTGATCGGCCACGAGGTGGTCACCGATGCGGCAGCCGGCGCGTTCGTTGAGCCAGAGCCAGGCCTTCGCCGCGGCACCCCACTTGGCGCGGCGCCACTCGACCCCGTCCATGTTGATGACGTTGCGCACGCCGGCCCGCTTCAGGCGTGAGCAGAAGGCCGCGGTGTTGTAGCCCAGGGTTAGGCACAGGCCAGCGGCAGCCGGACCCAGACGACGCGATTCGGCCAGCACGTGGTCGATGCAGCGCCAATCGAACACCACGGTGCCCGCGGTGCCACGCATGGACACCGGAAGCCGCACTCGCTGGATGCCCTGCCAGTTGTCCTGGCGCGGTTCACCCACGCCCTCTTCCTGGCAATAGACGACGACGCGCCAGCCGCGCTCCACCAGATGCAGCGACAAGGCCTCGGCGAAGCTTTCGAATCCGCCATGCGCAGCCGGTACGCCCCGGATGCCCAGGATGCGGAGCGTCGGCGTCACGCCGTCCCCCGCAACTCCGCGGCGGCGGTCGGCAGCCGCACGCCCAGGCGTCCGTACAGCGCCAGCATGGCATGCAGGTAGCGCGTGCGAGAGAAGTTCTGCTCCACGTGCGCACGCGCCGCGCGGCCCATGGCGGCCAGGGTCGCGTCAGGGAGGGCCTTCACGATGGAGAGCCGCTCGGCCAGCGACTCGACACGACCGCTGTCGAACAGCCACCCGGTGCCGCCCTCGTCGATGACCTCGGGGATGCCCCCGATGCGCGCTCCGATCACGGGCTTGCCCAGCGCCATGGCCTCCAGCAGCATCATCGGCGCGTTCTCGTACAGTTCCGAGGCCAGCACCACGCAGCGCGCGTTGCGCACCGCGTCGTGCAGCGCCGCGCCGCTGCGGTAGCCGAGGAACTCGACGTCGGCATCCAGTTCGGCCGCCAGGGCGCGCAGCGCCGACTCATCGGGGCCGGTACCGGCCAGCTTGAGTGGCAGCGCCGCGGCGTGCGCCGCGCCAATCAGCGTCGCGAGGCCCTTGTCTAGGACTAGCCGGCCGAAGTAGAGGGCATAGCCGCCGGGCTCGAACCTGGGCTCGAAGCGCTCGGCATCGACCCAATTCGGCACGTGGACGAATCGCTCCCGCGGCCAGCCCCACTCGACGAACTTGTCGACGAAGAACCGGCTCGGGCAGACGATGGCCGCGAGGTGTTGCCGCCAAGTGCCCAAGGCCCGGTGCAGGCCGCTCTCCACGGCCACCACGGCACTGGCAGCCAGCGAGCCCTGCACGCAGCGGTGGCGCACCACGTTCCACACGCTGCCGTCGCGGCAGCGCTCGCAGGGCCCGTCGTGCGTGAGCATCTTGTAGTTCGGGCAGGCGATTTTCAGGTCGTGCGCTGTCATCACCGCGGGGATTCCGCGCTCGCTGAACAAGGGAAGGATCGCCGGCGAGTGGTGGTGGTAAATGCAGTGCAGGTGCACGATGTCGGCCGGGAACGCATCGAGCAGCCGCGCGAGCTTGGCTCGCGCTTCGAAGCTCCACACCACCTTGCCGGCCATGGATAGCTTCTCCGCCAAACTGTAGTCGTGGCCGAACTCGATCTCGTCGATGAAGTACCGGCTCCACGGTGTGGGTTCATTCCTCGGGTGCTGCATCGAGAAGTAGCCGCACTCGAAGCCTCTACCTTCCATCATCAGCGCGTGCTCAAGGTAGACGACCTCGCTGCCTCCGCGCCTGTAGTGATAGCTGTTGACGTTGAGGAGCCGCGTCATCGGCGCTCGGACCCAGGCGAGCGTACCTCCGCTGCCACACGCTCGGCCAACACACCGGCACTCAAGAAAAAGAACGCCATCGCGGTGTAGTTATTGATCAGGTTTTCGCTGAACAGATAGATCGCAACCGTCAGCAGCGGCACCGTCTCCCAGCGCCTGCGCAGCCGCGCAAACACCAGCGCGAGCATCGCGACGAAGGCGGCGAGCGTGACGAGGCCGAACTCGTATAGCAGCCGCAGGTAGTCGTTGTGCGGCACCATGCGCAGGTCCGAGTCGCGCAGCGCGGAGCCGACGCCGAAGCCGAAGAGCCAGTGATAGGCGTCGGCGGCAGTCCACAACGTCATCAGGTCCACCCAGTGCTTGAGGCGGAACACGAAAGACAAATCCTGCGTCTTGAGCAGCAGGACCAGCTCACCGAAAGTCGTGCTGTGCAGCTTGATGCGGCCGTCGAGGAGGTAGCGCACGCTGTCGATCACGGGTGTGAACCGCACGAACGGCTTCTCTTCCGGCCAGACCAGGTAGCCGGCGCCGGCGGCCAGGATCAGCACCCCCAGAATGAACAATTCGCGCGGCCGAGCGACCGTCAACGCCAGCGCGATCACCACCGCCAGCAGCACACCCAGCGTGCCGAAGATCATGCCGGCCAGCATGTAAAGCAGCAGGCTGCGGATCGGCCGTCCCAGCGCCACCGACACCAGCGCAAGGACCGTGACCGCGTAGACCGCGGCGTTGTTGCGATTGGCGAAGATCGACGTTTCGCGGATGCCGTCGATCTGGAAGCCGCTCTGCAGCAGCTGCGCGCCCCAGGTCAGCAGCGGCACGACGACCAGCACCGCCAGCATCACGCGCATGTCGGTGCGCTGCCACAGCACGGGCTGCTGCAGCGCCAAGCGCCGCCGCTCGAACGCGGCGCCGAACACGGCAAAGGCTGGGACCAGCATGATCTTGGCGAGGTCGCCCCAGTCGATCTGCTCGGGGTTGACGGCTACGCTGCAGGCAATGCCCGTGAGGTACACGACGTAACTCACCACCAGAGCCGTGGCCCAGCTCGAGGGCGGATGGCGCCGCGTCGCCCACGCGAAGGCCACGAGGCCGAAGATGACCACGGCATAGACGTTGCCCAAGGCCTTGATCAGGCCCGATTGCGCCGTGAAGGCCAGGCCCATCAGCACCACGTAGGCCGCGAACTGCGCGACGAACAGAGCCGCGCCCTCGGCCGGCACCGGCACCGCCTGCGAACGCATCAGCGTCACCGGCTGTCGGCGGCGCAACGGCAGGCGTGCCGGGAACAACACGGGCACCTTCATCGACCGAGACCCGCGGCCGCCCGCGCGCCGGCGCCGCTCAGCAGCGGCGCATGGGCCGGCCCCGGTGCGGCGCCCGCCAGCGCTTCGCGCAGGCGCTCGGCCGTGCGCTCCCAGCGGAACCCGTCCCTCACCAGCTCGCGCGCGGCTGCGCCCATGGCAGCGGCGCGCGGTGCATCCCGCAGCAGCTCAGCGGTGGCGTCTGCCATGGCAAGGGGATCGGGGTGCGCCAAGCCTCGACCGTGCACGCCGTCGACGAAACCGGTGATGCCGTTGAAGGCTGCCAGGCCGCCCACCACCGGACGCGCGGCGGCCATGGCTTCGAGCGTCTTGTTGATGAGGCCGAAGCCCTTCCAGAGAGGGCTCCAGACGACACGGCTGCCGGCGTACAGCGGCGCCAGGTCGGCCGCGAACTCGAGATGCTCGGCACCCGGCGTGCCCGCGAGGCACCGGCGCAAGGCCGGTCCTGCTCCGCGGCCAACCACCGTAAGCCTGGCCTCGGGCACCGCCGCCCTTACACGCGGCCACACGCCACGGCACAGCCACTCAGCCACAGGGCCGTACTCGCCCGAGAGCTCGGCGACGAACAGCACCTGCGGTGCAGGAGAGGGACCTGCCGCCAACTCGAGCAGCCCGGCGCGCACGCCATTGGGCGCCAACGCCGTCCGCGCGGCAGTGGCCGGGCCGACGAGGCGGCGCATGGCCTCGCGATCGGCCGCTGTCTGCACGAGCACGCAATCGGCGGCGGACAGCAGGGCAGCCTCGGCCTGGGCCACCCGCGGCGCTCGCAGCCAATGGCTCCATGCCTTGGCCCGGCCCAGCACGCCGGCCTGCGGCGAGCGCCAGCGCCAGCGGTACTCGGCTGCGGTGCAGTCGTGCACCACCACCACGGTGCGACGCGGCTGCCAGCCCGGCAGTGCAGCACGCACGGCCTGCCAGCGCGCCAGCGCGCTCAGAGGCGTGGCCAACACCGGCGCCGTGCGCCACGCCGGCTCTCGCTCGGCCAGCGCGGACAGGGCCCGAGTGTCACCGGCGCGCCAGCCGTGCTGGTACAGGCCCCGGCCCCGCAGTTCATCGACGATGCGCCGGACACGGCCGCGGCGAACCACCGTGGCCTCCAGCAAGGGGCCGATGAGGCGCTCGTTGTCGGCTCGTTCGGCGGCGTCGAAGGGTCGGTCGGCTTCACGCAGCAGCAGCAGGAGCAACTCGTAGGTACGTCCGAGCTGATCGAGGTAATTCACCAGCGGCAGCGTGGAGCCGTTGCGCGGCGGGTACGGCAACTGGTCGGCCACGACGAGCAGGCGTTCGGGCATCGCGAGCGGGTTCAGGTGGCACCGAGGCGCACGGCAGCCGCGGCTCAGGGCTGCGGCACCGCCGCACGAACGCGCGCCGGATCGCCCGCCAGCCACTCACGGCTGACGGCGGGCATTGCAGCCAGCAAGTCGCGCGTGAACGCGTCCTGGTCGCGGAAGGCCTGCGCCGAGTCGCGGTTGATGGACGACACCCGGAACAGCAGGCCGTCGGGAATGATTCGCTGCAGGCCGTACTCGAGCTCGATCATCCGGCGCTCGAAGCCCCCCAGCGAGATGCGGTCGCCGATCGTCACCCAGTAGGTGACGGGCTCGTAGCGCTGGCGCGAGAGTTCGGTCTCGAGCCGCCGCACCGGCAGCGTGCCGTGCGGCGTGGCAACGCTGTCGAGGCGGTGGCTGCGCACCTGGAATCCCTGAGCCGGGTAGCAGACCTCGGGGAAAGGCACGGCCATCGCGGCGCGCTGGTCGTCGCCATAGGCGATGGACAGCATGACCACCGTGCCGCGGCTGTTGACGTAGGCCCGCGACAGCGTCTGCGTGTACAGGCGCTTGATGTTGGC
>JBKDQY010000082.1:0-9380 GCA_046341655.1 Betaproteobacteria bacterium | reverse complement strand
GCTGAACACCGCGGTCGCGCTGGTGCGCGCCGACCCCGAGCGCGCCGAGCGCGTGCTCGAGGACCTGGCCGAGCTGTTCCGCACCGCGCTGGCCGAGCGCGACGGCTCGCCGCCCGGCTCGGTCACGCTGGCCGACGAGCTTGAGCTCGTGCGCCGCTACCTCGATATCGAGACCGTGCGCTTCGGGCCGCGCCTGGTGGTGCACTGGGACCTCGACGAGCGCGCCGGCAGCGCCCGCGTGCCGCCGCTGCTGCTGCAGCCGCTGGCCGAGAACGCGGTGCGCCACGGCGTGGAGCCGGTATCGGCCGGCGGCGAAGTCTGGCTGCGCACCCGGCGGCGCCTTGGCGAAGTCGAGGTGAGCGTGGTCAACACCGTTGGCGAACAGGCCGGCTTCCCTGGGCAGGGCATCGCGCTGGCCAACGTGCGCGAGCGGCTGCGCGTGCTGCACGACGTGGCCGCGCAATTCAGCGCCGGCCCGGCCCCGGCCGCAGCCGACGGCCGCCGCCGCTTCGAGGTTCGCCTCGTGCTGCCTTCGCCCTGACCGCCCGAGCCGGCATGCGCATCCTCATCGTCGACGACGAACCCCTGGCCCGCCTGCGCCTGCGCGGGCTGGTCGAGAGCCTCGCCGTCAGCGACGGCGGGCTGCAGGTCGACGGCGTGGCCGAGGCCGGCGATGCCGATGCCGCCCTGGCCGCGCTGAAGGCCGAGCCCGCCGACCTGGTGCTGCTCGACATCCAGCTGCCGGGCCGCGATGGCCTGCGGCTGGCGCCGGCGCTGCAGGCGTTGCCGCGGCCACCGCTGGTGGTGTTCGTCACGGCGCATGGCGAACACGCGCTGCGGGCTTTCGAGCTGCAGGCGCTGGACTACCTGACCAAGCCCGTGCGTCGTGATCGCCTGCAGGCGGCGCTGCTGCGCGCCGCGCAACAGCTGGCCCTGGTGCGCGGCGTGCAGCCCCCGGTGGTGCCCGAGCCGGTGCTGGTGCTCAGCGAGCGTGGCCGCGTGCTTCGGCTGCCGGTGCGCGAGGCGCTGGTGCTCAAGGCCGAGCAGAAGTACGTGACGCTGCGCACCGCGCAGCAGACCTTCGTGCTGGACGACAGCCTCTCGGACCTGGAGCGGCGCCTCGGCCCCGGTTTCGTGCGCGTGCACCGCAACGCCTTGGTGGCGGTGGCCGCGATCCGCGAGCTGCAACCCCACCCCCTCGGCGAAGACGGCGACGGCTGGGCGGTGCGCGTGGCGCCGCTGGACGAGTGGC
This sequence comes from Betaproteobacteria bacterium, assembly GCA_046341655.1. Taxonomy (GTDB): domain Bacteria; phylum Pseudomonadota; class Gammaproteobacteria; order Burkholderiales; family Burkholderiaceae_C; genus Rubrivivax. Next base: position 8,128 of record JBKDQY010000082.1, on the reverse strand, counting down.
TGGCCGTGTCGCGGCGCCAGCTGGCGGCGGTGCGGGCGGCGCTGCAGGGTGGCGGCGCCCCCGTCTGAAGCCCGGCGCTTCAGCCGGTGTTGCGCAGCCCCGCGGCGATGCCGTTGATGCTGAGGTGGATGCCGCGCTCCAGGCGCTCCACGCCCTGCTGCCCTTCGCGCCGGCTGCGGTAGCGGCGCATCAGCTCCACCTGCAGGTGGTTCAGCGGGTCCAGGTAGGGGAAGCGGTGCTCGATGCTGCGCGCCAGCGCAGGGTTGGAGGCCAGCCGCTCGGACTCGCCGGTGATGAGCGCGAGCGCGTCCTGCACGCGCAGCCACTCGGCCTTGAGCAGCGCGAAGATGCGGCGCGCCGTCGCCTTGTCCTCCACCAGTTCCACGTAGCGCGCGGCGATGCGCAGGTCGCTCTTGGCCATCACCATGTCCAGGTTGCTCAGCAGCGTGCGGAAGAACGGCCACTGCCGGTGCATGCGCTGCAGCAGCGCCGTGCGCTCGGCGCGGCCGTCCCGGCCCCCCGCGGCCAGGAAAGCCTCGACGCCGCTGCCGAAGCCGCACCAGCCCGGCAGCGCCATGCGGCACTGGCCCCACGAGAAGCCCCAGGGGATGGCGCGCAGGTCCTCGATGGCGCGCGTGGCCTTGCGGCTGGCCGGGCGGCTGCCGATGTTCAGGCCCGCGATCTCGCGGATCGGCGTGGCCGCGAAGAAGTAGTCGGTGAAGCCTGGCGTGCCGTACACGATGCGCCGGTAGGCCTGGAAGCTGGACTCCGACAGCGCCGCGGCCGCGTCCAGGAAGGCCTTGGACGCGGGCTTGGTGGGGTGCAGCAGCGTGGCCTCGAGGGTCGCCGCGACCAGGGTCTCCAGGTTGCGGCGGCCGATCTCGGGGTTGGCGTACTTGCTGGCGATGACCTCGCCCTGCTCGGTGAGGCGGATCTGGCCGTTGACCGTGCCCGGCGGCTGCGCCAGGATGGCCTGGTAGCTGGGGCCGCCGCCACGCCCCACCGTGCCGCCGCGGCCGTGGAACAGCCGCAGCGTGATCGGCGCGCCCGCTTCGCGCAACTCGTCGAACAGCGCCACCAGGGCCGTCTCGGCGCGGTAGAGCTCCCAGTTGCTGGTGAAGAAGCCGCCGTCCTTGTTGCTGTCGCTGTAGCCCAGCATCACGTCCTGCTCGCCGCCGCTGCGCAGAACGAGGCCGCGGATGCCGGGCAGCGCGTAGAACTCGCGCATGATGGGCACGCTCAGTCGCAGGTCGCCGATGGTCTCGAACAGCGGCACCGTGATCAGCGCGGCGCGGGCGGCGCCGTCGCCCTCGCCGTCGAGCGTGCCGGTGAGCAGGCCGCATTCCTTCTGCAGCAGCAGCACCTCGAGCAGGTCGCTCACGGTCTCTGTGTGGCTGATGATGTAGTGACGGATGGCCTCCCGGCCGTAGCGCGCCAGTGCCTCGTGCGCGGCCTCGAACACGGCCAGCTCGCCCTGGGCCAGCTCGGAGTACGCGGCCCCGCGAACGCGCAGCGGCCGGGCGTCGTTCAGCAGCCGCAGCATCAGCTCGCGGCGCTCGGGCTCGGCCAGCGCGGCGTAGTCGGGGCACAGGCGTGCGGTGCGCAGCAGCTCGGCGACCACGGCCTCGTGCTGGTCGGAGCTCTGGCGCAGGTCCAGCGTCGCCAGGTGGAAGCCGAAAACCTGCACGGCGCGCATCAGTGGCGCCAGGCGCGGCGCCACCAGCGCCTGCGCGTGGTGGTGGGCGAGCGAGGCCTCGATGGTGCGCAGGTCGGCCAGGAACTGCCCGGGCGTGTCGTAGGGCTGCTGCGGCTTCACCGCGTGGCGCAGCGCCTCGGTGCCGGTAAGCCGCTCCAGCGTGGCCGCCAGGCGGGCATACAGGCCGATCAGCGCACGGCGGTAGGGCTCGTCGGCGCGGTGGGGGTTGGTGTCGGGGCTGGCCTCCGCCAGCGCGGCCATGGCCGGCGTCACCGGGGCCAGCGTGCCGCTCATCGAGAGCTCCGCGCCCAGTGCGTGCACCTCGGTCAAGTAGAAGCGCAGCGCCACCTCGGCCTGCCGGGCCAGCGCGTGGCGCAGCGTGTGCGCGCCCACGTTGGGGTTGCCGTCGCGGTCGCCGCCGATCCAGTGGCCCATGCGCAGGAACGGCGCCACGCGGTGGCCGGGCAGCAGGCGCTCGAGGTCGCCGTACAGGCGCGGGATCTCGCGCAGGAAGGTCACGGGGTAGTAGCTCAGCGCGTTCTCGACCTCGTCGGCCACCGTCAGCTTGGCGGTGCGCAGCATGCGCGTCTGCCACAGCTGCGTCACGCGGGCGCGGATCAGCGCCTCGTTCTCCGCACGGCGCTCGGGCGATGCGAGGCCGTCACGCTCGGCGACCAGCGCGGCCACGGCGCGCTCGGCGTCCAGGATGCTCTTGCGCTGCACCTCGGTGGGGTGGGCCGTGAGCACGGGCGCGAGGTGGGCGTTCTCGAGCAGCGCCGCGATGTCGGCGGCGCGGTGGTCGGCGCGGTGCAGCCGCTCGAAGCTGAGCGCCAGGCTGCCCTCGTGCAGGTCGCCGGCGGCCTCGTGCACGGCGCGGCGGCGCAGGTGGTGCTGGTCCTCGGCGATGTTGGCCAAGTGGCTGAAGTAGCTGAAGGCCCTGATCACCGTCACCGTCTGGTCCGCCGAGAGGTTCTTGAGCAGGCGGTCGAGCACGCGCCCGGCCGAGGCGTCGGCCTTCAGGCGGTAGGCCACCGACAGCTGGCGGATGCGCTCGATCAGCTCGAAGGCTTCCACGCCCTCGTGCTCGCGGATGACGTCGCCGAGGATTCGGCCCAGTAACCGGATGTCCTCCACCAGGGGGCGATTTCTGGCGACGGCATCGTCCTGGGGCACGCTGCGCCTCGCTTTGGTGCGTTGGACGGGGCTCTTGACGGCCAGAACGGGGCGGGGCATGACAGGCTCCAGGTGATGTAACCAGGTTACCGATTCTGCTGCAAGCCGCGGGCCTGCCTATGATCCGGCGGATGAACGCACCGACCATCATCGCGACGCGCGAGAGCCGGCTGGCCCTGTGGCAGGCCGAGCACGTCAAGACTGAACTGCAGCGGCGCTTCGGCCTCGCGGTCGAGCTGCTGGGCATGACCACCCGCGGCGACCAGATCCTCGACCGCGCGCTGTCCAAGGTGGGCGGGAAGGGCCTGTTCGTGAAGGAGCTCGAGACGGCGCTGGAGCGGGGCGACGCCCACCTGGCGGTGCACTCGCTGAAAGACGTGCCGATGGAGCTGCCCGAGGGCTTCGCGCTGGCCGCCATCTGGGAACGCGAGGACCCACGCGACGCCTTCGTCTCCAGCCGCTACGCCACCGTGGAAGAGCTGCCGCAGGGCGCAGTGGTCGGCACGAGCAGCCTGCGCCGCGTGGTGCAGCTGCTGGCGCACCGGCGCGACCTGAGGATCGAGCCGCTGCGCGGCAACCTCGACACACGGCTGCGCAAGCTGGACGAAGGCGGCTTCGACGCCATCGTGCTGGCGGCCGCCGGCCTGGTGCGGCTGGGGCTGGCCGGTCGGATCCGTTCGCGCTTCGAGCCGGCGCAGATGCTGCCGGCGGCCGGGCAGGGCGCCCTGGGCATCGAGGTGCGCGAGGACGCAGCCAGCCTGAAGGCGCTGCTGGCGCAGACCATCCACACGCCGACTTTCCTGGCCTGCCAGGCCGAGCGCGCCGTGTCGCGCGGGCTGGGTGGCAGCTGCAGCCTGCCGCTGGCTGCCCACGCCACGCCGGGCCCCGACGGCGTGCTCACCCTCGACGCCGCGCTCGGTGACGCGCAGCAGCTCACGCGCCCGCTGCTGCGCGTTCGCGTGGCCGCCCCGGTGGCCGACGAGGCCGCGGCCCGGGACCTCGGCGCCCGGGCCGTGGCCGAACTGCACGCCGCCGGCGCCGCCAGCTATCTGTCGGGTTCCGGGCCTTCGGCATAGGGCCCGCGGCGCATGCCCCGGCGGCTGATCGTCACGCGGCCCCGGGCCCAGGCGCTGCCCTGGGTCAAGGCACTGCGGGAGTATGGCGTCGATGCGGTGGCGCTGCCGCTCATCGCCATCGAGCCCCTGGCCGACCCCGCGCCGCTGCGCGCCGCCTGGGCGGCTCTGCCCCGCCTTGATTGGGTGATGTTCGTCAGCGCCAACGCCGTGGAGCGCTTCTTCGCGGAGCGCCCCGCCGGCGCCGCGTGGCCGCAGGGCCTTCGGGCCGGCTCGCCGGGCCCCGGCACTCGGCTGGCGCTGCAGGCTGCGGGCGTGACTGCCATCGACGAACCGGCCCCCGGCCTGGCCGACAGCGAGGGCCTGTGGGCTGCCGTGGCCGCGCGCGGCTGGGCGGGGCGCCGTGCGTGCGTGGTGCGAGGCGAAGACGGCCGCGACTGGCTGGCCGAGCAGCTGCGGGCCGCGGGCGCGCAGGTGGACTTCGTGGCGGCGTATCGCCGTGCGGCGCCGCGGCTGGACGACGACGCCGAGCGGGTTCTCGCCGCCGCCGTGGCCGCGCCGGCCGAGCACGCCTTCGCCTTCGGCAGCAGCGAGGTCGTCGCGCGGCTGCGCCAGCTCTGTCCTGCCGCCGACTGGTCGGCCTCGTGCGCCCTGGCCGGCCACCCGCGCATCGCGCAGGCGGCGCGCGCAGCCGGGTTTGGCCGCGTGCACGTGCTGCCGCCGCAGGAAGACCTCGCGCAGGGCGCTGCGGCGCTCGCCGCGGCGCTGGCCGGCGCCTGACGAGCCCGCCCGGCCGAGGTTGTGCGCCACGCGGGCGGCGGCGTGGACCGCGCGATACCTAGAATCCGCCTCGCCGTGCAGGACACCCCCGTCTCCCCCGCCCCCGCTGCCATGCCGGCCGAACCTGCGCCGTCTGCGGTGCCCGCCGCGCCGCCGCCTACCGCGACCGGGTCGCCTGCACGGCGCTGGGCGCCCTGGGGTGCGGTCGCGCTGGCCGTGCTGTCGGCGGCCGCGCTGCTGTTCGCCTACACCACGCAGCAGCGGGTGCGCGCGCTGGAGGCGGAACTCGTCAAGCGACAGGCCGACAGCGGCACCCAGGTTGCCGAGGCGCGGCTGATGGCGCGCCAGGCCGAGCAGGCCAGCCGCGAGACGGCGGCCAAGCTCGCGCTGCTCGAGGCGCGCGTGGCCGAGACAGCGCTGCAGCGCACGCAGATCGAGGAGCTGATGCAGGGCCTGGCGCGTTCGCGCGACGAGAACGTGCTCGCCGACATCGACGCCGCGCTGCGCGTGGCACTTCAGCAGAGCGCGATCACGGGCAGCGCGGAGCCCCTGGTGGCCACGCTGCGCCAGGCCGACGAGCGCCTGGCGCGCTTCAACCAGCCACGGCTGGAGCGCGTGCGGCGGGCGGTGGCGGCCGATCTCGAGCGGGTGCGCAGCGCCGGGATCACCGACTTCACCGGGCTGGCCATCCGCATCGACGATCTCATCCGCCAGGTCGACGAATTGCCCATGCTGGCCATGCCGCACCAGCGTGGCGTGCCCACCGCGGGGCAGCCGGCGGCGGCCGCCAGCGCGCCCGCCGGCGCCGACCTGGCCACGCGCTGGCGCCAGTTGGGGCTGGTGCTGTGGTCCGAGGCGCGCAGCCTGGTGCGCGTCACCCGGGTGGACAGCGCCGAGGCCGTGCTGCTGGCCCCCGAGCAGGCCCTGTACCTGCGCGAGAACCTGAAGCTGCGGCTGCTGAACGCGCGGCTGGCCCTGCTGGCGCGGCAGTTCGAGGTGGCCGCGGCCGACCTGCGCGAGGCCCAGTCCCTGCTCGACCGATGGTTCGACCGCGGTGCCCGCCGCGTGGCCGTGGCCGGTGCGGCTCTGCGCGAGGTGGCCGCGCAGTCGCGCCAGGTGGTGGTGCCGCGGCCCGATGCGACGCTGGCTGCCATTGCCACGCTCAGCGCCGTGCCGGCGCCGCGCTGAGGACCGCGTTGCCATGCGCGGGGTGATCTGGCTGTTGCTGCTGGCCGTGGTGGCCGTGGTGGCGGCCTCGCTGCTGGGTCCCAACGACGGGCTCGTCAGCGTGTACTGGGGAGGGTGGCGCACTGATCTGTCGCTCAACCTCGCGGTGCTGCTGCTGGTGGGAGTGGGGGCCGCGCTCCTGCTGGGCGTGCAGGCTCTCAATTCGCTGGTCAGCCTGCCGCGGCGTGCGGGGCAGTGGCGCGCCCTGAGACGCGAGCGCGTGGCCGAGGCGGCATTGCGCGAGGCGCAGGCCGAGTACTTCGCCGGCCGCTACGGCCGCGCACAGAAGGCCGCACAGCGCGCGCTGGTGCTGCAGACCGACACCGAGGCGCTGGCTGGCGACGCGCGCTTCCGGCTGCTGGCGCGCCTGCTGGCCGCCGGTAGCCTTCACCGCCTGCAGGACCGCAAGCGCCGCGACGCCATGGTGGCTCGCGCGCTGGCCGAGCACCCCGGTACGACGGCCAGCGGCGGATCGTCCGGTCACGACGCCGTGCGGCTGCTGGCCGCCGAGTGGGCGCTGGAAGACCGCGACGCCAGCCGCGCGCTGGAGATGCTCGATGCGCTGCCGCCGGGCGCGGCGCGGCGTACCCAGGCGCTGCGCCTGCGGCTGCAGGCGGCGCGGCTGGCGCGACAGCCCGCGGAGGCGCTGCGCACGGCCAGACTGCTGGCCAACCATCAGGCCTTCTCGCCCCTGGTGGCGCAGACGCTGCTGCGATCGCTGGCCGCGGACATGCTCGACACGGCGCACGACCTGCAGCAGTTGCGCCGCCTGTGGAATCAGCTCGATGCCGGTGACCGACGCGACGCCCAGGTGGCGGCGAAGGCCGCGCAGCGGGCCGCGCTGCTGGGTGGCTCCGACGACGCGCGCCAGTGGTTGCGCCCTTTCTGGGACCGGCTGGCGGAGTTGTCGCGCGAGGACCGCGACAGCTTGTCACTGGCGCTGGCCGACGCGCGCGCTGGCATCGGCAGCGAATGGCTGCCGCGGCTGGAACTGGCGGCGCAGTCCTACGGCCACGAGCCCGCGCTGGTGGCCGCGGTGGGCTTGGCGCTTGCCGAGCGCCGGCTGTGGGGCAAGGCGCGCACGCTGCTGGAGCAGGCCGCGACCAGCGTGGCCTTGGCACCGTCGCTGAGGCGCCGAGCGTGGCGCGTGCTGGCCGAGATGGCGCGTGAAGAAGGCGACGAAGCCCGCGCCCTGGGCCACGAGCGGGCCGCGGCGGGCCTCGAATGAAAGGTGCTATACTTAAAGGCTACGCGGCTGTAGCTCAGTTGGATAGAGTACTTGGCTACGAACCAAGGGGTCGTGGGTTCGAATCCTGCCAGCCGCGCCAACTTGATACGTGCTTGAGCACCGCCAGATCCGCGGTGCCCGGGCGCCATCCGAGGATGGTTCCCGCCATGTCTGCGTGGGTGCCCATGATGGTCGCGCCTGCCGCGCTGATGCGGATCTCAGGCACGAGCGTGCGCAGCTAGCCCTAGGCGAACTTGCTAGGCCGCACCGGGGTGCTGCAGAACGGTGACCGAGACATGAAAGCTCTCGTTGCCCGGCATGACACCGTGCTCTGTTCCGGCGATCTGGAAGCCTGCCTTACGGTACACGGAGAGAGCAGCGTCGTTCCCCTTAAGGACCTCAGCTCTCATCGGTGATCTTGTCTCGGTCAGGACTGCCTGTATCAATGCCGTTCCTGCACCTTTGCCGTGCTCAGCAGGATCAACGTACAGCCAGGCCAATTCTTCCTTCGTGAAACCCACGAATCCCACTACTCGATCCTCGATTTGCGCGACCCGTAGCGTGTAGTCGTGGAACCCTTCATTCTCGGCGGTGTGTTCGAGGGTCAGGAATGCTGCGGCTAAGCCGGCGGATGCAAGCTCATCCTTGCGTGCGGCGTCATGGATCTGGCAGACGCGTTCCCAATCTTTTCCGGAGTAGGGACGTATGTGCATGCGGCCTAACGTTCGAGCTAAGCTGCCCGCGGAGGCGGGCGCTGTAAGCCTGGTTCGCGATGATGCACCATATGCCGCGGACCAGGCTTACAGCGCCTGCCGTAGCGGGTCAGCTTGAGCAAGGGGTTAGGCCGCAGCGCACGCTGACGCGCGCGAATCGTTCCGATGAAACTGCTGCGCCGGTTGTGGCAAAAGGTGGGTTGCGGAGCCGACCAAGGCCGGACGGACACTGGTGCGC
>JBKDQY010000081.1:0-7677 GCA_046341655.1 Betaproteobacteria bacterium | reverse complement strand
GACATGGGCGTGGTCTTCGGCCTGGCGGACAAGATCGCGGTGCTGGTGTACGGCGAGGTCATCGCCTTCGACACGCCGGACCGCGTTCGCGCCAACGAGCGCGTCCAGGAGGCCTACCTCGGCAGCGTGCTGGCCGAGCATCAGGTTCTGGTGCACGGTGAGCGTGGGGAAGATGTCGCGGTTCTCGGGCACGTAGCCGATGCCGGTGTGCGCGATCTCGAAGGCCTTCAGGCCCTGCAGCTCGCGACCCTTGAACTGAACCGAGCCCTGCAGGTCCACCAGGCCCATCACGGCCTTGACGGTGGTGCTGCGGCCGCTGCCGTTGCGCCCGAGCAGGGCCACGATCTCGCCGTCGCGGACCTGGAAGTTCACGCCGTGCAGGACGTGGCTCTTGCCGTAGAAGGCGTGCAGCTTGTCGACCTGCAGCATCAGTGCGCCCCCGCGACCTGCTGCTCGGCCAGCACGCTGCCGAGGTAGGCCTCCTGGACGCGCTCGTTGGCGCGAACGCGGTCCGGCGTGTCGAAGGCGATGACCTCGCCGTACACCAGCACCGCGATCTTGTCCGCCAGGCCGAAGACCACGCCCATGTCGTGCTCCACCGTCAGCAGCGTCTTGCCCACCGTGATCTCGCGGATCAGGTTGACGAAGCGCGCCGTCTCGCTCTTGCTCATGCCGGCCGTGGGCTCGTCGAGCAGGATCACCTGCGCACCGCCGGCAATGGTGATGCCGATCTCCAGCGCGCGCTGCTCGGCATAGGTGAGGTTCATGGCCTGGACGTCGCGCCGCTTGTGCAGCTTGATCATGTCCATGACCTCCTCGGCGCGGTCGTTCGCGTCGTGCGCGTCGGCGAGGAACTTCCAGAACGAGTACCGGTAGCCGAGGCTCCACAGCACGGCGCAGCGCAGGTTCTCGAACACCGTCAGGCGCGTGAACAGGTTGCTCACCTGGAAGCTGCGGGCCAGCCCCAGGCGGTTGATCTCGTAGGGCTTCAGGCCGTCGATCTTGCGGCCGCCCAGCAGGATGTCGCCGCTGGTGCTGCCGAAGCGGCCGCTGATCAGGTTGAACAAGGTGCTCTTGCCCGCGCCGTTGGGGCCGATGATGGCCACGCGTTCGCCGGCGCGGACCTGCAGGCTGGCGCCGCGGATGATCTCGGTCTTGCCGAAGCTCTTGCGCACGTCGCGCAGTTCGAGGGCGAACTCGTTCACAGGGCGGCCTCCCGGCGCTTCACTTCCTTCTCGATCCACTCCTGCGTGGCGTCCCACTCACGCACGAACTGCCGCCGCGTGAGTTCGAACAGCGCCACGCCCACCGCCAGCACGAAGGCGGCGCCGAACCAGCTGTCCACGCTCTTGGCGTTGAGCTTGGCGCCCATGTAGCTGAGCTCGGGCCCGAGCGCCTGGTTGAGCTGCAGGTGGTAGACCATCTCGATCATCGCGCCCGAGCCGGCCAGCACGACCAGGCCCGTGCCCGCCAGCGCCAGATAGCTGCCGAGCAGCGGCCGCAGCTTGCCGAAAGCGGCCACGCGCAGGTTCATCATGATCAGGCTCGAGATGCCGCCGGGCGCGTACATCACCATGAAGGTGAAGATCAGGCCCAGCCACAGCAGCCAGGCCAGCGTCAGTTCCGACAGCAGCACCAGCGCCAGCACCATCAGCACCGCGCCGATGATGGGGCCGAAGAAGAACACCGCGCCACCCAGGAATGTGAACAGCAGCAGCGCCCCCGAGCGCGCGGCGTTGACAACCTCGGCCGTGACGATCTCGAAGTTCAGCGCCGCCAGGCCGCCCGAGATGCCCATGAAGAAGCCGCTGGCGATGAAGGCCGTGTAGCGCACGTACTGCGTGTTGTAGCCGACGAACTCGACGCGCTCGGGGTTGTCGCGCACGGCGTTGAGCATGCGGCCGAGCGGCGTGCGCGTGAACGCGAACATGGCTGCCGTGCACACGAAGGTGTAGATGGCGATCAGGTAGTACAGCTGGATCTGCGGCCCGAAGGTGATGCCCAGGAACTTGTCGCCGGCAACGCGGTTGCCGCTGATGCCGCCCTCGCCGCCGAAGAAGCCGGGGAACATCAGCGACATCGCCCACACGAGCTCGCCGACGCCGAGCGTGATCATCGCGAACGGCGTGCCGGCCTTCTTGGTCGTCACCCAGCCCAGCAGCACCGCGAACAGCATGCCGAAGAAGCCGGCCACCAGCGGGATCATGCTCACCGGAACGGCCAGCTTGCCGGCCGAGACCAGGTTCAGCGTGTGGATCGCGAAGAACGAGCCCAGGCCCGAGTACACCGCGTGGCCGAAGCTCAGCATCCCGCCCTGGCCGAGCAGCATGTTGAACGCCAGGCAGCCGATGATCGCGATGCCCATCTGCGACAGCATGGTGTGCGACAGGCTGCTCGTCCACAGCAGCGGCGCCACGCAGAGGATCAGCGCGTAGGCGCCCCAGACGATCCAGCGCCCGACATTCCAGGGCCGGAAACGGTAGTGGGGACGGCTCTCGTGAAGGTGTGCCATCGCCTCAGCCCTCCCGCGTGCCGAACAGGCCCTTGGGCCGGAAGATCAGGATCAGCACCAGCAGCAGGAAGGGCAGGATCGCCGCGATCTGGCTGATCTTGACGCTCCACACCGCGTAACCGAAGGTCTCCGGGGTGACGGCCATGCCGACGGCCTTCAGACCGTCGGCGATGCTGCGGTCGCTGCCCACGGCGAAGCTCTCGATCACGCCGAGGCCGACGCTGGCGACGAAGGCGCCGGCCAGCGAGCCCATGCCGCCGATGACGATCACCGCGAACACGACCGCGCCGACCGCCAGCGCCATCGACGGCTCGGTGACGCGCAGGGCGCCGCCGATCACGCCGGCCAGGGCCGCCAGCGCCGTGCCGCCGCCGAAGACGAGCATGAACACGCGCGGGACGTTGTGGCCCAGCGACTCGACGGCCTCGGGGTGGGTCAGCGCCGCGGTGATGACCAGGCCCAGCCGGGTGCGCGTCAGCAACAGCCACACCGCGATGAGCATCAGCACCGCCACGGCCATGCCGAAGGCCCGGAAGGCGGGGAACGTGGTGCAGATGGCCCCGGCGACGCTGGCGCAGACTGGCGGCTTGTCGCCCCAGGCGATCGACAGGGAGTCGGGCAGGTCGATGATCGTGAACAGCGGCCCGCGCAGGCTCTCCGGCGGCAGGAAGTTCAGCGCCTGGCGGCCCCAGACCAGCTGCACCAGTTCGAGGATGATGTAGCTCAGGCCGAAGGTGATCAGCAGTTCCGGCACGTGCCCGAACTTGTGCACCCGGCGCAGCGCGTAGCGCTCGAACAGGGCCCCAAGCAGGCCGACGACGGGCGGCGCGATCAGCAGCCCCCACCAGAAGCCCACCGCCTGCGTGATCGTGTAGGCGACGTAGGCGCCGAGCATGTAGAAGCTCGCGTGCGCGAAGTTCAGCACACCCATCATGCTGAAGATCAGCGTCAGCCCGGAGGCCAGCATGAACAGCAGCAGGCCGACCGACAGGCCGTTGAGGAGCGAGATCAGGAAGTAGCTGGCGTCCATCGTGTCGCCGGCATGGGGCGCGCCGGGGTCGCTGGGAAAGCAAGCGCGGCGCCCGAGGGCGCCGCGCCGGTCGGCTCAGTGGCGGAAGGCCATCAGGGCCGCTTCATCTGGCATGACGTCGGCGTCGCGGCCACGAAGGAGGGGATCTCCTTGACGGGCTGGAAGTTCCAGCCGGTGTTCTCGACGCTGTACGGGTTCTTAGCGTCGGCCTTGCGCCACTCGGTGATGTACAGCGGCTGCAGCAGCTGGTGGTCGGCCTTGCGCATCTCGACCTCGCCGGCGAAGCCGCGGAACTTCATGCCGCTCATCGCTGCCGCCACCTTCACCGGATCGGTGGACTTGGCGCGGGTGATGCCTTCGATCAGCATCGAGATGCCGTTGTAGGTGGCGTAGGTGTAGTAGTCGTCGTTGAAGCGCTTCTTGTACTCGTCCTGCATGCGCTTGATCGGGTCGGGCAGGCTGTTGTGGCCATAGGACACGACGCGCACCGGGCCACCCACGCCCGCGGCCAGCGCGGTGGGGGTGCCGCTGACGCCGGCGTAGTAGGTGTAGAAGGCCGCGTTCAGGCCGGCGTCCTTGGCCGCCTTGACCAGCAGCGTCAGGTCCTGGCCCCAGTTGCCGGTGACGATGCTGTCGGCGCCGCTGGCCTTGATCTTGGCGACGAAGGGCGCGAAGTCCTTCACCTGGCCCAGCGGGTGCAGGTCCTCGCCGACGATCTTCACGTCGGGGCGCTTGCGCGCCATGATTTCCTTGAAGTAGCGGTTGACCTGCTGGCCGTGAGCGTAGTTCTGGCTGATGAGGTAGACGTTCTTGACGCTCGGCACGTCCTTCATGTAGCTCGTGAGCGCCTCCATCTTCTGCGAGGTGTCGGCGTCGAGCCGGAAGTGCCAGTACGAGCAGCGCTCGTTGGTGAGCGCGGGGTCGACGGCGGCGTAGTTGAGGTAGACCACCTCCTTGCCGGGGTTGCGCTCGTTGTGCTTCTGCACGGCGTCGAGGATCGCGGCGGCGGCGCCCGAGCCGTTGCCCTGCGTGACGTAGCGGATGCCCTGGTCGATGGCCGCCTTCAGCGTGTTCAGGCTTTCCTGCGGAGAGCCCTTGTTGTCGAAGGGCACGATTTCGAACTTGACGCCGGCACTGTTCTTCTTGCTCAGCTCCTCGGCCGTGAACTGCCAGCTCTTCAGCTGGTTCTGGCCGACGTTGGCAAACGGGCCCGACAGCGGGTCCATGAAGGCGATCTTGACGGTCTGGCCGGCTTGCGCGAACACCAGCCCCGTGCTGAGCAGGGCGGTGGCGGCCACCGTGGCACCGAACAGGCGGCGCTTGAAATGCAGGGGCATGACTAGTCTCCTTGAGGGTCTCGAGAGTCGCGGAACGGGGCGGAAGGTAACGGATGCCGAAAGCCCTGCTCCTCAGGACGTTCCCGCAGTGCTGTCGCCGGCGGGACAACACGCCCAGGCCCACGGGCATCGCGCGCGGACCACAATCGGGCCTCATCGCAGCGGCCGCCGCCACCGCCAGCTTCTTCCCGCCATGAGCCAGCCCCACGACCACGACGACCCGCGCTACCCCGTCCGCAAGCCCGACGCCGAGTGGCGCGCCCAGCTCGACCCGGTGCAGTACCAGGTGACGCGGCACGCCGCCACCGAGCGCGCCTTCACCGGCCGCTACTGGGACCACTGGGAGGACGGCCAGTACCGCTGTGTGGGCTGCGGCACGGTGCTGTTCGAAAGCGACACCAAGTTCGACGCCGGCTGCGGCTGGCCCAGTTACCACACGGCGGCCGGTGCCGAGGTCATCGAGCGCCTGGTCGACCGCACGCACGGCATGGTGCGGGTGGAGGTGCGCTGCCGCACCTGCGGCTCGCACCTCGGGCACGTCTTCCCCGACGGCCCGGCGCCCACCGGCGAGCGCTACTGCATCAATTCCGCTGCGATCGACTTCACGCCGCGCGACGGCGGCGAGACGCGGCTCTGAGCCCGCCCATGACCGCCGAGGAACTGGCCGCGCGCCTGCAGGCCGCCCTGACCCCCGAGCGGCTTGAGGTGCAGGACGACAGCCACCTGCACGCCGGCCACGCCGGGGCCCGCGAGGGCCGGCACTTCAGCGTGCGCATTCGCAGCGCGCGCTTCGCCGGGCTGTCTCGCCTGGCCCGGCACCGGCTCGTTTATGATGCCCTCGGCCCCTTGGCCAGCCAGGGCATTCATGCGCTGGCGCTGGATGCCAGGGCACCCGGCGACGAATGAACTTCGCGCCACCGCCGCGGTCCGACGCGGCACCTTCCATCGGTCGCAACCCACCACCCATGCAGCTCAAAACCCTCGCCGCCGGCGCGCTCGTGCTCGCCGCCCTCCTGCCCGCCCTGCCGGCGGCCGCGCAGAACATCGCCATCGTCAACGGCAAGCCGGTACCCAAGGCGCGCATGGAGACGCTCCTGCTGCAGGCCACGCGCAGCGGCCAGGCCGTCACGCCCGAGATGGAGAAGCAGGCGCGCGACCAGCTCGTGCTGCGCGAGATCTTCGCCCAGGAGGCCGAGAAGCGCGGCATCGGCGCCTCGCGCGAGTTCCGGGCGCAGATGGAGCTGGCAAGGCAGAGCCTGCTCATCCGTGAGTTGTTCGAGGATCACAAGCGCAAGAACCCCATCACCGACGCCGCGGCCAAGGCCGAGTACGACAAGTTCAAGGCACAGGCCACCGGCACCGAGTACCGCGCCCGCCACATCCTGGTGGAGCAGGAGGCCGAGGCCAAAGCCCTGATCGCGCAGATCAAGGCTGGCGCCAGCTTCGAGGAGCTGGCCAAGAAGAACAGCAAGGATCCCGGTTCGGGCGCCAATGGCGGCGACCTCGACTTTGCCAAGCCCGACAGCTACGTGCCGGAGTTCGGCCAGGCCATGGTCCGGCTGCAGAAGGGCCAGATGACCGACGCGCCCGTGAAGAGCCAGTTCGGCTGGCACATCATCAGGCTCGAGGAGACCCGCGAGGCCCCCTTCCCGGCCTTCGCCGAGGTCAAGGACCAAGTCAAGCAGCGCCTCGAGCAGATGCAGGCGCAGGCCTTCCAGGAAGAGATGCGCAAGCGGGCCAAGACGGACTACAGGTTCGACAACTGAGTCCTCCCGGCCCCGAGTGGCTGGCGGCCGCGGCGTGCGGCCCGGCCCCGCGGCCGTTCAGGGCAGCAGGACGGTCGAGCCGGTCGTCTTGCGAGCCTCCAGGTCGCGGTGCGCCTGCCCCGCGTCGGCCAGCGGGTAGCGCTGGTCGATGCGGATCGTGACGGCGCCGCTGCCCACCACCGCGAACAGGTCGTCGGCCATGGCCTGCGTGGCCTCGCGCGTGGCGATGTGGGTGAACAGCGTCTGCCGCGTGACGTACAGCGATCCCTTGGGCCCGAGGATCCCGGGCGCGAACGGCGCCACGGGGCCGCTGGCGTTGCCGAAGCTGGCCATCAGGCCGAAGGGGCGCAGGCAGTTCAGGCTGCCCTCCCAGGTGTCCTTGCCCACGGAGTCGTACACCACCTTCACGCCGCGGCCGCCGGTGATGTCCTTCACGCGCGCCACGAAGTCCTCGCGGCTGTAGTCGATCATGTGTGCGGCCCCGTGCGCCAGCGCCAGCTCGCACTTGGCGGCGCTGCCGGCGGTGCCGATGAGCTGCAAGCCCAGGGCACGGGCCCATTGGCAGGCGATCAGGCCCACGCCACCCGCGGCGGCGTGAAACAGCACGAAGTCGCCCGGTTCCAGGCCTTCGACGGGACGCGTCTTCTTGAGCAGGTACTGCGCCGTCAGGCCCTTGAGCATCATGCCGGGCGCGGTGTCGAAGCCGATCGCGTCGGGCAGCTTCACCACGCAGCGCGCGGGCATGACCCGCGCCTCGCTGTAGCTGCCGGGCGGGTTGCTGGCGTAGGCCGCGCGGTCGCCGGGCTTCAGGTGCGTGACGCCCTCGCCGACGGCCTCGACGACGCCGGCACCTTCCATGCCCAGCGTCAGCGGCAGCGGGTTGGCGTACAGGCCCGTGCGCTGGTAGACGTCGATGTAGTTCAGGCCGCAGGCGTGGTGGCGGATGCGGATCTCGCCGGGGCCGGGTTCGCCCACGGGCAGTTCCACGAGCTGCATCTGCTCGGGACCGCCGAAGGCGGTGATCTGGATCGC
>JBKDQY010000080.1:0-6578 GCA_046341655.1 Betaproteobacteria bacterium | reverse complement strand
GGCGACGACGGCGACGACGTGATCGACGGCGGCGCCGGCAACGACAGCCTGCAGGGCAACCACGGCAACAACACCTACCGCTTCGGCCGCGGCGACGGGCAGGACCGCCTGCTGTCCTGGGCCGGTTACTCCAACCGGCTCCACGCGCTGTTGTTCAAGGCCGGCGTGGCCCCCTCGGAGGTGACGCTGCGGCGCGTGTACGACGTGACCACACGCACCGTCTCGGCGTTGGAGATCGGCATCGCCGGCAGCAGCGACCGCTTCGTCGTCAGCGAGTTCTTGACCAACGCCGACCCCGCCAACGCCCGGAACCCGTTGCAGCAGATCCGGTTCGCGGACGAGCCCGGTACGGTCTGGGCGCTGGCGGACATCCTGCAGCGCGTCCAGGCTGGCACTGCCGGCGACGACACCCGAACCGGCACCGGCGGTGCCGACGTGCTGGACGGTGGCGACGGGGACGACACCCTCTTCGGCCGCGCCGGCAACGACACCCTCAGGGGCGGTGCCGGCGACGACACCCTCTTGGGCGAGGATGGCGACGACGTGTTCGACGGTGGCGCCGGCAACGACACCATCGACGGCGGCTCCGGCCGCGACACCGTGCTGTTCGGCCGCGGCGACGGGCAGGACCTTCTGCGGGCCAGCCCTTGGTGGGAGGGAAGCACCCTCAACGCCATCGAGTTCAAGGCCGGCGTGGCGCCCTCGGACGTGGCGCTTCGGCGCGTCTACGACATCACCACGCGCAGCGCCACCGCGCTGGAGGTGGCCATCGTCGGCACCGAAGACCGCGTCATCGTCAGCGAGTTCTTCAATGGCGACGACCCCAACCGGAGCGAGAACCCGGTCAAGCAGATCCGCTTCGCCGACGGCACCACCTGGTCGCTGGCGGACATGCTGGCGCGCGTGCAGACACCCAGTCCGGGCAACGACACGCGTGTCGGCACGACGGGTGTGGAGACGCTGTCGGGCGGCGACGGCGACGACACGATCGTGGCGCGCGGCGGCAACGACACGCTGCTGGGCGGCGCCGGCGACGACGTACTCGCCGGAGACGACGGCGACGACGTGCTCGAGGGCGGCACCGGCAACGACACGATGTCCGGCGGCCTCGGCAACAACACCTACCGCTTCGGGCGTGGCGACGGCCAGGACACCCTGCAGGCCAGCCCCTGGTGGGACACCCGCGCCGACAAGCGCAACACGCTGCAACTCGGCAGCGACATCGGGCCCGGGCAGCGGGCGCTGCGCAGGGTGTTCGACGCGGCCACGCAGCGCCACACGGCGCTGGAGGTGGCCATCGCCGGCGGCAGCGACAAGCTCACCGTCAGCCAGTTCTTCCAAGACGAGAACCCGGCAAACGGCGCCAACCCGCTGCAGCAGATCCGCTTCGCGGATGGCCAGACCTGGGACCTGTCCCGCATCGTCGCCGAGGTCGACCGCGGTGCCGGCATGGACCTGCAGGTCACTGACGTGGTGGCGACGCCGTGGCGCGGCGAGCGTTTCATCAGCGGCGGGCAGATCGTGGTGCAGTGGAACACGCGCAACAGCGGCAGTGCGGCCACCGCGGGCGACTTCATCGAGCGCGTGCGGCTGCGCAACGCGCAGGGCGTGGTGGTGGCAGAGGTGGTGGTGCCGTACGTGGCGTCGGCCGCAGGCGCCATCGCGCCGGGCGCGGTGGTGGCGCGCAGCGCGCTGATCGTCCTGCCCGAAGGCCCGGCCGGTGCCGGCAGCTTCGTGCTGACGGTGGACACCGACGCCGACAACACCCAGATCGAGGGTGCCGCTGCCGAGGGCAACAACCGCGGCCACGTCATGCTCACCAGCGGCATGGCCACGGTGACCACGTGGGTCGACCTGCAGGCCGCCAACCTGCGCATCGAGCCGGCGGCGGACTGGCAGCCCGGGCAGACGGTGACGGTGCGCTGGACGAGCCGCAACGTCGGCAACGTGGCGGCCGCCACGGGCTGGTCGGAGCGGATGGAACTGCGCAACCAGAGCAGCGGCGGCGTGATTGCCGTGCTGTCCGTGCCAGGGCTGGCGGCGGAGTTGCCGCCGGGCGCGGAGGTCGAGCGCAGCGTGAGCTTTGTCTGGCCGGCGGGGGCGCATGCGGCGGGATTGCTGCGCCTGCGCGTGATGGTGGACTCCGACAACGTCGTCAACGAGTTCGACAGCTACAGCGGGCTGGAGACCGACAACACGATAGAGCGCAGCCTGTCGGTGGGCGCCGACCTGGTGGTGCGCAACGCGCGCGTCGTGGAGGCCGTGCCACAGGCCGGCGCCGTCGTCACCGTGGCCTGGGACGACGTCAACGCGGGCCGGGTACCCAGCAACCTACCTTACCAAGACCGGCTGGTGGTGCGCCAGCGCAACGCAGACGGCACGCCCGGGGCGGTGGTGCTGGACACGCTGCTGAGCTTCAGCGGCGCAGCGGCGCTGCCGATCGGGCCCGGCGAGGTGCGCAGCCGCAGCCACAGCTTCGTGATGCCCGACGGGCTGGCCGGCGCCGGCAGCTTCGACGTCGTGATCGGCATCGACGCCGGCAACGGCGGCAGCGGCACGGTGTACGAAACCAACGACGGCGGCGACGCCGAGGCCAACAACGGCGCCACCTTCGCCTTCGTGTCGGCAGCGCGCGACTACGCCGACCTCGTGCTGGCAGCGCTGACGGCGCCGACGGCGGCCGACTCCGGCGGCCAGATCAGCGTGGGCTGGACGGTGCGCAACGACGGCCGCGCGCCGGCCCCGGGGGGCTGGGTGGACCGCGTCGTGCTCAGCCGCGACGCCACGATCGGCAATGCCGACGACATCGTGCTGGCCAGCGTGCCGCGCAGCGAGTTGCTGGCGGTGGGCGCGAGCTACGAGCGCAGCGCGCTGGTGCGGCTGCCGGCGCGCATCGGCGGAGCCTGGCACGTGGCGGTCGTGGCCGATGCCGACGCCAACGTCAAGGAGCCCGACACGCGGGCCGACAACCGCCGCATCTCCAGCCCCGTCGAGGTCCGCGAGACCTACGCCGACCTGGCCGTGACGCTGGTGGCGCTGCCGACGGACCTGATCGCCGGGCGCTCGGTGAATGTGCAGTGGTCGGTGCGCAACGACGGCATCGGCATCACCGACCCGAGCCGCTGGGTCGACCAGGTCTGGTTGTCGAGCACGCCGGGCATCACCGGCACCTCGGTGCTGCTGGGCTCGGTCACCCACGTGGGGATGCTCGAGGTGGGTGCGGCGTACACCGAGTCGATGGAGGTGAGCATCCCGCGCAACGTCTCGGGCGCGGCGTACCTGATCGTGCGCAGCGATGCCAATGCCGTCGTGCACGAGCTCGGTCGCACGGCCAACAACGTCGCGGTCTCTGCTGCCGCGCTGGAGGTCAAGCCGGAGCCGCGACCGAACCTTCGCGTGGAGTCGCTGACGGCACCCGACACCTGGCGCGTGGGCGAGCGCGTGACGGTGAGCTACGGGCTGCATAACGGCGGCAACGACGCGGCCAACGCCTTCTTCGGCGAGGAACTGCGGCTGGTGGACGTCTCCGGGGTGCACGCGCCGCAGCTGCTGAGCAGCGACGCGGCCTTCCGCTCGATCGCTGCCGGCGCCACGCTGGAGCAGACGCTGTCGGTGGCCGTGCCGGCGCTGCCGCCGGGCCAGTGGCGGCTGGAGGTGACGACCGACCGCACGGGCCGGGTCAGTGAGTCCGATGAGACCGACAACGTGGCCTCGCGCACGCTGACGGTGGCCGCGCCGGAGCTGCAGCTGCAGGGCCTGCAAACCACGGGCACGCTGCGCGGCGGCGAGGTGGTGACGCTGCGCTGGAACACGCGCAACGCCGGCAACGCCGGGGCGCGCAACGTGCTGGAGCGGGTGTACCTGTCGGCCGACGACAGCGTGGGCAGCGGCGACGTGCTGCTGGGCGAGCGCAGCATCGCCAGCCTGGGCGCAGGCGCCGAGGCGGCGGGCGAGTTGGTCTTTACGCTGGCGCCCGATCTGCAGGGCCCGTGGCGCCTGATCGTCGTGACGGATGCGACCGGCGTCAACGCCGAGAGCGCGGCGGGCGAGGCCGACAACACGGCGCGCCTGGCGATCAACGTGGCGCGCGATTTCTTCGCCGACCTCACCGTCACCAGCGTGACCATCCCCGCCGAGCCGGTGGTGGCCGACCCGGCCAGCGTGACGGTGCGCTGGGTGGTCACCAACGTGGGCGTGGGGGCGGGCCGCAGCGTGAGCTGGACGGACCGGGTGGTGTACTCCACCAACGACGTGCTGGGCGACGGTGACGACATCGTGCTGGGCACGCTGCAGCGCGACGGCGCGCTCGGCGCAGGCCAGAGCTACGAAGGCACGGTGACCTACCGCTTCGGGCCGGGCTTCATCCGTCAGGGCAAGGTGTTCGTGCGCACCGACGCGCTGGGCGAGGTGTGGGAAAACGCAGCGGAGGGCAACAACCAGGCGGCAGCGCCGGGCTTGCTCGACGTCATGCCCATCCCGTACGCGGACCTCCGCGTGGAGAGCGTGGCCACCGAGGGCGTGGCAGTCAGCGGCCGGCCATTGCAGGTGAGCTGGACGGTGGCCAACCGCGGCATCGGCATCACCGACCGCAGCACCTGGGACGACCGGGTCTGGCTGACGGCCAACGCCGACGGCAGCGGTGCGCGTCACGAGCTGGCCCGGGCCGGCCAGATCGGGCAGCTCGGCGTGGGCGCCAGCTACACGCGCAGCATCCAGGTCACGCTGCCCCACGGCCTGGAGGGCACGTGGTACGTGCAGGTGGAGACGGGCGGCCCGTTCGAGTTCGTCTACACCACCAACAACAGCGGCCGCTCGCCAGCGGTGGCGGTGACGCTGGCGCCCTCGCCCGACCTGGTGGTCGAGTCGATCGAGGCACCGGCCACGGCGCTGGAGGGATCGCTGGTCGAACTGAGCTGGACGGTGCTCAACCAGGGTGTCGCCTCGGCTGTCGGGACCTGGCGCGACGACGTGCTGCTGATCCCGCCGGGCAGCGGCGCGGCAGTGCTGCTGGGCAGCTTCACCTACGACCGCGGGCTCGACGCGGGCAAGCGTTACACCCGCAGCGAGCAGCTGCGCCTGCCTGCGCGCATCGAGGGCGGCTACCGGCTGCGGGTGGTGACCAACAGCCTGCTGGGCACGGGCTCTACCAACCAGGTGTACGAGCACGGCGCGGCGCGTGCCAACAACAGCACCGACGACGACCGGGCCCTCGCGGTGTCGCTGACGCCGCGGCCGGATCTGCGCGTGACGGCTGCCACCGTGCCCGCGAGCGTGACCGCGGGCACCCGGGCGGCGGTGCAGTTCACGGTGGGCAACTTCGGCTCGCTGCCCACCAGCGGGCAGTGGAGCGACTACATCTACCTCTCGCTGGACGGCACGGTCAGTGCCGACGACGTGCTCGTCGGCCGGCTCGACAGCGCCGCTGCACTGGCCCCCGGCGAGAGCTACACCAACGCCTCGGCGCTGGTGGACATCCCGATCCGCTACCGCGGCAGCGCCTACCTCATCGTCGTGGCCGACGCCACCAACCGCGTCGAGGAGTACCCGGGCGAGGCCAACAACGCTCGCGCCGAGCGGCTGCAGATCGAAGCGGTGCCGTTTTCCGACCTGGTGACCAGCGACGTCGTCGCGCCCGACCAGGCCGTGCACGGCAGCCGCATCGAGGTGCGCTACAGGGTGGGCAACCGAGGCTCGGCCACCACCCGCGGCGACAACGCCAGTGTCAACAGCTGGACGGACAGCGTCTGGCTGACGGTGGACCGCACGCGCCCGTCGCCGTGGAAGGGTGACATCCGCCTGGCGCAGGTCACCCACACGGGCCACCTGGCCGTGGGCCAGGACTACCTGGGCACGCTGGACGTGCAGATCCCCGAGGGGCTGAGGTCGGGGCAGTACTTCATCACCGTCTGGAGCGACACCTACGACGCCATCCTCGAGGACACGCTGGCGTCCAACGTCAACCCCGACGACGCCGCGCAGATCGACAACAACAACTACAAGGCGCGGCCGATCGCGGTGCTCGGCACCACGCCCGACCTGGTGGTGAGCCAGGTGATCGCGCCAACCGCCGGCGCGGCGGCCTCGGACTACAGCTTCGGTTACACGGTGCGCAACAACGGTGACGCCTTCACCGGCGCCTGGACCGACCGTGTCTGGATCGCCGACAACGCCGACCTGAGCCAGGCCACCGTGCGCTGGCTGCTGGGGGAGTACCGCCAGGAACGCAGCCTGGGCAAGGGCGAGAGCTACAGCGCCAGCCAGACCGTGGCGCTGGCGCCGTCGGTCGCGGGCGGATTCCTGGTCGTCGAGACCGATCGCTTCCTCGGAAACCCCGCGCCCGGCCAGGTTCGCGAGGTCGACGAGACCAACAACGCCCGGGCCGTCACCTCCGTGGTGACGAACCAGCCGGCCGACCTGCGCGTGAGCAACGTGGTGACGCAGTCGGAGAACTTCTCGGGCGAGGAGACCACGGTCACCTTCACGGTGACCAATCAGGGCGGCACGGTGTGGGCCGGCACGCGCAGCTGGGTCGACAACATCTACTTCAGCCCCGACCCGGAGCTGATCCCTTCGCGTGC
>JBKDQY010000079.1:0-3192 GCA_046341655.1 Betaproteobacteria bacterium | reverse complement strand
ATGATGAAGAAGATGAAGGGCGGCGGCCTCATGAAGATGATGAAGCGCATGGGTGGCGCCTTCGGTGGCGGGATGGGGGGCGGCCCGGGCGGCGGCTTCCCCGGCCTGCCGCGCTGACACTTCGATACGCCTGTTGTGCCGTCCTCCCTTGTGGCGGCGGCCGTCCGGGCCGATGCTGGGGGTTCGCTCGCCGCGTTCCCTTCGCCCCTGCGCACCGACCGGATGGAGACCCTTTCCCCCTACGCCGCACCGCTGACCATCTTGCTGCTGCTGGCCTGGCTGGTGCTGCGGCTCCGGTCGGCGCGCCGGGCGCAGGCGCCGATCCAGCAGGAGGAGTTGGACACGGTGGCGGACTGGCCGCCCGAGGCCGCGCGCGTGCTCAGCATCACCGAGCGGCAGGCCCTGGAGTTGCTCAAGCGCGCCATGCCGGGCTACCTGGTGCTGGGGCAGGTGCCCCTGTCGCGCTTCCTCCGCGTCCCGGCGCGCCACAGCTACTCCATGTGGCTGCAGCGCGTGGGCTCGCTGAGCGCCGACCTGCTCATCTGCGACGGCGGCTCGCGCGTGCTTGCCGTCATCGACATCCGCACCACCCAGGAGAGCGCCCGTTCGCGCCGTCGGCACGAGCGCATGGCGCGCGTGCTGCGCGCCGCCCGCATCCGCGTGCACGAGTGGCGCGAGGGCGAACTCCCCAGCGTGGCCGAGGTGCGGCAGGCCATGGCGCACGTGCTGCAGCCGGCCAGCCCCGGCATAGCGTCCCAGCCCGGCAGTTCGCGACCGATGCCGCTCATCCCGCTGCCAGACATCCAGGAGGTGCTGTCGGCCGGCGACCGCGCCGCCGCCGAGGCCGCCTTCGACCAGGCCCTGGAGCCGGTGCCCAGCGGCTTCTACGAGGACAACGAGCCCGCGCCGCAGCGCTAGCCCAGCAGCGCCTGCGCGAACTCTCGCGCGCTGAAGGTCTGCAGATCCTCGAGTTTCTCGCCCACGCCGATGAAGTACACCGGCACGGGACCGCCCGGCCTGGTGGCGCCCCAGCGCGCGATGGCGGCGAGCACGCCACCCTTGGCGGTGCCGTCGAGCTTGGTCACCACCAGGCCGGTCAGGCCCAGCGCGGCGTCGAAGGCCCTGACCTGGGCCAGCGCGTTCTGGCCGGTGTTGCCGTCGACCACCAGGAGCACCTCGTGCGGCGCGCCTTCCTGCGCCTTGGCGATGGTGCGGCGGATCTTCTTCAGTTCCTCCATCAGGTGCAGCTGCGTGGGCAGGCGGCCGGCGGTGTCGGCGATGACGACGTCGCAGCCGCGCGCGCGGCCGGCCTGCACGGCGTCGAAGCTCACCGCCGCGGGGTCGCCGCTGTCCTGGCTGACGATCTCGACCTGGTTGCGCCCGGCCCACACCGCGAGCTGCTCGCGCGCGGCGGCGCGGAAGGTGTCGGCCGCGGCCAGCAGCACGCGGGCCTGCGACTCGGCCAGGTGGCGGGTGAGCTTGCCGATGCTGGTGGTCTTGCCGGCGCCGTTGACGCCCACGACCATGATCACCGTGGGCGTGGCCGCGCCGACGACGAGCGGCTTCTCCAGCGGCGAGAGCAGATCGGTGATGGCGTCGGCCAGCAGCGCCTTCACGGCCCCGGGATCGGTGGCCTTGTGCTCCTTGACGCGGCGCTTGAGGTCGGCCAGCAGCGCCTCGGTGGCCGCGACGCCGGCGTCGGCCATCAGCAGCGCCGACTCGAGCTCTTCATACAGGGCGTCGTCGATCTTCGTGCCGGTGAAGACCTGCGACAGGCTGGAGCCCGTCTTTCGAAGGCCGTGGGCCAGACGGCCGAGCCAGCCGCTGCGCTCCGGGGCGGGTGCCGGGGCAGGCCCCGCCAGGGCGACCGGTGCGGTGTCGGCAGCGGGTGCCGGCAGGGCCTCGGGCGGGGCGGCGGGGGGCGGCGCCTTCTTGCGGAAGAAGCTGAACATCGGCGTGGGGCCTGCGGCTGCGGACGGTGGGGCCCTTCACACCCGCCGCAGGCTGCGGGATATAATCGCGGGCTCAGGCGCTTTAGCTCAGTTGGTTAGAGCGACGGAATCATAATCCGCAGGTCCGGGGTTCAAATCCCTGAAGCGCCACCAGAACCGCGACGGCCCGAGCCCACCCTCGGGCCGTTTTTGCTCCGCCCGCCGGGCGGTGCGCCACAGCCCCTGGATCCACACCATGCCCCGCTGTGCCCCGATCCTCGCCGCTGCGCTGTGCTTCACGGCCGCCGCGGCCGCCACCGCCCAGCCCCTGCGCAGCTTCCCCGCCACGGCGCTGCGGGGCGAACTCGTCGTCACCGCGCCGCCCGAGGCCCTGCTCAACCGCCAGCCGGCGCGCCTGGCGCCCGGCGCGCGCATCCGCGACGCCGGCAACCGCATCGTCCTCAGCGGCCAGGTCGCCGGGCAGAAGCTGCTCGTGCACTACACGCTCGACCCGCAGGGCAACCTGCTCGACGTCTGGCTGCTCACCCCGGCCGAGGCCGCGCGCAAGCCCTGGCCCAGCACCCCCGCCGAGGCCGCGACCTGGCGCTTCGACGGTGCCGCCCAGACCTGGAGCAAGCCATGAACCCGCCCGACGACAGGGCGCCGAAGAAGGTCTTCATCCGCACCTTCGGCTGCCAGATGAACGAGTACGACTCGGACAAGATGGCCGACGTGCTGGGTGCCGCGCAGGGCTACGAGAAGACCGACGACCCCGAGGCCGCCGACCTGATCCTCTTCAACACCTGCAGCGTGCGCGAGAAGGCGCAGGAGAAGGTCTTCTCCGACCTCGGCCGCGTCAAGCACCTCAAAAACAAGGGCGTGCTCATCGGCGTGGGCGGCTGCGTGGCCAGCCAGGAGGGCGCGGCCATCATCGAGCGCGCGCCCTACGTCGACCTCGTCTTCGGCCCGCAGACGCTGCACCGGCTGCCGCAGATGATCGAGGCCCGCACGCAGCAGCGGCGGCCGCAGGTCGACATCAGCTTCCCCGAGATCGAGAAGTTCGATCACCTGCCGCCGACGCGGGTGGAGGGCGCAAGCGCATTCGTCTCGATCATGGAGGGCTGCTCCAAGTACTGCTCGTTCTGCGTCGTACCCTACACGCGCGGCGAGGAGGTGAGCCGCCCGCTCGACGACGTGCTGGTGGAGGTGGCCGGCCTGGCCGAGCAGGGCGTCAAGGAGGTCACGCTGCTGGGACAGAACG
>JBKDQY010000078.1:0-22466 GCA_046341655.1 Betaproteobacteria bacterium | reverse complement strand
GTCTTCCTGCCCGGCGAGCGCGAGATCCGCGAAGCTGCCGACCACCTGCGCCGGCACCTGGCCCAGGCGCAGAAGGGCGGGCCGCCGGTGGAGATCCTGCCCCTGTTCGCGCGCCTGAGCCAGGCCGAGCAGGACCGCGTGTTCGTGGCCGGCAACGGCCGCCGCATCGTGCTGGCCACCAACGTGGCCGAGACCTCGCTCACGGTGCCGGGCATCCGCTTCGTCATCGACAGCGGGCTGGCGCGCGTCAAGCGCTACAGCTTCCGCAACAAGGTCGAGCAGCTGCAGGTGGAGCCCATCAGCCAGGCCGCGGCCGCGCAGCGTGCCGGCCGCTGCGGGCGCGTGGCCGACGGCGTCTGCATCCGGCTGTACGACGAGGCGAGCTTCGCCGGGCGGCCGCGCTTCACCGACCCCGAGATCCTGCGCTCCAGCCTCGCGGGCGTGATCCTGCGCATGAAGTCGCTGCACCTGGGGGTGGTGGAGGACTTCCCCTTCGTCGAGCCGCCGCCGCGAAAGGCCATCGCCGACGGCTACGCGCTGCTGGCCGAGCTGGGCGCGGTGGACGAGGCCAACGAGCTGACGGCCACGGGCCGCGAGCTGGCCCGGCTGCCGCTGGATCCGAGGGTGGGCCGCATGATCCTGGAGGCCCGCGACCGCCAGGCGCTGACGGAGGTGCTGGTGATCGCCGCGGCGCTGTCGGGCCAGGACGTGCGCGACCGCCCGCAGGAGCAGCAGCAGGCCGCCGACCAGAAGCACCAGCCCTTCGACGCCGAGCGCTCGGAGTTCATGGGCACGCTCAAACTCTGGCAGTGGGTCGAAGACGGCCGCGGCCGTCACGGCCACGCGGCGCAGAAGAGCGAGCAGGTCGACAGCCACAAGCTCACCAACCGCCAGCAGGAGCAGCGGCTGCGCGAGCACTTCATCAGCCCGCGCCGCGTGCGCGAGTGGCGCGACATCCACAGCCCGCTGCACACCGTGGTGGCCGAACAGGGCTGGCGCCTGAACACGCTGCCGGCCAGCTACGAGCAGATCCATCTCTCGCTGCTGGCGGGGCTGCTGGGCAACGTGGGCTGCAAGGTCGACGATGAAGAGAGCTACCTCGGCGCCCGCGGCATCAAGTTCTGGCGCCATCCGGGCGCGAATCTCAGCAAGAAGCCCGGCCGCTGGCTGATGGCCGCCGAGCTGGTGGAGACCACCCGGCTGTATGGGCGCGGGCTGGCGGCCATCGAGCCGACCTGGATCCCGCCGCTGGCCGGCCACCTGCTCAAGAAGCAGCTGCTGGAGCCGCACTGGGAGAAGAAGCAGGCCGAGGTGGTGGCGCTGGAGCGCGCCACGCTCTACGGCATCGTCGTCTACAACAACCGGCGCGTGGCCTACGCCACGCTGGACGCCCAGGGCGCGCGCGCAATCTTCATCCGCGAGGCGCTGGTGGAGGGCCTGCGCGAGGACACCTTCGATGCCGTGTGGGAGAGGAAGCTGCCCTTCCTGGCCCACAACCGCCGGGTCGTGCGCCAGGTGCAGGAACTGGAGCACAAGGCGCGCCGGCAGGACGTGCTGGTGGATGACGAGCTCATCGCCGCCTTCTACGACCAGCAGCTGCCCGCCGACGTGGTGGGTGGCAGCAGCCTGGAGAAGTGGTACCGCGAGGAGGTGAAGCGCCAGCCGCGGGCCCTGCAGCTCACGCGCGACGAGCTGATGCGCCACGAGGCTGCGGGCATCACCACCGACGCCTTCCCGAAGACACTGCGGCTGGGCGGCGTGGACTGCGCCGCGAGCTACCTGCACGAGCCGGGCGATCCCAGGGACGGCCTGACCGTGACGGTGCCGATCTACGCGCTGAACCCGGTGAGCGAGGAACGTTGCGAGTGGCTGGTGCCGGGCATGCTTGTGCCCAAGGTGCTGGCGCTCGCCAAGACGCTGCACCAGCGCCCGCGCTCGCGCCTGGTGCCGCTGCCGGACTTCGCGGCCGAGTTCTGCGAGACCGTGCCTTTCGCGCAGGGCAGCCTGCTGGAGGCGCTGCTCAAGGCCGTGCGCGAGCGTTCGCAGCTGGCGGTGCAGCGCAACGACTTCAAGGTCGAGCAGCTGCCGCCGCACCACTTCATGCACCTGCGGGTGGTCGACGAGCACGGGCGGCAGCTGGGCGCGGGGCGCGACATCGCGGCGCTGAAGGCCGAGCTGGGCGGGCAGGCCCGCAGTGCGTTCCAGGCGCTGGCGGCGCTGAAGGTCGCCGCACCCGTCGCGCCTGCTGCGGCTCCGGCCAGCCCCCCGGCGCCCGCGCCGGCCGGCCGCGGCGTGCAGGCGGCGGTCGCGGCGCCGCCGCCGTCGGCACCTGCGCTGGCCGCTGCCACGGCCTACACGGCCTGGAGCTTCGGCGAACTGCCCGAGCTGCTGGAGTTGAAGAAGGGCGGGCAGGTGCTGGTGGGCTTCCCGGCGCTGGTGGACAAGGGCGTGCACGTCGAGATCGAGGTCTTCGACGAGCCCGAACTGGCGGCGCAGAAGCACCGGGCCGGCTTCCGGCGGCTGGTGGCGCTGCAGATCCGCGAGCCGCTGAGGTATCTCGAGCGGAACATCCCCGATCTCACGCGCATGGCGGCCCTGTTCATGCCGCTGGGCACGCTCGAGGAGCTTCGCGAGCAGGTCGTGGCAGTGGCGCTGGACCGCGCCTTCGGCGCCGAGCCGCTGCCCACCGACGCCACCGGCTTCCATGCCCGCATCGACGAAGGCCGGACGCGTCTGAACCTGATCGCCGCCGAGGTGGCGCGGCTGGGCGCGGCGGTGCTGGTGGAGCACGCGGCCGCGGCACGCAAGCTGAAGGACGCCCGTCCGTCCAGGGACGTGGCCGACGACATCGCCGCGCAGCTGCAGCGGCTGGTGCCGAAGCGCTTCCTGCAGCTCACGCCCTGGGCGGCGCTGCAGCACCTGCCCCGCTACCTGAAGGCCGTGGTGCTGCGGCTGGACAAGCTGCGTGGCGACCCCGCCCGCGATGCCGTCCGCCTGGCCGAGCTGCGCCCGCTGGAGTCGCGCTGGCTCAAGCGCGTGGCCGAACTGCGCGGCGCCCCGCACGCGCGGCTCGACGAGTACCGCTGGCTGCTGGAGGAACTGCGCGTGAGCCTGTTCGCGCAGGAGCTGCGAACGCCGCAGCCGGTGAGCGCGAAGCGGCTGGACAAGGCCTGGGCGCAGATCGACGCCTGAGTCGCCCCGGAAAGGAAGCGGCATCTGAGTCGTTGCATTTGCGAATCATTCGCATTAGCATATGACGAACCAACTACCGCCCAACCCCATGAATCCGATCCACTCCCTGGGCCGCATCGCAGCCATCGCGGGCACCGCGCTGCTCGCGGCAATGCCCGCGTCGGCGCAAGACAGGGTCCTCAACCTGTACTCCGCCCGCCACTACCAGACCGACGAGGCGCTCTACAACAACTTCACCAAGGCCACCGGCATCCGCATCAACCGCGTCGAGGCCGATGACGCCGGCATCCTGTCGCGCCTGAAGGCCGAGGGCGCCGCCAGCCCGGCCGACGTGGTGCTGCTCGTCGACGCCGCGCGCCTGTGGCGGGCCGAGCAGGACGGCCTGTTCCAGCCGGTGAAGTCGACCGTGCTCGAGCAGCGCATCCCGCCGCAGCTGCGCGGCGGCGAGACCGCGCAGGGCGCACAGTGGTTCGGCGTTAGCACCCGCGCCCGCGTGCTCGTCATCGACAAGGCGCGCCTGAAGCCCAGCGACGTCGACCGCTACGAGAAGCTGTCGTCGCCCGCGCTGAAGGGCCAGATCTGCAGCCGCAGCGGCTCGCACCCCTACAACCTGAGCCTGTTCGGCTCGGTGCTCGAGACCGCCGGCCCGGCAGCCACCGAGGCGTGGATCCGGGGCGTGGCCGCCAACCTGGCGCGCGACCCCAAGGGCGGCGACACTGACCAGATACGGGCCGTGGCCGCCGGCGAGTGCGCCGTGGCCATCACCAACACCTACTACTACGCGCGGCTGATGAAGTCCAACCGCCCCGAGGACAAGGCGGTGGTCGAGCGTACGCAGGTGGTGTTCCCCAACCAGGCCGACCGCGGCACGCATGTCAACGTCAGCGGCGCCGCGGTGGCGCGCCACGCGCGCAACCGCGACGCGGCGGTGGCCTTCCTCGAGTACCTGGCGTCCGACGCGGCCCAGCGCATGCTGGCCGACGGCAACAACGAATACCCGGTGGTGGCCAGCGCGCGCACCGAGAACCCGGCGCTGATGGCGCTGGGCCGCTTCAAGGCGGAGACGGTGCCGATCGCCAAGGTCGGTGCCGCCACCGCCCAGGTGCAGCAGATGCTGGACCGCGCCGGCTTCAAGTGAGCCCGAAGGCCAGCAGCGCCTGGTCGAGCCCGCCCTGCTGCACCGAGACCCGTGCGCGCTCGCGCACGGCCGGCTTGGCGTGGAAGGCGATGGAGCAACCTGCCGCGCTCATCATCGGCAGGTCGTTGGCGCCGTCGCCCACGGCGATGCAGCGCTCGGCCGGCAGGCCCAGCAGCTCGGCCAGTTCCAGCAGCACGCGGCGCTTCTCGGCGCCGTCGACCACCGTGCCCCAGGGGCGCGGCACGAGCCGGCCGCTGAGGCGGCCATCCTCGACCTCGAGAACGTTGGCGCGCGCGAAGTCCAGCCGCAGCCGCGCCTTCACGCGGTCGGCGAAGAAGGTGAAGCCGCCGCTGACGAGCAGAGTCCGCAGGCCGGCCTCGCGGCAGGCCGCCACGAAGGCCTCGACCCCGGGGTTCAGCGCCAGCCGCTGCGTGTAGACGGCCTCCAGCGCCTCGGCCGGCACGCCTCGCAACAGCGCCAGCCGGCGTGCCAGGCTCTCGGCGTAGTCGGCGATCTCGCCGCGCATCGCGGCCTCGGTGATGGCGGCCACCTCGGCCTTGCGGCCGGCGGCGTCGGCGATCTCGTCGAGGCACTCGATGCTGATCAGCGTGGAGTCCATGTCGAAGGCGACGAGGCCGAAGTGCCGCAGCGGCGGCGGCGCGGGCCCGCGCACGACGACGCCGGGCGCCACTTCGCGCGGCGCCTGTTCGGCCGCCGGGGCCGTGGGGGCAGGGGTGTCCGGAGTCATCGGTCGATGATGCCAGCGCGGCTCAGGCCGCTTGCGCCAGGGGCTGCCCCAGGTGGCGCAGCAGGTCGCGCAGGTAGTGCGCGCGGTCGGCCGGCTGGCTGATCTCGCGCTCGATGCGCAGCTTGTCGTTGCCGGCCAGCCGGATGGCGCGGTTCTTCTGCACCAGCTCGATGATGCGGCGCGAGTCCACCGGCGCCTGCGGCCGGAAGGTGACGCTCATCAGCTTCGGGCCGGCGTCGATCTTCAGCACGCCGTAGGGCCGTGCCAGCACGCGCAGCCGGTGCGTGTCGAACAGCGTCTGGCCTTGGGCGGGCAGCTTGCCGAAGCGGTCGGTGACCTCCTCGAGCAGCGCGTCGATCTGCTCGGGCTTCTCGGCCGTGGCCAGCCGCTTGTAGAGGTTGAGCCGCGTGTGCACGTCGCCGCAGTAGGCGTCGGGCAGCAGCGCCGGCGCGTGCAGGTTGATCTCGGTGGTGGCGTTCAGCGGGTTCAGCAGGTCGGGCTCGCGGCCGGCCTTCAGCGAGCGCACGGCCTCGGCCAGCATGTCGTTGTAGAGCTGGAAGCCCACCTCCATCATGTTGCCGCTCTGGTTCTCGCCCAGCACCTCGCCGGCGCCACGGATCTCCAGGTCGTGCATGGCCAGGTAGAAGCCGCTGCCGAGCTCTTCCATGTCCTGGATGGCCTGCAGCCGCTGCGCCGCCTGCCTGGTCAGGCCCTCGACGTCGGGCACCAGCAGGTAGGCGTAGGCCTGGTGGTGGCTGCGGCCCACGCGCCCGCGCAGCTGGTGCAGCTGCGCCAGGCCGAACTTGTCGGCCCTGCTGATGACGATGGTGTTGGCGCTGGGCACGTCGATGCCGGTCTCGATGATGGTGCTGCACAGCAGCAGGTTGTGCCGCTGCGCCACGAAGTCGCGCATCACGCGCTCGAGCTCGCGCTCGGGCATCTGGCCGTGCGCAACCGCGATGCGCGCCTCGGGCAGCAGCTCGGCCAGCTTCTGTCGCCGGTTCTCGATGGTCTCGACCTCGTTGTGCAGGAAGTAGACCTGCCCGCCGCGCTTCAATTCGCGCAGCACGGCCTCGCGCACGATGGAGTTGCCCTCGGCGCGGACGAAGGTCTTGATGGCCAGCCGGCGTTGCGGCGCGGTGGCGATCACGCTGAGGTCACGCAGGCCCTCCAGCGCCATGCCCAGCGTGCGCGGGATCGGCGTGGCGGTGAGCGTGAGCACATCGACCTCGGCGCGCAGGGCCTTCATGGCCTCCTTGTGGCGCACGCCGAAGCGGTGCTCCTCGTCGATGACGAGCAGGCCCAGGCGCTGGAACTTCACGTCGCTGGACAGCAGCTTGTGCGTGCCCACGACGATGTCGACGCTGCCGTCGGCGATGCCCTCCAACGCCGCCTTCACCTCTTTGGCGCTGCGGAATCGCGAGAGTTCGGCGATCTTCACCGGCCACTTGCCGAAGCGGTCCACCAGCGTCTGGTAGTGCTGCTCGGCCAGCAGCGTGGTGGGCGCCAGCAGCGCCACCTGCTTGCCGCCGTGCACGGCCACGAAGGCGGCCCGCAGCGCCACCTCGGTCTTGCCGAAGCCGACGTCGCCGCACACGAGGCGGTCCATGGGCCTGGGCGAGATCATGTCCTGGATGACGGCGTGGATGGCGGCGCGCTGGTCGGCCGTCTCCTCGAATCCGAAGCTGGTGGCGAAGGCCTCGTAGTCGTGCGGGCTGAAGCGGTGCGCGAAGCCCTCGCGCGCGGCGCGTCGGGCGTACAGGTTCAGCAGCTCGGCAGCGGTGTCGCGCACCTGCTCGGCGGCCTTGCGGCGCGCCTTGTCCCACTGGCCGCTGCCCAGGCGGTGCAGCGGCGCCTCGTCGGCGCCGACGCCGGTGTAGCGGCCGATCAGGTGCAGCTGGCTCACCGGCACGTACAGCGTCGCCTTGTCGGCGTATTCCAGGTGCAGGAACTCGCTGGAACCCTCGCCGAGGTCGATGTTGACCAGCCCCTGGTAGCGGCCGATGCCGTGGTTCAGGTGCACGACCGGGTCACCGACCTTCAGCTCGGACAGGTCCTTGATCAGCGCGTCGACGTTCGACACCTGCTCCTGCTTGCGCCGGCGCCGCGTTTCGCGCGGGGTGGCGAAGAGCTCGGTCTCGGTGACCAGCTGCACCGAGATGCCGGCATCGGGCTCGTGCCAGTGGAAGCCCTCGGACAGCGGCGCCGCGGCGATGGCCAGCTTCTCGTCGCCGGCCAGGAACTCGGCCAGCGAGTCGACCGCCGGCACGCTGAGGTGGTGGTCGCGCAGCAGCTCGATCAGGCTCTCGCGCCGGCCTTCGCTCTCGCCGAGCAGCAGCACGCGGTGCGGCGTGGCGCGCACGTGGCGCTCGAGCTTGCCCAGCGGGTCGGTGCCGCCGCGGTCGATGGCCAGGTCGGGCAGCGGGCGCGCCCACGAGACCGCGGAAGCGGGCTCTTGCGAGCCTGTCACGGCGTCGCTGCCGCGCAGCGACAGCGTGGCGTGCGGCTGCGTGCGCGCGAAGAACTCCTCGGCCGGCATGAACACCTCGGCCGGCGCCAGGATGGGCCGCTCGGGGTCGTGCTGCAGGAAGCGGTGGCGCTCGCGCGTGTCGGCCCAGAAGCGGTCCAGCGCCTCGTCGACCTTGCCGTGCAGCACCAGCGCGGCCTGCCCGCCCAGGTAGTCGAAGATCGTGCCGACCGCGTCGAAGAAAAGGGGCAGGAAGTACTCGATGCCGCCGCCAGCCAGGCCCGCGCCCATGTCCTTGTACAGCCGCGCGCGCGTCGGGTCGCCCTCGATCTTCTCGCGCCAGCGGGCGCGGAAGGCGGTGCGCGCGGCCTCGTCCATCGGGAACTCGCGGCCGGGCAGCAGGCGCACCTCGGGCACGGGGTACAGGCTGCGCTGCGTGTCGGGGTCGAAGGTGCGGATGGAGTCGACCTCGTCGCCGAACAGGTCCACGCGGTAGGGCACGGGCGCGCCCATCGGGAACAGGTCGATCAGGCCGCCGCGCACCGCGTACTCGCCCGGGCTCACGACCTGGCTCACGTGCTGGTAGCCGGCCAGCGTGAGCTGGCCCTTCAGCCGCGACTCGTCGAGCCGGCTCTTCTGCTTGAAGTGGAAGGTGGTGGCGGCCAGGAACGAGGGCGGCGCCAGCCGCGTCAGGGCCGTCGTGGCCGGCAGCAGCAGCAGGTCCACCGTGCCCTCGTGGATGCGCCACAGCGTGGCCAGCCGCTCGCTCACGAGGTCCTGGTGCGGACTGAAGCTGTCGTAGGGCAGAGTCTCCCAGTCGGGGAACTGCGCCACGCGCAGCCCGGGGTCGAAGAAGGGCACCTCGTCGGCCAGGCGCTGCGCGTCGGCGGGCTCGGCGGTGAAGACCGCCAGGCACTGCCCGGCCTGCGCGTGGCGGCGTGCCAGGCGGGCCAGCAGCAGGGCGTCGCCCGAACCCGTGGGACGGGGCAGCGTGAAGCGCTTGCCCGGCGCGATGGATGGCAGTTGCATGGCGGCGTCGAAAAAGCAGATCGCCCCGCGGCGCGGGCCGAGGGGCGTGAACGGGGGGCGATTCTAGAATCCGCCCCATGCCCGTCGCGCCCCGCTGCCTTGCCCTGGTGCCCTGCGCCGGCGTCGGAACGAGGGCAGGGCAGGGCGGGCCCAAGCAGTACAGCCGCCTTGGCGGCCGCAGCGTCGTCGCGCACACGCTGGCGGCGCTGGCCGACTGCCCCGGCCTGCACGCCACGCTGGTGGTGCTGGCGCCCGACGACACCGACTTCGAGCAGCACGCGCCGGCCTTCCGCGGCGAGCGCGCCTGGGTGGCGCGCTGCGGCGGCGCCACGCGCGCGGCCAGCGTCGCGGCGGGCCTGTCCGCGCTGCGCGAGCGTGGCGCCGCCGCCGACGACGGGGTGCTGGTGCACGACGCCGCGCGCTGCCTGCTGCGGCCGGCCTGGGTGCAGCGGCTCGTCGACGCCTGCCGGGACGATGCCGTCGGCGGCCTGCTGGCGCTGCCGCTGGCCGACACGCTCAAGGCCGCCGACGCCGAGGGCCGCGTCGAGGCCACGCTGCCGCGCGACGCCAAGTGGCTCGCGCAGACGCCGCAGATGTTCCGCCTGGGGCTGCTGCAGCGCGCGCTGCGCGAGGCCGGCCCCGGCGTCACCGACGAGGCCAGCGCCGTCGAGGCGCTGGGCCTGAGGCCGCGGCTGGTGCCCGGCGAGCTCGAGAACCTCAAGGTCACCTGGCCGGGCGACTTCGCCCTGGCGGCCCGGCTGTTGGAGACACGATGAACCCGTTCGACCTGCGCATCGGCGAGGGCTGGGACACGCACCGCCTGGTCGAGGGCCGGCCGCTGGTGCTGGGCGGCGTCGCGATCCCGTTCGACAAGGGCCTGCTCGGCCACTCCGACGCCGACGCGCTGCTGCACGCCATCACCGACGCGCTGCTGGGCGCCGCCGGCCTGGGCGACATCGGCCGCCACTTCCCCGACACCGACCCCGCCTTCCGCGGCGCCGACTCCGGCCACCTGCTGCAGGTGGCCGTGCAGCGCGTGCGCGAGGCCGGCTGGGAACCGGTGAACGTGGACAGCACCATCGTGGCGCAGGCACCGAGGATGGCGCCGCACATCGGCGCCATGCGCGAGAGGATCTCGCAGTTGCTGGGCCTGCCGCCCGAGCGCATCAACGTCAAGGCCAAGACGGCCGAGAAGATGGGCCCCGTGGGCGAGGGCCTGGCCATCGAGACGCGCGCCGCCTGCCTGCTGGCGCGACGGGCCGCAAGCTAGGCCGCCAGGGGCTGAATCCTGTCGTCGGCGTGGGTCACGCGGTTGCGGCCGGTGTGCTTGCTGGCGTAGAGGGCGCGGTCGGCAGCGAGCGTGGCGGCGTGCAGATCGCCGTCGGCCAGGGTCGCCAGGCCGAAGGACAGGGTCACCGTGATCGGCCGACCGTCCACGACGACCGGATGCGAGGCCACCGCCAGGCGAACGCGCTCGGCCACCGCGCGCCCCAGCGCGGCGTCGGTGTCGGGCAGCAGGGCCATGAACTCTTCGCCGCCCCAGCGCGCAAGCACGTCGTGCTCGCGCAGCGCGGCCGTCATCACCCTCGCCACCTGCGCGAGGACGCGGTCGCCGGCCTCGTGGCCGTGCTCGTCGTTCACGCGCTTGAAGTGGTCGACATCGGCCAGCATCAGCGTCAGCGGTTCGCCGGCGCGCCGCGCGCGCGAGATCTCGGCCACCGCGCGCTCCTGGAAGTGCGTGCGGTTGGCCAGCCGCGTGAGCGCGTCGATGCGGGCCAGTTGCCACAGCGCCTGCTCGGCGCAACGAACGCGCTGGCGGTAGAAGGTCACCACGGCGTAGAACAGGCCGAACACCAGGGCGATGTTGAACCAGCGCGCCACCTCCAGCTGCGCTGGTGGCAGAGGGCTCAGCGGCGCCCAGTTCCTGCACGCCACGTACAACGCGGGGTAGCTGACCAGCAGCAGCGCCAGCAGCGCCCGCGAACGCCCGTTCGGCGAGCCCAGCACGATGGCCGGCATGAACAGCAGCAGGAAGAGGTGGAAGTCCGCCTCCCACCCCAGCAGCAGCGAACCCGCCGTCGCGTGCACCAGCACTTCGAGCCAGATCAGCGCCACGGCCGGCTGGTTTCGCCTTGTCTTCAGCAGCCACCACGCGGCGGTGTAGAGCGCGACGCTGGCCAGGTTCATCAGCGCCAGGGCCCTGGCACCGAGCGCACCATAGAGCAGCAGGAAACCCACGCAGATGCCGGCAGCCCATACCGTGATGCGCCGCAGCATCAGCCAGTAGGAGGCGGCCGACGACTCGATGGGACTCGTGAAGCCGATAGGGCTCATCCGCGGGTTGTCGTCCGCGCCGCGGCCGGCTTGACCGCGGCGCAGCCGCTCATCGTGATCGCAGGCGTGCGCTTTGCACACCGTTCGGCGTGGCGCGTTGCAGGCGCAGGTGGGCCACGAGGCCCCCTTCGGGCGCGAGGGCCAGTTCCAGCGTGCCGCCCATGCGCTGCATGGCCTTGTCGACGATGGCCAGGCCCAGGCCGGCTCCGGTGGCCGCGGTGCGGGCGGCGTCGCCGCGGAAGAAGGGGGTGGTCAGCTGCGACAGCTTCGCGGGCGCCACCCCGGGGCCGTGGTCGCGAACGCTGAGGATGACCCAGGTCCCTGCAAGCTGCGCGCTCACCTGCACCTCGGCCATGCCGGTGTCGGTGCCGCGGCCGTAGCGGCGGGCGTTCTCGAAGAGGTTGAGGAACACCCGCCCCAACTCGGTCTCGTCGGCCATGACGTATAGGTCGCGCGGCACGCGTGTCGCGATGCGGATCTGCGAGGCGTCGCGAAAGCCTGCCATCGCGCGCTCCACCAGCGTGGTCACGTGCACCACCTGCAGTTCGGTATCGCCCGGGCGGGCGTAGTCCATGAACTTGTCGATGATGGCGTCGAGCTGGTCGATGTCCAGGGCCATGTTGCGGCGTGCCTCCTCGTCGGCCACGCTCATCTCGGTCTCCAGGCGCAGGCGGGCCAATGGCGTGCGCAGGTCGTGGCTGATGCCGGCCAGCATCACGGCGCGGTCCTCCTCAACCCGGGCCAGCTCGCGCGCCATCCGGTTGAAGCCGCGGTTGACCTCGCGGATCTCGATGGTGGGGGTGTTCTCGTCGAGTTGCGACTCGAGGTCGCCGCCGCGGATGCGGCTGGCCGCGAAACTGAGCTGCTTCAGCGGCCGGTTGATGAGCCGTGCGACCGCCACCGAGCCCAGCAGCGTGGCCAGCAGCGCCAGGCCGATCCAGGAGGCCCAGGACGCGAAGGCCGGCTGCGGTTCCGGCCCGCTGGCGGCCTGCAGCCAGTAGCGGTCGGTCCCGACGGCGAAGCCCACCCACGGGCCAGGCTGCCCGTCCACGCTGCTCGCCAGTTCGGCGTCGGGGTCCAGCGCGGCGCGCAACTCGGTGCCGACCCGGCGCGAGAACCGGTCCACCTCGTAGGGCTCCAAGCGATCGCCCGGCTTGCGCGGCAGCAGGCGCACCGGTGGCCGGTCCATGGCCTGTACCAGGGCGGCGCGCCGGCCGGCGTCGCCGTGCGACAGCGCAGCGCCGGCCAGGTTCACCAGGCGGGCGATCTGCTGCGCCTCCTGCACGGCGCGCGGCTCGAACTCCATCGCACGCAGGGTCTGCACCCAGGCGAACACCGCACCCGCCAGCAGCATGACGAGCAGCAGCAAGGTGCGCCAGAAGAGGCTGAAGCCGGGTGTGCCCGCCACGTGGATATGCTCAGAGACACCCGCCCCAGCACCGGGACCGCCGGGCCGGAAGGGCCACCCGAAGGGACCGGAGAGGAACGGCGGGCCTCATGCCGGGCTCCTAGGCGCCGCCATCGGGCACGAACACGTAGCCGACGCCCCAGACCGTCTGGATGTAGCGTGGCTGCGCCGGATCGGGCTCGAGCATCTTGCGCAGGCGGCTGATCTGCACGTCCAGGCTGCGGTCGAAGGGCTCGAACTCGCGACCGCGCGCCAGCTGCGCCAGCTTGTCGCGAGACAGTGGCTGCCGCGGGTGGCGCACCAGCGCCTTGAGCATGCTGAACTCGCCGGTGGTCAGCGCGATCTGCTCGCCGTTCTTGCTGAGCTTGCGCAGCGAGATGTCGAACTCGAAGGGTCCGAAGTGGACGACCTCCAGCTCCTTGCTCGGCGCGCCCGGGGCCTCCGGGGCGGGGCGGCGCCGCAGCACGGCGTGGATGCGGGCCAGCAACTCGCGCGGGTTGAAGGGCTTGGGCAGGTAGTCGTCGGCGCCGACCTCCAGGCCGACGATGCGGTCGACGTCCTCGACCTTGGCCGTGAGCATGATGATCGGCGTCAGGTCGTTCGCGGCGCGCAGGCGGCGGCAGATGCTCAGCCCGTCCTCGCCCGGGAGCATGAGGTCCAGCACGATGAGGTCGACCGTCTCGCGAGAGAGCATGCGGTTCAGCACCTTGCCGTCCTCGGCCAGCAGCACGTCGAAGCCCTCCTGGCTGAGGTAGCGGCGCAGCAGGTCGCGGATGCGGGCGTCGTCGTCGACGACGACGATGCGGTCCGGGCGGGCATTGGCCGTGGGACTCATGGGGAACTCCCGATTTGTAACAGCGGCATTGTTGCAGCGGGGTCCGGCCGGCCAAGCCGGGGAAAGAGCGCTTCTGACCCGCTGTTACAAGTCTTGCAGCGCCCCCCCGCGGCACGCCGCGACGTCGGCATCGCGCACACTGGCGGCCCCTGAACCCCCGGGAGTGATCCATGCCTCTGCACCTCGTATGCCGCCTTGCCACCGCGTCGATCCTGGTCGCGCTGGCGGCCGTCAGCACAGCGCGCGCGCAGGCCCCGACGTGGGCGCCGCCCCCGCAGAACGTGGTGTCGCTGTCGGCCACCGCCAGCGCGCAGGTGCCGCAGGACTGGCTGACCGTGGTGCTGGCGACCACGCGCGAGGGTGCCGACCCGGCGGCGCTGCAGGTCCAGTTGAAGCAGGCCCTGGACGCCGCTCTGGCGGAGGCCCGTCGCGCCGCTGCCGGCCGCGAGCCGCAGGCGCTGGAGGTGCAGACCGGCGGCTTCTCGCTGAGCCCGCGCTACGGGCGCGACGGCCGCATGAGCGGATGGTCGGGCCGGGCCGAGCTGGTGCTGCAGGGCCGCGACACCGCGGCCATCGCGCAGCTCGCCGGCCGCATCCAGACGCTGAGCGTGGCCAGCACCGGCTTCTCGCTGTCGCGCGAGGGGCGCGAGAAGGTCGAGTCGCAGGTCGCTGCCGAGGCGATCGCGCGCTTCCGGGCCCGCGCCGACGAGGTCGGCCGGGCCTTCGGCTTCGGCAGCTGGTCGCTGCGCGAGGTGAACGTGCAGACCGACTCGCCCATGGTGCCCCCGATGGCGCGCGTGCGCATGGCCTCGGCGATGGCGGCGGCGCCCGACGAGGCCTTGCCCGTCGAGGCCGGCAAGGCCACGGTGTCGGTCACCGTCTCCGGCAGCATCGCACTGGCGCCCCGCTAGCATCCCCGCATGAGCACCCCGATGTCGCCTTCCGAGCCGCGCCTGCACCACGTCACCTGTTCCAGCGCTGCCGGGTTGCACCGCACGGCCTACTGGGAGTGGGGCGACCCGGCCAACCCCC
The DNA here is from genome assembly GCA_046341655.1 of Betaproteobacteria bacterium. Classification (GTDB taxonomy): domain Bacteria; phylum Pseudomonadota; class Gammaproteobacteria; order Burkholderiales; family Burkholderiaceae_C; genus Rubrivivax. The sequence goes on along the minus strand of JBKDQY010000078.1, from coordinate 8,283 downwards.
GTGTGCTGGTGTGCGTGCACGGCCTGTCGCGCCAGGGACGCGACTTCGACACGCTGGCGCGCGACCTCGCCTCGCACTACCGCGTCGTATGCCCCGACGTCGTGGGGCGCGGGCGCTCGGGCTGGCTGCTCGACCCGCGCCTGTACGCCGTGCCCACCTACGTGGCCGACATGGTCACGCTGGTGGCGCGGCTGAACGTGCCCGAGGTGCATTGGGTGGGCACGTCCATGGGCGGCCTCATCGGCCTGGCGCTGGCGGCCCTGAAGGGCACGCCGATCACGCGGCTGGTGCTCAACGACGTCGGCCCAGTCATCGAGCCCGGCTTCATTCCGCGCATCCTCGGCTACCTGGGCGTGCCGGTGTTCTGGCGCACGCTGGAGGAGGCGGCCGACGCGACCTGGGCCATCTCGCGCGGCTTCGGCCCGCACACGCGCGAGCAATGGCTCGAGCTCACGCGCAACCAGCTCGTGCCTGCCGAGCAGGATGACGGCCACGGCCGCCGCGTTGCCGGCTTCAAGCCGCACTACGACCCGGCCATCGCCGTGCCCGTGCGTGCCGCCACGCCCGAGGCCGCCGCGGCCGGCGAGGCCGTGCTGTGGCACCTGTACGACCAGATCCTGTGCCCCACGCTGCTGCTGCGCGGCGCCGACAGCGACCTGCTCAGCCCCGCCACCGCGGCCGCCATGGCCGCGCGCGGCCCGCGCTGCCAGGTGCACGAGCTGCCTGGCGTCGGCCACGCGCCCACCCTGGTGGCCGCCGACCAGCGCGAGCGGGTGCGCCGTTTCCTGCTGGGCCCGTGAAGCCGGGTGACGAAAGCGTCGCGCCGGAAGCCGGCGCCGCGGCCATCGTCCACCTCGCCAGCACCGCCGCGCCCGAGGCTGGCGGTGCCGATCCCGTGCAGCGGGCGCGCGCCTTCGCCGAGCCGCTGCTCGCCGGGCAGGCGCTGGACACCGGCGAGGACGCGCTGGGCCATGCCGACGGCGTGGCCGCGGTGCTGCGCCAGAGCGGCGCCGCGCCGGCCCTCGTGGCGGCAGCCTACCTCGTGTACGCCGGCGACTACCTGCAGCGGCCCGAGGAAGTCGTGCGCAAGGCCTTCGGCGCCAGCCACGCCAGCCTGGTGATGCTGACGCGGCAGCTGGTGCAGGTGCAGCGGGCGGCCCGCGCGGCGCTGCCCGGGGGCGCCCGCGCCGAGCAGACCGAGCGCGTGCGCAAGATGCTCTTGGCCTTCTCGCGCGACCTGCGCGTGGTGCTGCTGCGGCTGGCCTCGCGGCTGCAGACCATGCGCTGGTTCGCGGCCTCCCGCACGCCGTGCCCACCGATGCTGGCCACCGAGACGCAGGAGGTCTTCGCGCCGCTGGCCAACCGCCTGGGCATCTGGCAGGTGAAGTGGGAGCTCGAGGACCTCTCGTTCCGATTCCTGCAGCCCGCGGACTACCAGGCCGTGGCGCGCCAGGTCGACCAGACGCGCCGCGAGCGCGAGGCCAGCGTGCGCGCGGCGCGCGAGCGGCTGCAGGCTCTGCTGGCGGTGCAGGGCATCGTCGCCGACGTGCAGGGCCGGCCCAAGCACCTGTACAGCATCTGGAAGAAGATGCAGGGCAAGGGCCTGGCCTTCGAGCGCGTGTTCGACGCGCGGGCCCTGCGCGTGATCGTCGAAGACGTGGCCGCCTGCTACGCCGTGCTGGCGCGCGTGCACGAGGCCTGGACCCCCGTGGACGGCGAGTTCGACGACTACATCGCGCGCCCCAAGCCCAACGGCTACCAGAGCCTTCACACGGTGGTCTCCGACATCGACGGCCGGCCGCTGGAGGTGCAGATCCGCACGCGCGCCATGCACGAGCACGCCGAGCATGGGGTGGCCGCGCACTGGATGTACAAGGAAGCCGGCGCGCGCGGCTACGCCGGCGTGGCCGCCAGCGGCGACTTCGAGGACCGCGTGGCCGAGGCGCGCAAGGCCGTGCTGCGCGAACTGCTGGCCTGGGAGCGCGACTTCTCGGCGCCCGAGCGCAGCGCGGCGGTCTCGCCCGAGGGCGCGGCCGGGGCCGGCGACGCCTTCGCGGACCGCGTCTACGTGTTCACGCCCCAGGCCACCATCATCGACCTGCCGGCCGGCGGCACGCCCGTGGACTTCGCCTATGCGTTGCACACCGAGCTCGGCCATCGCTGCCGCGGCGCACGCGTGGACGGCGTCATGGTGACGCTGAACACGCCGTTGCGCTCGGGCCAGACGGTGGAGGTCGTCGCCGCCCGCGAAGGCGGGCCCTCGCTGGACTGGCTCAACCCGGAGCTGGGCTACCTGGCCAGCCCGAGGGCCCGCGCCAAGGTGCGCGCCTGGTTCAACGCCCAGGCGCTGGCGCAGACGGTGGCGCGCGGCCGCGAGGCCGTGGAGAAGCTGCTGCAGCGCGAAGGCCGCACCGCGCTGGAGCGCGACCAGCTCGCCGCGCAGCTGGGCTTCCGCGACGCCGAGGCGCTGTTCGAGGTGGTGGGCAAGGACGAGTTCTCGCTGCGCACCATCGAGAACCTGCTGCGCCCGCCCGGGCCCGCGCCGGCCGACGAGCCCATCGCGCTCAAGCCCTCGCGCAGCGGCGGCGGCAAGGGCGGCGTGCTCGTCGTGGGCATGGATTCGCTGCTCACCACGCTGGCCCGCTGCTGCCGCCCGGCGCCGCCCGACGCCATCGCAGGCTTCGTCACGCGGGGCAAGGGCGTGGCCGTGCACCGCCGCGACTGCAGCAACCTGCGCCAGATGGCCGCGACCTCGCCCGAGCGCGTGATCGAGGTCGAGTGGGGCCGGCCCGCCGGCGACCGGCCGGCCGTCTACCCGCTGGACGTGGTGGTCGAGGCCGCGGACCGCCCGGGACTGCTGCGCGACATCAGCGAGGTCTTCGCCAAGGACAAGGTGAACGTGACGCAGGTGCACACGCAGAGCGCCCGCGACCGGTCGAGCGCCTGGATGACCTTCACCGTCGAGGCCCCCGACACCGCCCGTCTGGCCGCCGTGCTGGCGCAGGTGCGGCAGGTGCCGGGCGTTCGTCACGCGCGGCGTCGCTGAGCGCCGCGCGGCGATATATAATGCCGGGCTCTCCCAGGCGCTTAGCTCAGCTGGTTAGAGCACCACCTTGACATGGTGGGGGTCGGTGGTTCGAGTCCACTAGCGCCTACCAGATGCCCAGCCGGGTGTCGCCTCGCGGCGGCACCCGGTCTTTCTTTGGGGCGGCGACTTCAGGCCGCGCTGGAGGCGGCAGCCTCGCGGACGGCGGCCACGATGTTCACGTAGCCCGTGCAGCGGCACAGGTTGCCCTCCAGCGCGTGCACGATCTGCTCCTCGGATGGGTGCGGCTGCTCGGCCAGCAATGCCGTGGCGCTCATCAGCATGCCCGGCGTGCAGTAGCCGCACTGCAGGCCGTGGCAGCGGCTGAACGCCCGCTGCAGCGGGTTCAGGCTGCCGTCGGGCGCGGCCAGGCCCTCCACGGTGGCGACGGCGCGGCCATCGCACTGCAGCGCGAGGAGGTTGCAGCTCTTGACGGCCTGCCCGTCCAGCAGCACGGTGCAGGCGCCGCACTGCGCCGTGTCGCAGCCGACGTGGGTGCCGGTGAGCCCGAGGTCCTGGCGCAACAGGTGCACCAGCGTCTGTTCGGCCGGCACGTCCAGCGCATGCGGGCGACCGTTCACGGTGAGAAGAAGGCGTGGCATGGCCCCGATTCTGGGCCGAAACCCGGCGGCGTGCCGAGGCAGCGGGCCCCTCGCGCCCACCGGCGACGGATTCGTGGCCTCCCTGGGCGAAGGGGCTGCCGGGCGGTTAGGCTTCGCGCTTCGCCTGAACTCCTGCTGTGCAGTCCGCCGTCCACCGGGCCCGGGTCTGCCGTTTCCACCCGAATCATGCTTCGTTCGACGACACCGACCCCGGCCGCCGAGGCCGCCAATCGCGCACCCTTGGTGCTGGCAGCCGCCCTCGTGCTGCTGGCCCTGGCCGGCTGCGGCAAGCCCGACAAGCCGGCAGCCGGCACCAGCGCGACCGCCGCCTCGGCGCCTGCTCGCGCCGGGGCGACGAAGGCCGCGCCCGTGCTGCTGCTGGCCCCCGAGGACGTCCGCACCGTGGACGCCACGCTGCGGGCCACCGGCCCGGTGATCAACGGATCGCTGCAGCCCGAGCGCCGCGCCGACCTGCGCGCCGAGGTCGCGGCCACGGTGCAGCAGGTGCTCAAGGACAACGGCGAGCTGGTGCGTGCCGGCGACCTGCTGGTGCGGCTGGACGACACCGCCATCCGCGAGAGCCTGGTCTCTGCCGAGGAGACCGTGCGGGCCGCCTCCCAGGCCTTCGAGCAGGCCGAGCGCCAGGTGGCGCGGCTGCGCACCCTGCAGGGCCAGGGCATGAGCTCGATGCAGGCACTGGAAGACGCCGAGGTGCGCCGCAACAACGCCAACAGCGAGCTGGTGGCGGCCCGCGCCCGCGTGGCCACCGCGCGCCAGCAGCTGCGCCGCACCGAGGTGCGGGCGCCTTTCGCCGGTGTCGTCAGCGGCCGGCAGGTGTCGGCCGGCGACACCGCGCAGGTGGGTCGCGAGCTCGTGAAGGTCATCGACCCCGGCAGCCTGCGCTTCGAGGGCCTGGTGTCGGCCGACCGCCTGCAGGAGCTCAAGGTGGGCCAGTCCGTGAGCTTCCGCGTCAATGGCTTCGGCGACCGTCTCTTCACCGGCAAGGTGCGTCGCATCGACAGCGCGGCCAACGCCACGACGCGCCAGGTCGCCGTGCAGGTCGGTTTCGACAAGGCCGCCGATGCGCCGCGCGTGGCGGGGCTGTTCGCCGAGGGCCGCATCGAGACCGGTGGCGCGCAGCAGCTGATGCTGCCCGAGGGCACGGTGATCCGCAGCGGCGACAGCGCCCACGCCTGGAAGCTGGGCGAGGGCGTGCTGAACAAGGCTTCGCTCAAGCTCGGCGAGCGCGACCCGCGCAGCGGCGAGTTCCCGGTGCTGTCGGGCCTGGCCAGCGGCGACCGCGTGCTGCGCAGCCCGGCCAGCTCGCTGGTGGACGGACAGAAGTTCGAGTTCGCCAAGCCGGCGGCCACGGCTGCCGCATCCGCGCCGGCGGCCGCCCCGGCGGCCTCGCGCTGAGCCGGGCCTCGCCGCCCCCACGGAGACCGCCATGTTCCTGTCCGACTTCAGCGTCAAGCGGCCCATCGCGATGATCGTGCTGATCATCGCGTTGATGGGCCTGGGCCTGCTCGCCCTGTCCAAGCTGCGCGTGAACAACCTGCCCGACGTCGAGCCGCCGGTGCTGGTCGTCAACATCACCTACCCCGGCGCCAGCCCCGAGACGGTGGAGCGCGAGGTCGTCTCGCGCATCGAGAAGTCGATGCAGAGCATCTCCGGCGTGGACCGTCTGTCGAGCACGGCGCGCGAGGGCAGCGCGCAGTTCGTGCTGGTGTTCGACTTCGACAAGAACCTCATCGAGGCCGCCGACGAGGTGCGCAACGCCATCGCCGCGGTGCGCTACAAGCTGCCCATCGAGATGCGCGAGCCCATCCTGCAGCGCGTGGATCCCACGGCGCAGCCGGTGATGCAGCTGGCGCTGAGCTCCAGCGCGCTCGACCACGCCGAGATCTCCCGCCTGGCCGAGGACCAGCTCGCCGACCGCTTCCGCGCGCTGCCCGGCGTGGCGGTGGTCACCGTCAATGGCGCGCTGCGCCGCGAGCTCAGCGTGCTGCTGCACGCCGACAAGCTGCGCCAGTACTCGGTGTCGGTCACCGAGGTGGTGGCGGCGCTGCGCGCGCAGAACGCCACCGCGCCTGTGGGCAAGGTGCGCGGCACGCTCGAGGACCAGAGCATCCGCCTCGTCGGCCGGCTGGAGAGCCCCGGCGAGTTCGGGCGCATCGTCGTCAAGCGCCGCGGCGACGAACTGGTGCGGCTGGCCGACGTGGCCACCGTGCAGGATGGCTACGCCGAGGTCACCTCGCGCTCGATGCGCAACGGCAACCCCAACGTCAACATCTCGGTGTCGCGCACCCGCGAGGCCAGCACCGTGAGCATGGCCGACGCCGTGCGCGCCGAGACCGCGAAGATCGCCCAGGGCCTGCCCGCCGGCACGACGCTGGAGATCGTGCAGGACGGTGGCCGCAACGCCGAGAACAGCCTGTACAACGTGACCCACGCGCTGGTCTTCGGCGCCGGGCTCACGGTGTTCGTGGTCTACATGTTCCTGAACTCCTGGCGCAGCACGCTGATCACGGCGCTGAGCCTGCCCACCAGCGTGCTGGCCAGCTTCATCGCCGTGTGGCTGTGCGGCTTCTCGCTGAACTTCATGAGCCTGCTGGGCCTGAGCCTGGCCATCGGCGTGCTCATCGACGACGCGATCGTGGTGCGCGAGAACATCGTGCGCCACATGGAGATGGGCGCCGACCGCATCACCGCCGCGCTCGTCGGCACCAAGGAGATCGGGCTGGCGGTGGCCGCCACCACGTTCTCGATCGTGGCGGTGTTCATCCCGGTGGCGTTCATGCCGGGCGTCTCGGGGCAGTGGTTCGCGCCGTTCGCGCTCACCGTGGTGGCCTCGGTGATGGTGAGCCTGTTCATCAGCTTCACGCTCGACCCCATGCTCTCGGCCTACTGGGGCGACCCGCCGGGCCACCACGACGCGCCGAAGAAGGGCATCAGCCTGTGGCTGAAGCACTTCAACGAGTGGTTCGACCACCAGTCCGACCGCTACGGGCACGTCATCGCCTGGGCGCTGCACCACCGGCGGTGGATGGCGGCATTCGCCGTCGTCAGCATGGTGGCGGCGGTCGGGCTGCAGGCCAAGTGGGGCGGCAGCAGCTTCCTGCCCGCGGCCGACGCGGGCACCCTGGCCATCGACGTGCGCACGCCGGCCAGCACCAGCCTGGAGTACGCGCGGCTCAAGGTCGAGGCCGCGGCCACGCTGGCGCGCACCGTGAAGGAGACGGTGGCCACCAACAGCCAGGTGCGCGTGGGCGGCGGCCGCATCTACGTGGACATCGGCAAGAGCACCGAGCGCAAGCGCGGCGCGCCGGCCATCGCGGCCGAGCTGCGCACGCTGATGGCACGCCTGGTGGGCGCCGAGTACGTGGTGCTCGAGGACCTCACCATGGGCGCGCAGAAGCCGGTGCAGATCCGCTTCACCGGCGAGGACTCGCGCAAGCTGCTGGAACTGACCACCGAGTTCATGGCGCGGCTGCGCCAGGTGCCCGGTGCAGTCGACGTGGGCCTGTCGGAGCAGGACCCGCAGAACGAACTGCAGATCGAGCTCGACCGCAGCCTGGCCAACACCCTGGGCATCAGCGTCAACGACGCGGCGCAGGCGCTGCGCGTGGCCTTCGCGGGGGTGGAGGTGGGCGACTGGGTCGATCCCACCGGCGAGGCGCGCGACGTCGCCGTGCGGCTGGCGCCGGAAGACCGCGTCGACGCCGCCAACATCGAGCGGCTGCCCATCACCGTCACCGGCGGCAACATGATGGTGCCGCTGGAGCAGATCGCCACCGTCACCATGGGCAAGGCGCCCAGCCAGATCCAGCGCGAGGACGGCCGGCGCACCATCACGGTGGCGGCCAACGCGCAGGGCCGCAGCCCGGGCGAGGTCACGGCCGACGCGCGCCGCATCGCCGCCGAGATGAACTTCCCGCCCGGTTACGGGCTGCAACTGGCCGGCGCCTCGCGCGACCAGCAGGAGGTGTTCGCGGCCATGGGCACGGCGCTGGTGATGGGCGTGGGCCTGATGTACCTGATCCTGGTGGTGCAGTTCGGCAGCTTCACGGCGCCGCTGGCGGTGATGCTGTCGCTGCCGCTGTCGCTGATCGGCGTCGTCGTGGCGCTGCTGATGGTGGGCAGCGGCCTGAACCTGATGAGCTTCATCGGCGTGATCATGCTGATGGGCCTGGTGGCCAAGAACGCCATCCTGCTGCTGGACGCGGCGCGCGTGCTCGAGGCCGAGGGCATGGACCGCGAGTCCGCGCTGATGGCCGCCGGCCGCAAGCGGCTGCGACCCATCCTGATGACCACCTTCGCGCTGGTGGCCGGCATGGTGCCGGTGGCGGTGGGCATCGGCGAGGGCGGCGAGTTCTACCGGCCGATGGCGGTGGCCATCATCGGCGGCGTCATCACGAGCACCTTCCTGACGCTGCTGGTGATCCCCAGCTTCTACGACTCCATCGAGATCGCGCGCGAGCGCATGGTGGCCAAGTTCCAGCGCCGTGCCGAGCGCTTCAATCCCTTCCTGGCCTTCGTGCAGACCTTCGTCGAGGCGGTGCTGACGCTGGTGTTCCTGCGCCTGCTGTGGCGCGG
>JBKDQY010000077.1:0-3258 GCA_046341655.1 Betaproteobacteria bacterium | reverse complement strand
GTGCACGACGTCTACCGCCACTTCCCGCTGCAGACCCAGGGCGACTGGGCCGACCTGCACCTGCAGGTGCGCACGCACCGGCGCTGGTTCGTGCCCTGGCGGCCGCAGGTGCGGCTGGTCTGCGACGGCTCTCAGCCCTTCGAGCCCTTCCCGGCCGACACGCCGCTGCCCATGTTGGAGTGGGGCGCCAACTGGCTGATCGGCCTGCGAATGCACCACCGTCTGCTGCTGCACGCCGGCGTGCTGGCGCGCGACGACCGGGCGCTGGTGATGCCGGCGGTGCCGGGGGCCGGCAAGAGCACGCTCACGGCCGCCATGGCTCACTCCGGCTGGCGGCTGCTCTCTGACGAGTTCGGCGCCCTGGACATGGCCACGGGTGCGTTCTGGCCGCTCATCAAGCCGCCGGTGCTGAAGAACCGGTCCATCGAGGTGCTGCGGCAGTTCGCGCCGCAGGCCGTGCTGGGCCGCGTCTACCCGGCCACGCGCAAGGGCGACGTCGCCCACGTGGCCCCGCCGGCCGACGCCGTGGCCGGCCGCCACCGCCCGGCGCAGCCCTTCGCCATCGTGCTGCCGCACTGGCAGGAAGGGGCCGAGGCGCGGCTGGAGCCGGTGACGCCGGGCCTGGCCTGCTCGGCGCTGGCGTTCAACGCCTTCAATTACCGCGTCTGCGGGCAGGCCGGCTTCGAGGCCGTCGCGCGGCTGGCGCGCGAGGTGCCGGCATGGCAGCTCACCTACGGCCAGCTGCCCGAGGCCATCGGCCTGCTCGATGCGCTGCACGCGCAGGCCGACGCCGCGCCCGGAGCCGGCCCATGAACCTGCCGGTGAGCCGCTGGCCCGATCTGTCGTGGCTGCAGGCCCTGCAGCAGCCGGAGTCGGCCCTGACCTGGACGCTGGCCGAGTGGGACCACCGCGTGCGCGTGGCCCGCCGCCTGCGCCTGCTGGGCCGCCTGGCGGAGTCGGTGCTGGGCGCCGGGCTGGCAAACAGGCTGCCGCAGCCGGTGGCCCATGCCCTGCAGGCCGAGGCCCGCCTGGCCCAGGCCCGCTGCCAGGCAATGCTGTGGTGCCGCGAGCGCGCCGGCCAGGCGCTGGAGGGCCTGGACGCGCCCCTGGTGCTGCTCAAGGGCGCCGCCTACATGGCGCAGCGCCTGCCCAATGCCGCGGGGCGCATGCCCTCGGACCTGGACATCCTGGTGCCCGCCGCGGCGTTGCCCGAGGCGCGCCGCCGCCTGCTGGACGCGGGCTGGGAGGAGGTCGCGCTCGACGAGCACGACCAGCGCTATTACCGCGAGTGGAGCCACGAGCTGCCGCCGATGCGGCACGCCCTGCACGCCATCGAGCTGGACGTGCACCACAACATCCTGCCGCCGGTGGCGCGCGACCGCGTCGATGCTGCCGCGCTGCTGCAGGCCGCGCGGCCGCTGGCCGACGCCGAGTCCGCGCCCTGGTGGGTGCTGGGCCCGGAGGACCAGGTGCTGCACTGCGCCGCCCACCTGGTGAACGATTCCGAGCACCGCGACCGCCTGCGCGACCTGGTGGACCTGCAGGTGCTGATGGCGGCGCACGGCGCGGCCGAGCCCGGGTTCGGCGAGCGCCTCGTGGCGCGCGCCCGGCAACTGGGCCTGCACGACGCGCTGGTGCTGGGCGCCGCGCTGGTGGCCGAAGGCCTGAAGGCGCCGCTGGACCCGGCCCTGCAGCGGGCCGTGCAGCGGGCGATGGCGCAGCGCCGCCTGGCCACGCTGCAGCGGCGCTTCGCCACCGTGCTGGCGCCGCGCGACCCCGAGGCCGAGCCCGGCCTGGGCGTGCGCCTGGCCGAGACCGCGCTGCTCGTGCGCCACCACTGGCGCCGCATGCCGCTGCCGCTGCTGGTGCGCCACACCTGGCACAAGGTCTGGGCGCAGCGCAGGGCCACCGAGGCCGACACCGGCGACGCGTGACCGCCCGGCGGGGCTGCCCCGCACGGGCCGCTTGAGGAACAATCCGCCCCGCCATGCCGCGCGCCGAACTCGAACTGCTTGCCCCTGCCCGCGACGCCGACATCGGCATCGAGGCTGTCAACCACGGGGCCGACGCCGTCTACATCGGCGGCCCGGCCTTCGGCGCACGCGAGAAGGCCGGCAACTCCCTGGCCGACATCGAGCGCCTGGTGCGCCACGCGCACCGCTTCGGCGCGCGCATCTTCGTCACCCAGAACACCATCCTGCGCGACGACGAGCTGCCCGCCGCCCGGCAGCTGGCCTGGAGCCTGTGGAACATCGGCGTCGACGCGCTGATCGTGCAGGACATGGGCCTGCTGATGCTCGACCTGCCGCCCATCCAGCTGCACGCCAGCACGCAGACCGACATCCGAACCCCCGGGAAGGCGCGCTTCCTGCAGGACGCGGGCTTCAGCCAGATGGTGCTGGCGCGCGAGCTGACGCTGGCCGAGATCCGCGCCATCGAGGCGCAGGTCCAGGGCGCGGTGCTGGAGTTCTTCGTGCACGGCGCGCTGTGCGTGGCCTACAGCGGCCAGTGCTACATCAGCCACGCCCACACCGGCCGCAGCGCCAACCGCGGCAGCTGCAGCCAGGAGTGCCGGCTGCCCTACACCGTGACCGACGCGCAGGGCCGCGTCGTCGCCCACGACAAGCACGTGCTGAGCCTGAAGGACAACGACCAGAGCGCCAACCTGCACGCGCTGGTCGATGCCGGCATCCGCAGCTTCAAGATCGAGGGCCGCTACAAGGACATGGCGACGGTGAAGAACGTCACCGCGCACTACCGGCAGCTGTGCGACCGCGTGCTCGAGGAGCGCGCCGGCGGGCCCTCGCCGATCAGGGCCGCCAGCAGCGGCCGTTGCCGCTACACCTTCGCGCCCGACCCCGAGCGCGCCTACAACCGCGGCGGCACCGACTACTTCGTGAGCGGCCGCAAGGACGACATCGGCGCCTTCGACACGCCCAAGCACGCCGGCATCGCCATCGGCCACGTCGCGAAGGTGGCGCCGCAGTCCTTCGACCTCGAGCTGCTGACGCCCGAGCTGCAGCTGAACAACGGCGACGCGCTGACCTGGGTCGACCTGCAGGGCGAGCTGCAGGGCGTGCCGGTGAACGTGGCGCGCCACGTGGCCGGCCGGCTTTGGCGCGTCGAGCCCAACATCGCGCCGGGGCAGACCACCGCCGTGCTCAAGGGCCTGCGGCGCGACGCGCCGGTCAGCCGCAACCGCGACATGGCCTGGGAGCGGCTGCTCGAGAAGAAGAGCGCCGAGCGCACGATCGCGCT
>JBKDQY010000076.1:0-3141 GCA_046341655.1 Betaproteobacteria bacterium | reverse complement strand
GAACAGCGGGTCGAACTCGTTGACGGCGTCGATGCTGTAGGCCTGCCGGCTGGTCTCGCTGCGGCCGCTGCGGCCCACGGGCGGCTTCAGCGGCACGTCGGGGTCGGTGTTGCGGGCGACCAGGTAGAACTCGAGCTCGGGGGCCACCACGGGCGCCCAGCCCTTGGCGTCGAACAGGTCGCACACGTGGCGCAGCACGCTGCGCGGCGCGAAGGGCACCAGGCGGCCCTGGCGGTCGTAGCAGTCATGGATCACCTGCGCCGTGGGGTCCGTGGCCCAGGGCACGATGCGCACCGTGCTCGGGTCGGGGCGCAGGTGCATGTCGCGGTCGGTGGGGGTGATGACGTCGTAGTACGGCCCCTCCTCGGGGAACTCGCCCGTCACGCCCATGGCCACCACGGCCTCGGGCAGCCGCATGCCGCGGTCTTCGGTGAACTTCTGGCGCGGCAGGATCTTGCCGCGGGCCACGCCGGTGAGGTCGGGCACGAGGCACTCGATCTCGGTGACGCGGTTCTCGTCGAGCCACTGCTCGAGGTCGGCGAACGTGAAATGGGGTTTGGACGACATGGGGCACCTGGAAATCGGCTGTGCCGCGGGGCCCGATCGCGCGGCGGGGTTCTAGCGGGCCGGGGCGGGCTCGCGCCGAGGCAAGGGGCCGCGCACGCGGTCGCGGTACATGTGCACGGCGTCGCCGAAGGCGCGCAGGATGCGCATCGACTGCGGGTTGGCTGCGGCCTGCCACTCGGGGTGCCACTGCACGCACAGGTTGAAGCCCGGCGCCGAGGGCTGCGTGAAGGCCTCGACGAAGCCGTCGGGCGCGCGCGCCTCGACGCGCAGCCCCGGCGCCAGGCGGTTCACGCCCTGGCCGTGGATGGAGTTGACGGTGAAGCTGCCGTCGGGCAGCAGCCGCGCCAGCAGGCCCTCGGGCTCCACGACCACGTCGTGGGCGGGCGCGTAGACCTCCTCGACCGACGGGCCGTCTCCGCGGCCGCTGGCGCCGCGGTGGTCGTCGTAGCCCGGCACCTCCTGCACCGCCTGGTGCAGCGTGCCGCCGAGAGCCACGTTCACCTCCTGCGCGCCGCGGCAGATGGCCAGCAGCGGCAGGCCGCGCGCCAGCGCCAGCCGCGCCAGCGGCAGCGTCCAGGCGTCGCGCTCGGGGTCCAGCGGCAGGCTCTCGTCGTGAACGTCCTCGCCGAAGTGGACCGGGTGCACGTTGCTGGGCGAGCCCGTGAGCAGCAGGCCGTGCACCTGGTCGAGCAGGCCCGGCAGCTGCGCTTCGTCGAACGGCGGCGCGATCAGCGGCAGCGCGCCGGCCAGCCGCACCGCATCGACGTACTTGCGGCCCACGGTGTGCGAGGGGTGGCCGGCCAGCACCTTGTTGCAGCTGCTGACCAGCACCAGCGGCGGCGGGGCGTGGGGCGATGAATGCACGGCAGACCTTTCAGCCGAGCATATCGCGCAGCCGGTACCAGGCCATGCCCAGCACCAGCGCGGGGGTGCGCAGCCAGGGGCCGCCCGGGAAGGGCCGGTGCTTCAGCCGCGCGAAGACGTCGAAGCGCGAGCTGTCGCCGCCCATGGCCTCGGCCACCAGGCGACCGGCCAGGCCGGTCAGCGCGAGACCGTGGCCGCTGAAGCCCTGCAGGTAGTACACGTTGGCCGACCCGCCCGGGTTGGCGGGCGGCAGGCGGCCGAAGTCGGGCGCGCGGTTCATCGAGATGTCGACGAAGCCGCCCCAGGCGTACTCCACCTTCGCGCCGGCCAGCTGCGGGAAGGTGCCCACCATGCGCTGGCGAAGGCTGTCGGCCAGCCGCGCCGGCGTGACGGTGCTGTAGCTCACGCGGCCGCCGTAGAGCATGCGGTGGTCGGCCGTGGTGCGGAAGTAGTCGAGCACGAAGTTGGTGTCGCAGACGGCGCTGCGGTCGGGGATCAGCGCGTCGGCCGTGGCGCGCGGCAGCACCTCGGTGCAGGCGAGGTAGGTGCCGACGGGCATGACGCGGGCCGCGAGCGCAGGCGCCAGCGGCGGCGCCGCGCCGTGCAGGTAGACGTTGCCGGCCAGCAGCACCTGGCGCGCGCGCAGCGTGCCCGCGCCCTGCGCGCTGGTGGTGCGCAGCACCGGATGCTCGCCGTGAACCAGGGCGCCGGCCTGCGTGCCCTCGTGCAGGCGCACGCCGGCGCGCGCCGCGGCGGCGGCCAGGCCGCGCGTGTACTTCAGCGGGTGCAGGTGGCCGGAGCGGGGGTCGTGCACAGCGCCGCAGTAGCGCGGGCTGGCGATCCACCGGCCCAGGTCCGACGCGGCGATGCGGTTCACCGGGTAGTCGTAGACCTGGCCCAGCCGCTCGGCCTGCGCGTGCAGCGCGGCGGCCTTGCGCGGCGTCGTCGCCACGCCCAGGTAGCCGTCCTGCCAGTCGCAGGCGATGCCGTGCTCGGCGATGCGCCCGCGCAGCAGGTCCAGCGCCTCGATGGACATGGCCCACACGCGGCGCGCCTCGTCCAGGCCCAGCTGCTGCTCGATGACGTCCTGATCGCAGGCCAGGCCGTGGATGGCCTGGCCGCCGTTGCGGCCGCTGGCGCCGAAGCCGATCTCGCGCGACTCCAGCAGCACGACGTCGAAGCCGCGCCGCCGCAGGTCCAGGGCCGCGCTCAGGCCGGCGAGGCCGCCGCCCACCACGGCCACGTCGCAGCGGGCCTCGCCCAGCAGCGGCGGAAAGGCCGCGGCCTGCGGCGCGGTCGCCGCGTAGTAGGAATTGCGCGTGAGGGCCTGGTCGGTGTCCAGCAGTGGCATGCAGCGGCGCGGCAGTCCTGCGGTCGCGGCTAGGCGGCGGGCCCGTTCAGGCCGCCCGGCGCAGCGCGGCGCGAATGGTCTCGACGATGCGGTCGACGTGCGTGCGCTCGATGATCAGCGGCGGCGACAGCGCGATGGTGTCGCCCGTGGTGCGGATCATCAGGCCCTGCTCCCAGCAGTCGAGGAACACCGAGAACGCGCGCTTGGTCGGCTCGCCAGCGATGGCCTGCAGCTCGATGCCGCCGACGAGGCCGAAGTTGCGCACGTCGATGACGTGCGGCTCGCCCTTGAGCGAGTGCACGCCGGCCGCGAAGTAGGCCGCGATGCCGCCCGGAGCGGGGTCGGCGCGCGTCAGCAGG
>JBKDQY010000075.1:0-4377 GCA_046341655.1 Betaproteobacteria bacterium | reverse complement strand
GCCGCCCCTCGCGCGGGCGGCGCGCGGCGCGGCCGGCGTCGCTGCAGAGCCAGGTCTTCGCCAGCGGCGGCGGCGCGCACGCGCCGCTGCAGGCCGCTGCCACGCCGCTGAAGGTGCAGCTGCTCAACGGCAACCTGGGCTTCGTGCGCAGCACGCTGATGGTGGGGCACTCGAGCTCGCTCAGCCTGACCGGCAGCGAGGCCGTGGTCAACCGGCTGGTCGGCAACGCGATGCGCGACTCGCTCGACGCCGGCCTGTACCCCGATGCCGTCGGCAGCCACCAGCTCTTCGTCAACACCCGCGTCAACCCCGACAACCCCTGGCGGCTGCCGCAGCCGCAGCGCGTGCTCGTGGTGGGCCTGGGCGAGGAAGGCAAGCTGACCGAGGCGACGCTGGCCGAGACCGTGCGCCAGGGCACCATCGCCTGGGTGCAGCGCATCGCGCAGAGCGCCGAGGGCGCCGGCGTGACGCTGGAGCTGAGCGCCACGCTGATGGGCAGCGGCGGCGCCGGCATGACGCCGGCCGGCGCCGCGCGCGCCATCGCCACCGGCGTGCAGCAGGCCAACGAGCGGCTGGCCGCGGTGGCGCGCGCCGGCTGGCCGCGCGTGAGCACGCTGACGCTGGTGGAGCTGTACCTGGAGCGCGCGTCCGACGCCTGGAACGGCCTGCAGGTGCTGGCGGAATCGGCGCGCGGGCTGTTCGAGATCGCGACGACCATCGCCAGCGGCGTGGGCGCGCTGCGCCGGCAGGTCGACAGCGGCTACCGCGGCGCGAGCTACGACTTCATCTCCGCCACCTCTGGGGCCGACGGCGTGATCACCTTCGCGCTGGACACGCGGCGCGCACGCACCGAGGTGCGCGCCGTCAGCACCCAGGGCACGCTGATCCGCGGGCTGGTGCGCAAGGCCGCCAGCGAGGCCAACGACGACCCGCGCCTCGGCCGCACGCTGCTGCAGCTGCTGGTGCCGCCCGAGGTGGAGCCCTTGCTGGGCGGCCGCGAGCGCCTGCTGCTGGAGCTGGACGACGCGACCGCGCCCATCCCCTGGGAACTGCTCGACACCTCGCCCGCCCCCGGCACGCGCGGCCGCAGCGCCGCCGACGACGAGCGCCCCTGGGCCATCCGCACCGCGCTGCTGCGCAAGCTGCGCACCGACAGCTTCCGCCAGCACGTGCAGGACGCGCAGCCCGACGACGCGGTGCTCGTCATCGGCGAGCCGGCCTGCGACCCCGCGATCTACCCGCCGCTGCCCGGCGCCCGCGACGAAGCCCTGGCGGTGGCGACGGCCTTCAGCGGCACCGGCGGCGTCGGCGCGGCGCGCGTGATGGCGGTGCCGCCCGGCGCCGACGCCACGGCGGTGATCAACGCCCTGTTCGAGCGCCGCTACCGCATCGTCCACGTGGCCGGGCACGGCGAGCCGGTGGAGCGCGACGCGCAGGGCGCGCTCAAGCGCACGGGCGGCGTCGTGCTGTCGGACGGCAGCTTCCTGGGCCCCAGCGAGATCCGCGCCATGCGCACCGTGCCGGAGCTGGTGTTCGTGAACTGCTGCCACCTGGCCGGGCGCGACGCCGGCGGCACGCTGGCGCAGCGCCGCTTCGACCGCGCCGCCTTCGCCGCGGGCGTGGCCGACTCGCTGATCGAGATCGGCGTACGCTGCGTCATCGCGGCCGGTTGGGCCGTGGCCGACCTGCCGGCGAAGGTGTTCGCCGAGACCTTCTACCGCGAGATCCTGCGCCGCCGGCCCTTCGTGCTAGCCGTGGCCGCCGCGCGCGAGGCGGCGTGGAACGCCGACCGGTCCGACAACAGCTGGGCCGCCTACCAGGCCTACGGCGACCCGAACTGGGTGTACCGCCGCAACGCCGACGAGGACGTGGTGGCGCCGCTGCCGCCGCGCGAGGAGTTCCAGGGCATCGCCTCGCCGCTGGGCCTGGCACTGGCGCTGGAGGAGCAGGCGGTGCGCGTGCAGTGGATGGGCGCCGACCGCACAGAGCAGCTCGAGCGCGTGCGCCACCTGGAGGGCCGATTCGGCGCGCTGTGGGGCGACATGGGCGCGGTGGCCGAGGCCTTCGCCGTGGCCTATCGCGAGGCCGGCGACATCGACGCCGCCATCGCCTGGTTCGAGCGCGCGCAGCTCGCCGCCGACGGCAGCGCGACGCTGAAGACGCAGGAACATCTGCACAACCTGCGCGCCCGACGCGGCTGGCAGCGCTGCCGGGCCGCGAAGCCGGGCAGCACCGGGTGGGAGCACGCACGCGCCGAGGTGCAGGACGCCGCCGAGCGGCTGGCGGTGCTGGCGGCGCTGCAGCCCAGCGTGGAGCGCGGGTCGCTGGTCGGCTCGGCCCACAAGCGGCTGGGGCTGATCCACCGGCAGGCCGGCCAGTCGGCGGCCGCGCGCGCGGCCTTCGCCAGCGCCGCCGAGGCCTACCGCGGCGCCGAGGCGCTGGCCGCCGCGCGGCAGGACCCGCAGCTGTTCTACCCCGCGCTCAACCGCATGGCGCTGGAGGTGGTGCTGGGCACAGGCACGGGCGGGTTCGCCTTCGACGCCGCCGACGTGGCGGCGGTGACGCGCAGCGTGCACGCCCGCATCGCCCACGAGCCGGATTTCTGGGCCCACGCGGCGCTGATCGAGCTCGACCTGCTGCGAGCCCTGGCCGGCGGCCGCCTGGCGGCCGAGCAGGCGGGCCTGCAGGCGCGCTTCGCCGCGCTGGCCGACCGTGTGAAATCGGTGCGCATGTGGGGCTCGGTGGCCGAGCACGCCGATCTCGTGCTGGGCGCCCACGCGGAGCACACCCGCGGCGCCGAGGCGACGGCCGCGAAGGCACTGCTGGCGGTGCTCGAGGGCTACGCGAAGGCCTGACGGGGCGCGCCGGGCCTTCAGCGCCGCTCAGCGCCCGCCGGTCACGTCCAGCAGCGCGCCCGTGGTGTAGGCCGCCGCGTCCGACAGCAGCCACAGCACGGCCTCGGCGACCTCGTCGGCCGTGCCCGGCCGCTGCATCGGGATCTGTGGCGCCAGGCGCCAGGCGCGGTCGGGCTGGCCGCCGCTGGCGTGGATCTCGGTGTCGGTGATGCCGGGGCGCACGGCGTTGACGCGCACGCCCTCGGCCGCCACCTCGCGGCTGAGGCCCACCGTGAAGACGTCGATGGCGCCCTTGGCCGCAGCGTAGTCCACGTACTGCCCGGCCGAGCCCAGCTTGCTGGCCACCGAGCCGATGTTGACGATGGCGCCGCCGCGCCCGCCGTGGCTCGTGCTCATGCGGCGCACGGCCTCGCGCGCGCACGAGAAGCTGCCGAACACGTTGATCGCGAACATGCGCTGCACGCGCTCGGCGCTGTACTCGTCCACGCGCTGCGCCACGTCGACCACGCCGGCGTTGTTGACGAGCCCGTCGAGGCCGCCCCAGGCGGCGTCGAGCGCGGCGAACATCGCCACCACCGCGGCATCGTCGGCCACGTCGGCCGGCAGCAGCAGCGCCTGGCCACCGGCGGCGCGCACCGCGTCGGCGGTGCGCCCGGCGGCCGTGGCGTCGCGGGCGTAGTTGAGGGCGACGTCCCAGCCGCGCCGCGCGGCCATCACGGCCACGGCGGCGCCGATGCCGCGGCCGGCGCCGGTGACGAGCAGGCGGCGCCGCGCGCCGCCGGGGAGGGGTTGGGTCTGTGCCGTTGCCATGCCCGCATCGTAGGCCGTACGCTGCCGCCCCATGACCGGCGCCCAGATCATCGTGCTCGCCACGCCCGTGTTCCTGCTGCTCATCGCGCTGGAGTTCGCGGTGGGCCTGGCGCGCGGCCGCAACACCTACCGCCTGGCCGACACCCTCACCAGCATTGGCCTGGGCGTGATGAGCCAGGTCACCGGGGTCTTCGGGCGGCTGCTGCGCATCGGCATCTACGTGCTGCTGTTCGAGCACGTGGCGGTGTGGCAGCTGCCGGTGGATTCGCCCTGGGTGTGGCTGGGCGCGCTGCTGGCCTACGACCTCTGCTACTACGGGCACCACCGCGCCGCCCACCGCGTGGCGGTGTTCTGGGCCGCGCACGTGGTGCACCACCAGAGCGAGGACTACAACCTCGGCACCGCGCTGCGCCAGACCAGCAGCGGCTTCCTGCTCGGCTGGGTGTTCTACCTGCCGCTGGCGGTGGCCGGCGTGCCGCCCGTGGTGTTTGCCACCGTGGCGCTGATCGACCTGCTCTACCAGTTCTGGGTGCACACGCAGCAGGTGGGCCGGCTGGGCTGGTTCGACCGCTGGTTCGTCAGCCCCAGCAACCACCGCGTGCACCACGCCGTGAACGGGCGCTAACTGGACAGGACCTACGGCGGCATCCTCGTCGTCTGGGACCGCCTGTTCGTCACCTTCGCCGAGGAGGACGACGCCGAGCCCGTCGTG
>JBKDQY010000074.1:0-37037 GCA_046341655.1 Betaproteobacteria bacterium | reverse complement strand
GAGTTCCGGGTGGTGGCCAGCGCGGCGGTGGTGGAGATGCTGCTCGACGAGGAGAGCGTGCACCTGGCGGGGCTCAGCGAATTCATCGGCAAGCCGATCTCGCTGAGCGCGGAGGCGGGCATGAACCCGGAGAACTACGACATCGTGCTGATGTAGCGAGACGGCGCCTGCGCGCCGCCGTCCCCCGGCGCCCTTCTGCTCAGGCCTTGGGGCGGTACAGCGCGCACAGCTTGTGGCCGTCGGGGTCGCGCACGTAGGCGAGGTGCAGCACGCCCGACGGTCCGTGGCGAGGGCCGGGAGGCTCCTCGATGGAGGTGCCCCCGTGGGCGACCGCGGAGTCGTGGAAGCGCTGCACCTGCTCGGGTGAGCCGCACTTGAAGCCGAGGGTGCTGCCGTTGCCGACCGTGGCGGGTTGCCCGTCGATGGGTTCGGTCAGGCAGAACGTGACGCCGTCGTGCCGGTAGAACAGCCGGCGCTGCCCGGTGCCGTTCGTGTTCGCGACCGCGCCGCCGGCACCGAGCTCGGCGAGCACGGCGTCGTAGAAGCGCTTGGACCGCTCGATGTCGCTGGTTCCGAGCATGACGTGGCTGAACACCGTGGGACTCCTGTGGGGGCGTGAAGGCGCGGCAGTGTAGTGCGCGCCGGGCGCACTTCAGGCGTCGGCCACCAAGTGGCCTCGCCGCACCAGCGCGCCGCTGTCGACCAGCGACTGAACCACGCGTTCGCCCCAGGCGGCCACGGCGCCTTCCGGGCAGCCCAGGCGCTGCCACACCTGGCCCAGCAGCGGCGTCGCGGCTATCCAGCCGCGCAGGGCCGCGTCGTCCTGCTCGCGCACCTCCATCAGGTGGTACTTCAGGAGCACGCGCGCGCCGTGCTGCAGGTGGCGGACGGGGTCGGCGCGGAAGCCGGCCAGTCGACGCCGTGCCCGGGCCAGCGCCTCCGCCACGTCGTCGAAGGGCGCGCCGTGGCCGGGGATCACGTGGCGGGGCGCCAGCCGCCCGATCAGATCCAGCACCGCGGCGACGTCGTCGAAGCCCGGTTCGCCGTCGAGCTCGGGGAACACGACGCCGAAGCCGTTGCCCCACAGCGCGTCGGCGCTGATCAGCACGCCCTCGCGCTCGTCGAACAGCATCAGCGAATGCGGGTCGTGCCCGGGGGCGCGCAGCGCCAGCCAGCGTCGCCCGCCGACGGCCAGCACCTCGCCGGGCGCGAGCATGCCGTCGGGCGCGAAACGTTCGCAGGTCTGGCCGGTGCTCCCGTGGCTGAGCGCGTGCGCGTCCCAGGCCTGCGCGGCATCGTGCAGCCCGGGCGGGATGCCGAGGCGGCAGCCGAAGGCGCGCTTCAGCGCCGCGTTGCCGCCGCAGTGGTCGGAGTGGAGGTGCGTGTTGACGACGCGGTCCAGCCGCTCGGCCCCCAGCGCGGCGTGCACCATCGCCACCGTCTGCCCGGCGTGCAGGGTGTGGCTGGCGTCCACCAGCACGGCGCCCTCGCCGGCCTCGCCGTGCAGCAGCACGTTGTTCGACGAGAGCCAGCCGCGCTCGAAGACCTGCAGGCCGTGGCGCCAGCCTGAGGAGTGCGGGGTGATGGGCGTGGTCAAGGGTGATCGGGAGTGCGAACCGGTGCGCTTGGACCCGCACCGGTCCGGACGCTATCACCCCTGAGCGCCAGGGCCGGGTGGCGCGCCCGCCCGGGCCCCGGGCGTCGTGGCTCATTCATGGGCAAAGCGGTCGTCTGGCCCGCGATTCGGGGGTTTTTCTGGTTTTTGTCCAGGACAAACAACGGTATACCTCCGGATGGAAACACGCCCGAGGCCCTCATGCCGCCTTTCCTGCCCGCTTACGAGCCCCCGAGCCATCGCCGCACCTCGCTGGCCGTGGGGCTGGCGCCGCTGATCGTGTTGCTGGTGTTCACGGGCATCGTCATCGGCTGGGTGCCCGCCGACACCGGCCTGGCCGCGTTGCTGGCCTGCACATTGTGGGTGGCTTGCGAGATGCACGGCTACCAGCGCGCCGTCGATGCCTACAACGCCGACTACGTGGAGCGCCACCTGCAGTGGCGGCGCAGCGACACCATCGCCGAACTCATCGACAGCCCCGCCACGGAAGAACCCGCGCGGGCATTCGCGGCGCGCTTCCGGGCGGCCGACCGCGTGCTGCTGCCCGACGGCCGCCTGCCCTGACCGGCCGCCGAACGGCGGCCGCGCTGCGACAATGCGCTCCTCGCGCTTCACCGCCGCCGCCCATGACGCCCGACGCGCCCGAACACGACCGCACGGAAATCACCTCGCCGCCCCCGGGCCCGTCGACGGACATCGACCTGGGCTTCGGCAAGACCGAGGTCCACGCGCCGCCGCCCAAGCCTGCAGCGCCCGACATGGGCAACGGGCTGCCTGTCGGCACGCGCCTGCACGAGTTCGAGATCACCCGGCTGGTCGGCGAGGGTGGCTTCGGCATCGTCTACCTGGCGATGGACACCATGCTCAAGCGCCGCGTGGCGCTGAAGGAGTACATGCCCAGCTCGCTGGCCGCGCGCGACGACACCAGCCAGGTGCAGGTCAAGAGCGAGCGCTACCGCGAGACCTTCGACGCCGGCATGAAAAGCTTCATCAACGAAGCGCAGCTGCTGGCCAGTTTCGACCATCCGTCGCTCGTCAAGGTCTACCGGTTCTGGGAGCAGAACGGCACCGCCTACATGGTGATGCCGTTCTACGAGGGCAAGAACCTGCGCGACGCGCTGCGCGCGCTGCCGGGCGCGCCTTCCGAGGACTGGCTGCGCACGCTGCTGCAGCCGCTGACCGAGGCGTTGCAGGTCATCCACGCGCAGAACTGCTACCACCGCGACATCGCGCCCGACAACGTGATGATGCTGGCCGACACCGGCCGGCCGCTGCTGCTGGACTTCGGCGCCGCACGCCGCGTGATCGGCGACATGACGCAGGCGCTGACCGTCATCCTCAAGCCCGGCTACGCGCCGGTGGAGCAGTACGCCGAGATCCCGGGCATGAAGCAGGGCGCCTGGACCGACGTGTACGCTCTGGCCGCGGTGGTGCACTACGCCATCACGGGCCGCACGCCGCCGCCGAGCGTGGGCCGCCTGCTCAACGACACCTACCAGCCCCTCGCCCAGGCGGCGGCGGGCCGCTACAGCGCGGGTTTCCTGTCTGCGGTCGACCACGCGCTGGCCGTGCGGCCCGAGATGCGCACGCAGAGCGTGGTGCAGTTCCGCGAGCAGATGGGCCTGGACGGCAGCGCGCCGACGATCATCCGCAGCGCACCGCCGCCGGCCACCACCAGCAACGAGCCCACGGTTCTGGTGCCGCCGCCGGCCGCCCGTGCCCCGGCCGCCACGCCCGCCGTCCTGCCCGCGCCACCGGCCGCCTTTCCGCAGACGCTGATGCAGCCGCCGTCGGCGCCCGCGCCCGCGGCGGCTGCGGTGGCGGCGCCCGCGAAAAAGGGCAACGGCGCCGCGGTCGGCATCGGCATCGGCGCCGTGGTGGTGGCTGCGGCAGGCTTCGGCGCCTGGACGATGATGTCCAAGCCGGCCCCGACACCGGCCCCTGCCCCGGTGGCGGTGGCGCCAGTCCCGGCGCCCGTGGCGCCCCCGCCGCCCCCCGCCCCGGCCCCCCGTTTCGACGCGGCGATCGAGTTCCAGCGCATCCTGCAGGCGCAGTCGGCCAGCTTCGGCCTCAGGGCCGAGGCCGCCAAGGCCGAACTCAGCGTGTCAGCCAAGGATCAGGTGCGCTTCAAGGTCACCACCGAGCGCGACGGGCACCTGTACGTGATCGGCGAGAGCGCCGACGGCTCGCTGGCGCTGCTGGTGCCCAACACGCACTCCACCAGCGTGCAGGTGAAGAAGGGCCAGACCTACAGCTTCCCCACGAGCGACCGCTTCGTGCTCGACGCGGCCCCGCCGCTGGGCGCTGGCCGCCTGCTGGTGATGGTGTCGGCGCTGCCGCGCGACTTCGCGGCCATGGCGCCCAAGCCCGCCGGTCGGGTGAAGGGGTTCGCCAGCGGCGACGCGGCCACGCAGCTGCTGCAGGGCTGGAAGGGTCAGGGCTCGATCCTGGCAGGGGTGCCCAGGTGCCCGGCGGGAGTGGCCGAGTGCGGCGACGAGTTCGGCGCCGCGCTGATGACTTTCAACACCGTGCGCTGAGCGCCCGCACGGCCGGCGTCCGTGAACAAGGCCTTCGTCAAGGAGCCCAGCGGCGACGAGGACGACGACGAAGCCGCCGGCTTGCCGCCGCTGCCTCAGGGCGCCCGCAACTACCTCACGCCGCAGGGCTACGCGCGGCTGCGCCACGAACTCGTGGAGCTCGTCGAGCGCGAGCGCCCCAAGGTGGTGGAGGTCGTGTCCTGGGCCGCGAAGAACGGCGACCGCAGCGAGAACGGCGACTACCTCTACGGCAAGAAGCGCCTGCGCGAGATCGACCGCCGGATCCGCTTCCTCACCAAGCGGCTGGACATCGCCGAGGTGGCGGACCCCAGCCTGCACCATGGCAGCGACCAGGTCTTCTTCGGCGCCACCGTCACCTACGCCACCGCGCGCGGCGAGGAGCGCACCATCACGATCAAGGGCATCGACGAGGCCGACAGCCTGAAGGGCGAGGTGAGCTGGATCGCGCCCATCGCCCGGGCGCTGATCAAGGCGCGTGAGGGCGACGAGGTTCAGTTGCTCACGCCCGGCGGGCGCGAGACGATCGAGGTGCTGAAGGTGGACTACCCGGCGCCGGGCGCCTGAGCGCGGTCAGCCCTGGCGGTAGCGCGAGACGCGGCTGACCACCGGCGAGCGCCGCAGCGTGCGCAGCACGTCGGCCAGGTGCACGCGGTCGCGCACGCTGACGATGAGCCGCAACTCGATCTGTTCCTCGGCGGGCTCGGGGTCCATGTCGATGTGCACGATGTCGGCCTCGGCGCTGCTGACGGCCTGCGCCACCTGCGCCAGCACGCCCTTGCCGTTCCTCACCAGCACGTGCAGGCTGGTGTCGAAGGCGCGCACCAGTTCCTCGGCCCACTCCACCTGCATCCAGCGCTCGCTGTCGCGCTCGTACAGGCGCCGGCCCGTGGAGCAGTCGGCCGTGTGCACCAGCAGCCCTTCGCCACGGCCCAGATAGCCCACGACGGGATCGCCCGGGATCGGCCGGCAGCAGGCCGCGAACTGGATGGAATTGCCTTCGCTGCCATCGACGAACACCACGCCCTGCGCCGGCGCCTCGTCGGTGGCGAAGCGAGTAAGGCTCAGCGTCACGGCGTCGGGCTTGATGCCGGCTTCGGCCATGAACTGCGCCAGCCGCTTGGCCACGATGACCGCGATCTTGCGGCCCAGGCCCACGTCGACGAGCAGTTCGCCGCGGTTGCGGGTGCCGCCCCAGCGCGCCAGTTGCTGCCACAGTGCGGCGGCGGTCTCGTCGCTGGGGTCGGCGCTGGGCAGCTGCAGGCCCTCGGCGCGCAGCGCCTGGCCCAGCAGCTTCTCGCCGCGCGCGCGCGACTCGTCGCTCTCCAGCGTCTTGAGGTAGTGGCGGATCTTGCTGCGCGCGCGGCCCGTGCGCACCCTGGCCAGCCACGCCGGGTTGGGCTTGGCGCCCGGCGCGGTGATGATCTCCACCACGTCGCCGCTCTTGAGCTCGGTGCGCAGGGCGGCGGTCTCGCCGTTGACCTTGGCGGCCACGGTGTGGTCGCCGACGTCGGAGTGGATGGCGTAGGCGAAGTCCACCGGCGTGGCGCCGCGCGGCAGCGCCAGGATCTTGCTGCGCGGCGTGAAGACGTAGACCGCGTCGGGGTAGAGGTCGATCTTCACGTGCTCCAGGAACTCGGCGGCGTCGCGCGTCTCGTCCTGGATGTCGAGCAGGCTCTGCAGCCACATGCTCGACAGCCGGCTGTCGGGGCCGGCGCCGGCCTTGTCGCCCTTGGTGTCGCCCACCTTGTACAGCCAGTGCGCGGCCACGCCGGCCTCGGCCACGGCGTGCATGGCCTCGGTGCGCATCTGGAACTCCACCGCCGTGCCCAGCGGGCTCACCAGGGTGGTGTGCAGGCTCTGGTAGCCGTTGGCCTTGGGGATGGCGATGTAGTCCTTGAAGCGCCCGGGCACCGGCTTGTACAGCTGGTGCAGCACGCCCAGGGCCACGTAGCAGTCGGTCAGCGTGGGCACGACGATGCGGAAGCCGAAGATGTCGGAGACCTGCGCGAAGCCGGCGTGCTTCTCGCGCATCTTGCGGTAGATGCTGTAGACGGTCTTTTCGCGGCCCGAGACCTGGATCTTCAGCTTGTGCTGGGCGAAGGCCTTCTCCACGTCGCGCTGCACCCGCTCGACGATGTCGCGGCGGTTGCCGCGCGCTCGCTTGACGGCCTTGGACAGCGCCGCATGCCGCCACGGGTACAGCATCTCGAAGCACAGCTCCTGCAGCTCGCGGTACATCGCGTTCAGGCCCAGGCGGTGCGCGATCGGCGCGTAGATGTCGAGCGTCTCGCGCGCGATGCGTTGGCGCTTGGCCGGGGCCATGGCCTGCATGGTGCGCATGTTGTGCAGCCGGTCGGCCAGCTTGACGAGGATGACGCGCACGTCGCGCGCCATCGCCAGCAGCATCTTGCGGAAACTCTCGGCCTGGCCCTCCTCGCGGGTGTTGAACTGCAGCTTGTCGAGCTTGGTCAGGCCGTCCACCAGCTCGGCCGTGGGGGCACCGAACTTCTCGATCAGCTCGGCCTTGGTGACGCCCTGGTCCTCGATGGTGTCGTGCATCAGCGCCGCCATGATGGCCTGCGCGTCGAGCTTCCAGTCGGCGCACAGCCCGGCCACCGCGATGGGGTGCGTGATGTAGGGCTGGCCGGTGGCCCGGAACTGGCCCAGGTGGGCCTCGTCGGCGAACTTGTAGGCCTCGCGCACCTGCTTGAGCTCGGCCTTGCCCAGGTAGCCCAGCTTGGCCTGCAGCGCAGCGAAGCTGCTGGCCTCCGGGCCCGGCGCCAGGTCGGCCGGCGCCAGCGGCGCACGCTGCAGCCCCTGCAGCGCGGCGGGCAGCAGTTCGGCGGCGAGAGAGCGCAGGCTCATGCCCGGAATTTAGCGCGGAAGATCACCCGCGCCCAAGGCAGGCCCCGAAACGACGAGGGCGCCCCGCAGGCGCCCTCGGCTTCAGGCTGGCGAAGACCTCAGACCGGCACCTTGCGCAGCATCTCGATGCCCACCTCGCCGGCGGCGATCTCGCGCAGCGCGGTCACGCCGGGCTTGTTCTTGGTCTCGATCCGGGGCGCGTGGCCCTGGCTCAGCATGCGCGCACGGTAGGTGGCCGCCAGCACGAGCTGGAAACGGTTGGGGATCTTGTCCAGGCAGTCTTCGACGGTGATGCGGGCCATGGGTTCGTCCGGAAGGGGCAGGCAGAGGGCCGGCAATCGCACGGGACGCGCGTTCGCTGGGCGTGAACCGCGCATTGTAGCGGGCGTGGTCGTGCCGCGCCGTCGACACCGGCCGCAGCGATGATGGCGGGCGATCCTGCCTTGCCCGAAGCCGCCGATGCCTGCCGCCGCCCCGTCCGAGCCCTGGCGCCTGCGCCTGCTGGGTGGCTTCGGCCTCGAACGGGCCGGCATCCGCCTGGAGCGGCTGCACAGCCGCGCGGCGCGGCTGTTGCTGGCGCGCCTGGCGCTGCAGCCGGAGCGCGCGCATGCGCGTGAGGAACTGGCCGCCTGGCTCTGGCCCGAGGTCGATGCCGCCACCGCGATGGCGCGGCTGCGTCAGACGCTGAGCACGCTGAAGTCCACGCTGGAGCGCCCGCCGGCCGGGGGCGACCCGGTGGCGGTGATCGCCGCCGACCGCCGCCTGTTGCGCCTGGCCCCCGGGGCGCTGGACTGCGACGCGCTGCGCTTCGCGCGGGCCGCGCGCGCCGGCGATATGGCCGCCGCCGCCGCCTGCTACGGCGGCGAGCTGCTGCCGGGCGACTACGACGAGTGGGTTCTGCAGCAGCGGCGCCGGTTCGAGGCCCTGGCCGAGCGCCTCGGCCTGGACGGCGCCGAGGGGCCGCCGGCGGCCAAGCCGGCCGTCGCCGCGCCGCCGCCCCGGGCGGCGGCGCCGTCGGTCGATCCGCTGCCGCGCTACCTGACCGGCCTCATCGGCGGCGACGCCCCCGTGCGGGCCGCCATCGAGGCGCTCGGCCACACCCGGCTGCTGGTGTTGCGTGGCCCCGGCGGGCTGGGCAAGACGCGGTTGGCCGTCACCGTGGCGCGGCAGCTGTTGCAGGAGGGCGCGGTGGACACCGCCCGCTTCGTCTCATGGGTGGGTTGTCTCGACCGCCCCGCGGCCGCCGAGCGGCTGCGCCATGCGCTTGGGCTGGCACCGCCCCGGGGCGTGGATGGCGACGCCGCCGTCGAGGCCGTGCTCGACGCCGCGCTGCTGGCGCTGGCCGGGCGCCGCGCGCTGCTGGTGCTGGACAACGCCGAGCAGCTGCCGGCGGCCGGGCTGGCGCTGGCGCCGGCGCTGCTCGAGCGGCTGCCGGGGCTGCGCCTGATCGTCACCAGCCGGCGCGCGCTCGACCTGGCCGGCGCGCGCGAGCACGCCGTGGCGCCGTTGGCCCCGGCGCCAGCGGCGCAGCTGTACATCGAGCGCGCGCGCGACGTGCGCCCCGACTTCCAGGCGCCGGCGGCGCAGCGCGAGGCCATCGAGGCCATCGCACGGCAGCTCGGCGGTCTGCCGCTGGCGCTGGAACTTGCCGCCGCGCGTGTGCGCACGCTGCCGCCGCAACGCCTGGCGGCGCTGCTGCAGGGTGGCGGCGCCGAACGATGGCGCGCGCTCGGCCGCCGCGGCGCCGCGGCGCTCGGCGAGCCGCGCCACGCCTCCATCGAGGCCGGTCTCGACGCCAGCCTGGCGCTGCTGAGCCCGGCTGCGCGCGAGCTGCTGGCGCTGGCGGCGTGCGTGGCGGCGCCGTTTGGCGGCACGCTGGCCGTGCTGGCGCAGCAGCATGCGGGCGCGACCGCCGACGTGGCGCTGGCGGCGCTGGACGAACTCGCCGCCGACGGCCTGCTGGCGCCGCTGGACGCCGACGACGGCGACCGCTGGTGGACGCTGCCCGAGCCGGTGCGCGACCTCGTCGTCGAGCCGCTGACGCCGGCGCAGCGCGAGGCGGGGCGGGCGGCCTGGCGCGCCGCGCTGCAACGCTGGGCGCCGGGCCTGGCGCCGCGGTGGCCGCTGGCCGAGGTCGACCGTGCGCTGCCGCTGCTGGAGGCGGGGCTCGGTCCGCCGGGCGCGCCGCCGGCCGAGGTGCTGGCGCTGATGCTGGCCCTGGCCCCGGCCTGGCAGGAGCGCACGCCGCCGGCAAGCCTGCGCCGGGCGCTGCAGGCGGCGCTGGACGCGGCCGATGCCAATGGCGACACCGACGCCGACACCGCGATGCGCGCCCGCGCGCTGGCCGCCGACCTGGCCTTTGCCGCCGGCGATCGCGACGCCGCGCGCGGCCACGCGGCGCGGCTGGCCGACTCGCGAGCGGCGCTGGCCTCGGCTTCGGCGCGCGCCGCCGCGGCGCTGAGCCTGGCACGCGTGGCCTGGCGCGTCGACGGCGACGCGGCGCGCGCTCGCCGGCACTTGGCGCAGGCCGCGACGCTGGACGGCGACGACGCACCGGCCGCGGCGTAGCGCCTGCGCTTCGAGGCCACGCTGGCCTACGAGGCCGACCGCGACACCGACGCCTGCGACGTGTGCCTGCAGCAGGCGCTGCGTCTGCTGGCCGGCAGCGGCGCCGAGGCCGGCCACCTGCCACGCGCGCTGCGCTACAACCTCGCGATCAGCGCCATCCACGCCGGGCGTCCGCACGAGGCGCTGCCGCTGCTGCAGGCGCTGGCGGCCGAGGCGGCGGCGGTCGGCAACCACCGCCTGCTCGCCGACGTGCTCAACGCCACCGGCAGCGCATTCGACGCGCTGGGCCGCCTGGCCGAGGCCGAGGCCGCCACGCGCGCCGGGCTGGCCGAGGCCTGGCAGCGGCTGGAGACCGAGAACGCGCTGTACGGCCTGTGGAACCTGGGCCTGCTCGCGCTGCGCCAGGGCCGGCCCGAGCGTGCGGCGCACCTGCTCGGCTTTGCCGACGGCTTCTGGCGGCGCCAGTTCGGCGCCCTCAACGCCGAGGACCGCCGCGACGTGCTCAGGGCGCGGCGGCGATGCCGGCGCGAGCTGGGGCGGGGCACCGGCCAGCGCTGCTGGAACGACGGCGCCGCGCTGCCGCTGGCGGCCGCGGTCGCGCTGGCGCTGGACGACGCCGCGGCGTCGCCAGGCTCGGCCTGAGCGGCCGCGCCGCCGCGCCAGCGCACCGACGGCCGCCAGCCCGGCCAGCCACAGCGCTGCGCTGCCCGGCTCGGGGATCGGCGGCACCGCACCGGTGCCGTACTCGATCACGTAGCCGAAGGCACCGCTGGGCGTCGCCGCCTGCCAGGCATAGGTCACGGGCACGCCGGCGGCGAAGATGGTGTGCATGAGGTAGTCGTAGCTTTCGAAGGGCGGGCCGACGGGCGGTTGCCCGCCGCCCCAGTTCGTGTAGCCCAGCAACTGGCCGGCCTCGGGCCCGTCGAGCCAGCGCCACTCGCCCTCGACCGCGGCGTCGCTGGCGCCCAGCCAGGCCGAGCCGGTGCCGCCGAAGCCGATCAGCCAGCTGAACGCGCCATTGATGAAGGTCATCTCCTCGGGCGAGGTCACGGTGGCGAGGTAGCCCTGCAGCCCGAGGTGGCTGCTGGTCAGTGCCGCCGCGCGCGCGGCCTCGAAGCCGATTGGCGCGAAGATGCTGGGGGCGCTGACGAACTCGTACCAGTGGTCGTTGCCGCCGGACGCCGCCGTCCACTGCAGCGGCACGGCCTGCGCGGCCACCGCCGCGGGAAGCAGAAGGGCGGCGAGAAAGCGCGGCGCGTGGCGTCGGGGGCGAGGGTGCGGGTTCATCGTCGGTTCTCCGGTTGTTCGCGACGCACCGCACTGTGCGGGCCGATCGTTCGGCAAACGTTCCGGCCGCCGCCACCCGCACTCCCCACGGGTGCGGGGTGAACGGGCTCAGCCCAGGCCCAGCGACGCGAACACCTGCGACTTCGCGCGCCGTTGCGCCGCGTACTTCAGGCGCTGTGAGTGCACCACGGTCTTCAGGTCGAACAGCGCGGTCTCGAATAGCGCGTTGACGATCACGTAGTCGAAGTGCCGCGCCTGCGCCACCTCGGTGCGCGCGTTGGCCATGCGCGTGGCGATGACTTCGGGCGTGTCCTCGCCGCGGCGGTTCAGGCGCTGCATCAACTCGTCCCAGCTCGGCGGCAGGATGAAGATCAGCACCGCGTGCGGGAAGATCTGCTTGATCTGCAGCGCGCCCTGCCAGTCGATCTCGAGCACCACGTCCTCGCCGTGCTCGAGCCGCTCCTGGATGGCCTTGCGGCTGGTGCCGTAGAGGTTGCCGTGGACCTCGGCCCACTCGAAGAACTCGCCGCGCGCCACCATCGCGCGGAACGCGGGCTCGTCGATGAAGTGGTACTCGCGGCCGTCGAGCTCCTGCCCGCGCGGCCGGCGCGTGGTGTGCGACACCGACACGGCCAGGCGCGAATCGAGCTCCAGCAGCGCCTTCACGAGGCTGGACTTGCCGGTGCCGCTGGGCGCGGCGACGCAGAACAGGTTGCCGGGGGTTTCCATCGCCGGATTTTCCCCCAAGGCATGCAGCCGGCGCGCGCAGGCATCATCGCCGGGCATCCAAGGAGGGATCATGACGAGGATTTCGACCAGGGTGGCCCTGGTGACGGGCGGTGCCCGCGGCATCGGGCTGGCCATCGCGCGGCGCTTCCTGGGGCAGGGGCACGCCGTGGCGCTGCTGGACATCGACACCGCGACGCTGACCGCCACCGAGGCCGCGCTGGCCGAGCCGGCGCGCGTGCTGGCGCTGGGCGGCGATGTCTCGGTCGAGGCCGACGTGGCGCGCGCCGTGGCTGCGGTGCAGTCACGCTTCGGGCGGCTGGACGCCCTCGTCAACAACGCCGGGATCGCCGTGTTCAAGCCGACGCTGCAGACCACGCACGAGGAGTTCAGCCGCGTGCTCGCCGTCAACCTGCACGGCGCCTTCCTGTGCACCCAGGCCGCGGCGCCGCTGATGCTGGCCGGCAGTGGCGGCGCGGTGGTCAACATCGCCAGCATCTCGGGCCTGCGCGCCAGCACGCTGCGCGTGGCCTACGGCACCAGCAAGGCGGCGCTGATCCAGCTGACCCGGCAGCACGCGGTGGAACTGGGCACGCGGGGCATCCGCGTCAACGCCGTGGCGCCGGGGCCGGTCGACACCGACATGGCCAGGCTCGTGCACACGGTGGCCATCCGCAGCGACTACCACGACGTGATCCCGCTCAACCGCTACGGCACGGTCGACGAGATCGCGGCCGCCGTGTGCTGGCTGTGCAGCGACGAGGCCAGCTACATCAACGGCCAGGTGCTGGCCGCCGACGGCGGTTTCGAGGCCGCGGGGGTGGGGCTGCCGACGCTGCGGCGGCAGCAGCCGGGACGGGAGCGCTCCGGCAGCGCGCCCTCAAACCCCCCGGACGAATGATGGACCGCGCCGCCCGCGAGACTCACACTTCCTGGCGGGGTGACACCCCCCAACTCCGGGAGGCTTTCATGCACGAACCCAAGCGCAGCCACCGAATCCTGGCCCTGGTCGCCGGTGCAGGCACTCTTGTCGGCGCGACGGCCGTCCAGGCGCAGGTCTATTTCGATCCCTACGTCTCCGCCAATGCATCGGTGTCGACCTGCTTCGAGACGACGTCGCCGTCGGGTTGCATCGCCCGGACCAACGACACGGGCTACCTGTTCATCTCCGGAGCCGCCTCCGCGCCGGCGCTTGCCGTGTCGTCGCTGCTCGTCTCCGACACGCGGCTCGCGTTGATCCCACCCGGAAACTCCATCAGCGGTCGGGCTGCCGCCACGTTCGAGGCCAGCCCCGGCGTGCTCCGTGCCTCGACCAGCGCCAGCGGCACCATCCTGGGCTCCAGCGGCCTGGGTCCTCGGATCAGCTCGCGGGCGGGCGAGTACGCCCTGGCCGGCACCAACCCGGGCGCCACCTTCCTGGATACCATCACGCTCAGCGGCGGCACGCCGGGTGCCGTGGTGCCGGTGACCGTGAGCGTCGTGTTCGAGGGAGTGACCTCGCTCGTCGTCGACCCGGAGCAGCCCTTGGTGGGCACGTCCACCAACGGCTCGCTCTTCGTGTCGTCCACTGCCGGCGGCGCGCTCGACCTGCAGCACGTTGCGAGCCTCGGCGCCGGCGTGCCCTTCCTCTACGCCCAGTCGTTCCAGACCCTGGTCACTGTCGGCACCCCGTTCCAGATCAGCGCCACGCTGCAGGCGCGCTCGGAGGCGGTGCGCGCCACGTACACGGGGCAGTCGTCGGCGCTGTTCGAAGCGATGAACACGGCCGAGGTGTTCCTGCAGGCGCCCGACGGCTACACGCTCGCGTCGGCGTCCGGGCACGTCTACGCGCCCGTGCCGGAGCCGGCCCCGGCGGCGCTGCTGCTGGCCGGGGTGCTGGGCCTGGCCTGGCTGCGCCGGCGCCAGCTGCGATAGCCAAGGGGGAATCCGCCGCCGGGAGTCACTCGATGTTCTGCACCTGCTCCCGCATCTGCTCCACCGCCACCTTCATCTCCACGGCGATCGCCGTGAGTTCCATCGCGGCGCTCTTGCTGCCGAAGGTGTTGGCCTCGCGCTGAAGCTCCTGGATCAGGAACTCCAGCCGCTTGCCGAGCTCGCCGCCGGCCTGCAGCAGGCGCTCGATCTCGTCGAGGTGCGAGGCCAGCCGGGCCAGTTCCTCGGCCACGTCGATGCGGATCGCCACGGCCACGGCCTCGGCCATCGCGCGTTCGTGCAGGGCCTCCGCCGGCAGGGCTTGCCCGCCGGGGGCGGCCGCCAGGGCCTCGTTCCAGCGTTCCAGGAAGCGTGCCTGCTGGCGCTGCACCACCTGCGGCACCAGCGGCCGCGCCTGCGCCGCCAGCTCGCGCAGCCGGGCCACGCGCTCCATCAACACGCCGGCCAGCCGCGCGCCCTCGCGCGCACGGGCCTCGCGCAGGCCCTCGATGCATCGGGCGGCGGCCTCGAGGGCGGGTTCGTCCAGCCGCTCCTGCCCGGCGCCGCCGCGGCACCAGTTCAGGGCCTCGTTCACCGACAGGGGCCTTGCCTGCGGCAGCCGGCCGGTGACCAGGCCCTGCAACCGGGCCAGGTGGTCGAGCTGCCTGGGCGTGGGCTGCGGCAGCGCCGAATCCCCCTCCCGGGCCGTGGCGATGCGCAGTTCCACCTTGCCGCGCCGGAAGGCGGCCTGGAGCCGGTCGCGCAGTGCCGGCTCCAGGCCGCGCAGCTCGTCCGGCAGGCGAAACGCCAGGTCCAGGAACCGGCCGTTGACGGAGCGCGCCTCCACCGTGACGGAGGCCACCACGGCACCCGGCTCGGCCTCGCGGGAGGGTGCCGCCGAGGCCGCGATCGCATACCCCGTCATGCTATAAACCGCCATCCATTCCACCCCTGAAGGAAGCCGCGGCGATTATGTCGTCCAAGCCCAAGCCTGCGCCTTTGCCTTCGGGCACCGTGGTGGGCGGCTACACGGTCGTCAAGAAACTGGCGGCCGGTGGCTTCGGGGTGGTCTACCTGGCCGAGGACGGCAACCGCAACCTCGTGGCGGTGAAGGAATACCTGCCGGCCTCGCTGGCCGAGCGCTCGGCCGGTGAGCTGACGCCCCGCGTCAAGCCCGACAAGCAGCCGCTGTACCGCCTGGGCCTGAAGAGCTTCTTCGAGGAAGGCCGCAGCCTCGCGCAGATCAGTCACCCGAGCGTCGTCTCGGTGCTGAACTTCTTCCGCGAGAACGAGACCGTCTACATGGTGATGAACTACCTGCAGGGCGACACCCTGCAGGACTTCATCGTCACCGCGCGCGACTTGAAGCGCGACAAGGTGTTCCGCGAGAGCACCATCCGCAGCCTGTTCGACGAGATCCTGCGCGGCCTGCGCATCGTGCACCAGCACAAGATGCTGCACCTGGACATCAAGCCGGCCAACATCTTCATCACCAACGACAACAAGGCGGTGATGCTGGACTTCGGCGCCGCGCGCGAGGTGCTGAGCAAGGAAGGCAACTTCATACGGCCGATGTACACCCCGGGCTTCGCCGCGCCCGAGATGTACCGCCGCGACGGCTCTCTCGGCCCCTGGACCGACATCTACGCGATCGGCGCGTGCATCTACGCCTGCATGCAGGGCTACCCGCCGAACGACGCGCCGCAGCGCATCGAGAAGGACCGCCTGGCGCTGAGCCTCTCGCGCCTGCGCAACGTGTACTCCGACAACCTCATCGAGGTCACGGAGTGGTGCATGAGCCTCGACCCGCTGAGCCGCCCGCAGAGCGTGTTCGCGCTGCAGAAGGAACTGGCGCGCGAGACCGAGCGCCGCTACACCAAGCTGAGCTTCTCCGAGCGGCTGAAGCTGCAGCTGGAAACCATCAAGACGGGCGCCAAGCCCTGAGCCCCGGCAGGCAGGCCGCATGCGCTTTTCCGTCTACCAGGTCAGCCGCCGCGGCGGGCGCGACAAGAACGAAGACCGCATGGGCTACAGCTACACGCGGGAGTCGGGCCTGTTCGCGCTGGCCGACGGCATGGGCGGCCACCCCGAGGGCGAGGTGGCCTCGCAGCTGGCGCTGCAGACGCTGTCGGCCCACTTCCAGCGGGAGGCCAAGCCGCGCGTGGCCGAGCCGCTGCGCTTCCTGCACGACGCCATCATCGCGGGCCACCACCAGCTGCTGCGCTACGCCACCGAGCGGGCGCTGATGGACACGCCGCGCACCACTGTCGTGGCCTGCCTTCTGCAGGGCAACGCGGCGTACTGGGCGCACTGCGGCGATTCGCGCCTGTACCTCGTGCGCGGCGACAAGCTCGTGGCGCGCACGCGCGACCACAGCTACAGCGAGCTGGCGCACACGATGTCGCAGGTGGTGCCGTTGCCCGACAAGGTGAACCGCAACGTGCTGTTCACCTGCCTGGGCAGCCCCGGCCGCCCGGTGGTGGACACGGCCGGCCCGCTGCTGGTGCGGCCGGGCGACAAGGTCATGCTGTGCTCCGACGGGCTGTGGGGCAGCGTGTCGGATCCCATCATCACCGACATCCTGGCCACGCACCCCATCTCCGACGCCGTGCCCGAGCTGGTGGAGCGCGCGCTGCGCGTGGCCGGCGACCGCAGCGACAACGTCACCGTGCTGGCCGTGGAGTGGGAGGCGGCCGAGGACGTCGACGCTGCCGGCGTGAGCACCGATGCCCTGGCCGACGACGTGTTCGCCAGCACCATCCAGGCCAGCCTCGGCGGCGAGGGCGGCGGTGGCGACGAACTCGACGACGAGGAGATCGAGCGCTCGATCCGCGAGATCAACGAAGCGATCCAGCGCTCGTCGGCGCGGAAGCGCTGACCAGCTCTTCAGGGGAGCCCCGGTCGGACGGACGACAATGGCGGGCTCCACTGCCACGTTCGCCCATGACCTTCATCCGTTCCGCTCACCGCGCCGCCGACGCCCTGCGCCCCGTGACCCTCGAGCGCGGCTACACCAGGCACGCCGAGGGCTCGGTGCTCGTGAGCTTCGGCGCCACCCGCGTGCTGTGCACCGCGTCGGTGGAAGAGAAGGTGCCGCCGCACAAGCGCGGCAGCGGCGAGGGCTGGGTCACCGCCGAGTACGGCATGCTGCCGCGAGCCACGCACACGCGTTCCGACCGCGAGGCGGCCAAGGGCAGGCAGAGCGGCCGCACGCAGGAGATCCAGCGCCTCATCGGCCGCAGCCTGCGCGCGGTCTTCGACCTGAAGGCCCTGGGCGAGCGCACGATCTCGCTGGACTGCGACGTGCTGCAGGCCGACGGCGGCACGCGCACGGCGGCCATCACCGGCGCCTGGGTGGCGGCGCACGACGCCGTGAGCTGGCTGCTGGGCCAGGGCCGCATCGCCAGCAGCCCGCTGCGCGATGCCGTGGCCGCGGTCTCGGTGGGCATGGTCGAGGGCACGCCACTGCTCGACCTGGAGTACACCGAAGACGCCGCCTGCGACACCGACATGAACGTGGTCATGACGGGCGCGGGCGGCTTCGTCGAGGTGCAGGGCACGGCCGAGGGCGTGCCCTTCAGCCGCGCCGAGATGGACGAGATGCTCGCGCTGGCCGGCCGCGGCATTGCCGAGCTGGTCCAGGCGCAGCGCCGGGCCCTGGGCCTGGCCTGAGCCGGAGCGTGCGATGCGCCTCGTGCTGGCGTCGAACAACGCCAAGAAGCTCTCGGAGCTGCAGGCCCTGCTCGTCGGGCTCGACCTGACGCTCGTGCCGCAGGGCGCGCTGGGCATCGCCGAGGCCGACGAGCCGCACGGCACCTTCATCGAGAACGCGCTGGCCAAGGCGCGCCACGCCGCAGCGGCCAGCGGCGGGGCGGCGCTGGCCGACGACTCCGGCGTGTGCGTGGACGCGCTGGGCGGCGCGCCGGGCGTGATCTCGGCGCATTACGGTGGTCTCGTCGCCCCGCAGGCCGACCGAGAGGCCACGCGCCGCGAGCAGGACGCGCGCAACAACGAGCGGCTGCTGCGCGAGCTGGCGGCCAGCCCGGCCCCCGGGCAGCGTCGCGCGTTCTTCCTCAGCACCCTGGTGGCCGTGCGCCATGCCGCCGACCCGCAGCCGCTGGTGGCCGTGGGCCGCTGGCCCGGCCACATCCTGGCCGGGCCCCGGGGCACGGGTGGGTTCGGCTACGACCCGCTGATGTTCATCCCCGAGCTCGACCGCACCGTGGCCGAGCTCGACGCCGCGACCAAGAACGCCCACAGCCACCGTGCGCGCGCGATGACGCTGCTGGTGCAGCAGCTGCGCGAGGTCTGGGGCCTGTGACGGCGCCCCTGCCGCCGGTGCGGCCGGCCGTGGCCGACGCCGCCGGGCTGGCGCCGGACCTTTCGCCCGGGCACTTCCTGCGGCCCGGCACGCTGCGCCTGCCCGCGCCGCCGCCGCTGGCGCTGTACGTGCACCTGCCCTGGTGCCTGAAGAAGTGCCCCTACTGCGACTTCAACAGCCACGGCACGGCGCAGCTCGACGAGGCCACGCAGGGCCGCTACGTCGAGGCCCTCGTGGCCGACCTCGAGGCCAGCCTGCCGCTGGTGTGGGGGCGCCGCGTCGTCAGCGTGTTCCTGGGCGGCGGCACGCCCAGCCTGTTCGAGCCGGCCGCCATCGACCGGCTGCTGGGCGCGATGCGCGCACGCCTGCCGCTGGAGCCCGGCTGCGAGGTCACCCTCGAGGCCAACCCCGGCACCTTCGAGCGCGCGCGCTTCCGCGCCTTCCGCGACGCCGGGGTCACGCGGCTGTCGATCGGCGTGCAGAGCTTCGACGACGCCGCGCTGGCGCGGCTGGGCCGCGTGCACGATGCCGCGCAGGCCCGCGCCGCCGTGGCCGAGGCCGCCGAGGCCTTCGACACCTGGAACCTCGACCTGATGTACGCGCTGCCGGGCCAGACGCCGGCGCAGCTGGCCGCCGAACTCGACACCGCGCTGTCGTTCGCGCCGCCGCACCTGTCGATCTACCACCTCACCATCGAGCCGAACACGCTGTTCGCCGTGCAGCCGCCCGAGTTGCCCGACGACGACCTGGCCAGCGAGATGCTCGACCTCATCGGCGAGCGCACCGCCGCCGCCGGCCTGGCGCGCTACGAGGTGAGCGCCTTCGCGCGCGAGGGCCACCGCTGCGCGCACAACCTGAACTACTGGAGCTTCGGCGACTACCTCGGCATCGGCGCCGGGGCGCACGGCAAGCTGAGCTTCCCCGAGCGCGTGCTGCGCCAGGTGCGCTGGCGCGATCCGGCCACCTACATGGCCCGCACCCTGGAGGGCCGCGCCGTGAGCAACCAGCACGAGCCGGCGCGCGCCGAGCTGCCGCTGGAGTTCATGATGAACGCGCTGCGCCTGAAGGACGGCTTCCCGCTGCGGCTGTTCACCGAGCGCACGGGCCTGCCGATGTCGGCCGTGCTGGCGCCGCTGCAGCGCGCGCGCGAGCGCGGCCTGCTGCACGCGCGTGGCGAGGGCACGGCCGACGAGTGGCTGCAGCCCACGGCGCTCGGCTTCGACTTCCTGTCCGACCTGACCGCGCTGTTCGCGCCGCCGGCACGCTGAGCGGCCGCCGCGCCCCAGGCGCTACACCCGCGTGGACACGCCGGCGTTGGCGCGCAGCCACTCCAGGAGCCGTGGCGCGATGCGGTTCAGCGGCAGCACCTCGTGCGCCGCGCCGTGCGCGATGGCCTCGCGCGGCATGCCGAACACCACGCAGCTGGCCTCGTCCTGCACGAGGTTGAAGCTGCCGGCGTCGCGCATGGTCTTCATCGCGCGCGCGCCGTCGGCGCCCATGCCGGTGAGCATCACGCCCAGCGCATTGCGGCCGACCACGCGCGCGGCGCTGTCGAACAGCACCTCCACGCTGGGCTTGTGGCGGTTGACGGGGTCGCCGTCGGCCACGCGGGCCACGTAGTTCGCGCCCGAGCGCTCCACGCTCAGGTGGAACCCGCCGGGCGCCACGTAGGCGTGGCCCGGCAGCACGCGCTCGCCGTCGCGGGCCTCGGCCACGCGGATGCGGCACAGGCTGTCCAGCCTCGCCGCGTAGCTCTTGGTGAACCCGGGCGGCATGTGCTGCGTGATCATGACCGCCGGGCTGTCGGCCGGCAGCTCGGCCAGCAGCTCGCGCGTGGCCTCGGTGCCGCCAGTGGAGGCGCCGATGAAGATGACCTTCTCGGTCGACAGCCGGCCGAGCGAGGCCACGGGCGCGTGCGGCCCCTGCGGCGGCGCGCCCGGTGCAGGGGCCGGCGGCCCGGCCCGCCGCGCCACGCGCGCGCGCGCAGCGGCGCGGATCTTCTCGGTGATGTCGGCTCCCAGCTGGCGCAGGCCGTCGGCCACGCCGATCTTGGGCTTGGCGACGAAGTCCACCGCGCCCAGTTCCAGCGCCTTCAGCGTGACGTCGGCGCCGCGCTCGGTGAGCGTGCTCACCATCACCACCGGCATCGGCCGCAGCCGCATCAGGCGCGACAGGAAGTCGAGCCCGTCCATGCGCGGCATCTCCACGTCGAGCGTGATGACGTCGGGGTTGTGGGTGCGGATCATCTCGCGCGCCTGCAGGGGGTCGGCGGCGGCGCCGACGCAGCACATGTCGGGCTGGCGGTCGATGATCTCCATGAGCAGGCCGCGCACCAGCGCGGAGTCGTCGACGACGACGACGCGGATCTTGGGGCCGGGCATGGTCGGTCGTCCGGGTGGGTTCAGAAGAGGTCGACGCTGCCGCCGGCGCCGGCCGCCGGTGCGGCGCGCTGAACGGCGGCCATTTCCAGAGCGGCCAGCGCCTCGGTGTTGGCGCTGGCCAGGCGCTTGACCATGGCCTTGCCGCTGGCCGGCAGGAAGCACACCTTGCGCGGGTAGATGTCCAGCACGTCCTTGCTGACCACGGTGATGCGCTCGGTGCGCAGGTAGTCCAGCACGAAGGCGGTGTTGCGCTCGCCGACGTTGATGGTGTTCATGCCGCTGACGACCGCGCCGCCGCCAAAGACCTTGGCCTCCATCGTGGCGCGCGTGGCGCCCCGCTTGACGAGTTCGCCGATCAGCAGGTCCATGGCGTAGCTGCCGTAGCGGCCGCCGTCGGCGCCGCCGCCGGTGCCGGGGGCGGCAGCCGGCAGCAGGAAGTGGTTCATGCCGCCGACGCGCTTCTCGCGGTCCCACAGGCAGGCGGCGATGCACGAGCCCAGCGTCGTCATGATGAGGATGTCCTCGTCGTGGACGAAGTACTCGCCCGGCAGCACCTTGACGGCGTCGTTGCCGAAGTGGGCGTCCCAGAAGAAGAAGCCGGCCTCGCCGGGCCGGCGCGGTCGTGCCCGCAGGCGCTCCAGGCGGCTCGGGGCGGGCGGGCGCGGTGGCGGCGCAGCCGGGGTGGGCAGGGTGGTGCGGGGGGCGGCGGGCATGGGAACTCCGGATCTCCTATCGGCTCGGGCGGCCGGTGGCTTGAGCCGGCGGCGCACGCGGCGCTAGACGCGCTCGTAGACTGTCTTGCCACGCAGGCGGAAGATGTCCCGCGAGTCGTTGAAGTTCTCTGAGTGGCCCACGTACAGCAGCGCCCCGGGCCGCGTGACACCATGGATGCGCTCGAGCACGCGGCGCTGGGTGGGCGCGTCGAAGTAGATCATCACGTTGCGGCAGAACACCACGTCGAAGGGCTCGCCCAGCGTCGACCAGCTGGTGCTCATCAGGTTGAAGGGGCGGAACTCGACGAGCCGCACCAGCTCGGGCTTGACGCGGATGTGGCCGGCGTTGCTGCCGGTGCCGCGCAGGAAGTGGCGCTTCAGCCGCTCGGGGTCGAGGCCGCGCGCGTCGGCCGGGTACACGCCCCGCTGCGCCGTGGCCAGCACCTTGGTGTCGATGTCGGTGCACAGCAGCTGCGCCGGGGCCGAGACGCCCAGCGTCTCCACCACCGTCATGGCCAGCGAGTACGGCTCCTCGCCGGTGCTCGCGGCGTTGCACCACAGCCGCAGCGGCCGGCCGCCGCTGCGGCCGGCGAGCGCGCGCAGGTCGTCCACCAGGGCGTGGAAGTGGTGTTCCTCGCGGAAGAAGGCCGTCAGGTTGGTCGTCAGGCAGTTTACGAACTCCTGCCACTCCGACTCGCTGCCGGCGCGCTCGATGCGGTCCAGGTAGCTGGCGAAGGAGGTCTGACGCGTCTCGCGCAGGCGGCGCGACAGGCGGCTGTAGACCATGGCCTGCTTGCCGGCGTGCAGGCTGATGCCGGCGCGCTCGTGGATGAGCCTGCGGATGCGATCGAAGTCGGCCGGGGTGAGCGTGTATTCCGTCTCCGCCGGCAGGGCCGGGGCGGGCGTCAGGGGGGGCAGGGCGGCATGCGTCACGAGCCCAGTGTGGCCACTCCGCGCCGGCGGCGATGCGCGGAACAGGCCGGCTGCAGCCGCTCTATTGGCCGTGCCGGGGCCCCGGGGGCCGCTGCTAGACTGACTGCCCCATTTGCGAAGCCGGGCGGCCGTGGCCGCCCCCGGGACTTGTCCAACCCACGCCCCTCCGCCGCCGCGGCCGCACCCGAGCTCCACTTCGAGCAGGCGCTGCAGTTGCTGGCGCACGCCGGGCAGGCGCCGCCTCCGGGCGATCCGGCCACGCCGGCGTGGCAGCAGGCCATGATCGACCGCCTCGTGGAACTGTCCAGCCGCGACGCCCTGACTGGCCTGGCCAACCGCCGCGCCGCCGAGATGGCGCTGGAGCGCGAGGTCGACCGCGTGGCGCGCAGCGGCGAGCCGGCATTGCTGCTGGCGCTGGACATCGACCACTTCAAGCGCGTGAACGACACGCACGGCCACGCCGCCGGCGACCAGGT
Source organism: Betaproteobacteria bacterium (assembly GCA_046341655.1). Taxonomy (GTDB): domain Bacteria; phylum Pseudomonadota; class Gammaproteobacteria; order Burkholderiales; family Burkholderiaceae_C; genus Rubrivivax. The sequence goes on along the minus strand of JBKDQY010000074.1, from coordinate 14,683 downwards.
CATCCGCGCCGTGGCGGCGGCGCTGATGGACAGCGTGCGCCCCATGGACCTCGTCGCGCGCGTCGGCGGCGAGGAATTCGCGATCATCCTGCCCAACTGCGGCAGCGCCTTCGGCCTGACGGTGGCCGAGCGCATACGCCGCCGGGTGGAGCGCATGCCCATCCTCCTGCAGCCCTCGCGCCAGCAGCTGACGGTCACCATCAGCATCGGTGGCGCCTTCGCGCCGCAGTGGGTGCGCTCGACGCCGGCGCTCTGGAAGGAGCGCGCCGACCAGCAGCTCTACCAGGCCAAGGCCGAGGGCCGCAACCTGGTGCGGCTCGAGCCGTCGGCGCTGTCGGTCGTCAGCAGCGAGGAGAAGCGCCTGCTGTTCGAAAGCTTCCAGATCCAGGACCAGGAATGACGAGCGCTCCCGATCCGTCCACCAGCCCCCCGAGGCCGGTGGCACCGCCGCCGCCGCACATCATGGCCGTCACCAGCGGCAAGGGCGGCGTCGGCAAGACCTTTGTCTCGGCCAACCTGGCCGCGGCGCTGGCGCGCCACGGCCGCAAGGTGCTGGTGCTCGACGCCGACCTCGGCCTGGCCAACCTCGACGTGGTGCTGAACCTGTTCCCCAAGGTCACCCTGCACGACGTGTTCACCGGCAAGGCCTCTCTGCCCGAGGCCGTGCTGCCGGCGCCGGGCGGCTTCTACGTGCTGCTGGCGGGCTCGGGCATGGTCGAGTACTCGCGCATGACGCCCGAGGTGCGCGACAAGCTGCAGCACGTGATCGACGAGGTCGCGCCGCGCTTCGACCACGTGCTGCTCGACACCGGCGCCGGCATCTCCGACGTCGTGCTCTATACCGTGGGCCTGGCCGGCCAGGTGCTGGTGGTGGCCACGCCCGAGCCGACCTCGCTGACCGACGCCTACGCCACCATCAAGGTGCTGGCCACCACGCAGGGTCGGCGGCACATCCGCCTGCTCGTCAACCAGGTGCGCGGCACCGGCGAGGGCCGTGCCGTGCGCCAGCAGCTGCAGCAGGTGGTGGACCGCTACGTCAACCCCGCGCTGGACAGCCCGGTGCGGCTGGAACTTGTCGGCGAGGTGCCGTCCGACCCGGCCGTGCGCGAGTCGGTGCTGCGCCGCCAGCTGCTGCTGGAGATGCTGCCCGGCACGCCGCCGGCGCTGGCGCTGCTGCAGGTAGCTCGGCGGCTCGTCACGCCCTGAACGAGGTCGTGGCCAGCGAAGAGCCCGCTGCCCCGTCCGGCCCCACGCCCTTCGAGCGGCTGGGCGGCGAGCCCGGGGTGCGCGCGCTGGTCGACCGCTTCTACGACCTGATGGACCTGGAGCCGCGCTTCGCGCAGCTGCGCGCGGTGCACCCCACGACGCTGGACGCCGCCCGCGACAAGCTGTTCTGGTTCCTGTGCGGCTGGCTGGGCGGGCCCGACCACTACGTCGAGCGCTTCGGCCACCCGCGGCTGCGGGCGCGGCACCTGCCCTATGCCATCGGCAGCGTCGAGCGCGACCAGTGGATGGGCTGCATGCTGCAGGCGATGCAGGACGAGGGCGTGGAGCCGGCGCTCATGCAGCGCCTGGCCGAGGCGCTGTACGGCACGGCCGACTGGATGCGCAACCGGCCGGGCTGAAATCCGGCCAGGCTGCCCCCGGCCGGGCGCCACCGCTCAGCCGATGCGGCCCAGCGCCCGCAGCACCTTCTCGGGCGTCACCGGCTGGCTCCACACCTGCGCGCCCAGCGGCGCCAGCGCGTCGTTGATGGCGTTCATCACCGCCGCCGGGGCTCCCGCGGTGCCGGCCTCGCCCGCGCCCTTGGCGCCGAGCTGGCTGCTGCGCGTGGGCGTCTGCACGTGCGCCACGTGGATGTCGGGCATCTCGCCGGCCATCGGCACCAGGTAGTCGGCCATGTTGGCGTTGCGCATCAGGCCGTCGTCGTCGTACAGGCACTCCTCGAACAGCGCGCCGCCGATGCCCTGCACGATGGCGCCGCGGATCTGCTCGTCCACCAGCTTCGGGTTGAGCACGCGGCCGCAGTCCTCCACCGCCCAGTGCTGCAGCAGCTTGACGAAGCCGGTGTCGGGGTCGACCTCGACATAGCTGGCCTGCACGCCGTTGGTGAAGATGAAGGGGTAGTCGCGCTGCGCGTAGTGGCGCGTCACCATCAGCTCGGGGGTGAAGTCGGCCGGCAGCGTGTCCGAGCGGAAGTAGGCGATGCGGCCGAGCTCGGCCAGGTCCAGCACCGGGGCGCCGGTTTCGGCGTCGACCACCGCGCCGCGCCGCAGGCGCAGGCCGGCGGCGTCGCGCTTCAGGATCACGGCCGCCGCCTTCAGGATGTTCGCGCGCAGCGCCTGCCCGGCCAGCAGCACGGCCTCGCCGCCCACGCCCGCCCCGCGCGAGGCCCAGGTGCCGCCGCCGTATGGCGTGACGTCGGTGTCGCTGAGGATCAGGCGCACGCGGTCGAGGTCCACGCCCACGGCGTCGGCCGCGATCTGGCGGAAGATGCCGTCGTTGCCCTGGCCCTGCTCGCCCACGCTCACGCTCACGGCCACGCCGCCCTGGGGGTCGAGCCGCATGGTGCAACCGTCCTGCGACGCGATGCGCGCACCGCCCACGCCGTAGAACGCCGCGCTGGGGTTGGTCAGCTCGATCAGCGTCGCGAAGCCGATGCCGCGGTAGATGCCCTGCGCGCGCAGCTGCCCGACCTCGGCCTTCAGCCGCGGGTAGTCCATCATCTGCTCGATGCGCGCCAGGCAGGCCTCGTGGCTGAGCACCTCCAGCTTGATGCCGCTGGCGCCGGTAGCCGGGTAGGCGTCGTCGGGGATGACGTTCTTCTTCCGGAACTGCAGCGGGTCCATGCCGATGGCGCGCGCCGCCTGGTCCACCAGGCCCTCGGTCACGGCGCAGGCGATGGGGTGGCCCACGCCGCGGTACTGGCAGGTCGGGGTCTTGTTCTGGAACACCACGTTCAGGTGCGCGCGGTAGTTCTTGTGCCGGTAGGGGCCGCCCACCAGGTTGACGACCTGGTTGCCCTCGATCGCGCTGGTGCGCGGGAACATCGAGTAGGGCCCGATGCCGGTGAGGTCGACCATGTCGAAGGCCAGGATCTCGCCGGCCCGGCTGGCGGCGATGCGCGCCTTGACGAGGTGGTGCCGCGCGTGGATGTCGCTGGTGAAGCTCTCCAGGCGGTCGGCGACGAACTTCACCGGCCGCCGGCACATCATCGACAGCGCCACGGTGGCGAAGTCGTCGGGGTAGGCGTGCACCTTGATGCCGAAGCTGCCGCCGACGTCCTTGCAGACCACGCGCACGGCGTGCTCGGGCAGGTCGAACTGCCGCGCGTACAGGTCCTGCATCATGTGCGGCGCCTGGAACGCGTGCCACACCGTGAGCTTGCCCTCGGCGGCGTTCCAGTCGGCGATCTGCGCCCGCGGCTCCAGCGTCACGCCGGTGTGGCGGCCGAACTCGAACACCGTCTCCACCACCGCGTCGGCCTGCGCGAAGGCCTCGTCGACGGCGCCGACGTTCAGGCTGCGCGTGAAGCACAGGTTGTCGCCGAGCTCGGGGTGGATCAGCGGCGTGGCCGGGTCGAGCGCGGTCTCCATGTCGACCACCGGCTCCAGCGGCTCGAGCTCCACCTCCAGCAGCGGCAGCGCGTCCTCGGCCTGCTCGCGCGTCTCGGCGACCACGGCCACCACGGGCTCGCCCTGCCAGCAGGCGCGTTCCACGGCCAGCGGGTACTGCGGCGCGCTCTTCATGCCGGCCAGGTGCGCCAGCGTGGCCACCCAGGGCTTGCAGACGCGGGCGATGTCGGCCCCCGTGGCCACCATCACCACGCCCGGCGCCCGGGCCGCGGCCTCGGTGGCGATGCGGCCGATGCGGGCGTGGGCCAGCGGGCTGCGCCAGTACACCACGTGCACCATGCGCGGCAGGTTCAGGTCGTCGATGTACTGGCCCTGGCCCTGCACCAGGCGGCGTGCGCTGGGGCGCTCGGCGCTGGTGCCGATGTAGCGCGGGTCCTCGGTGACGGGCGGCAGCGGCGCGTCGTGGCCCACGGCGGGGCGGTCTTCCACCTCGACGGCGGCGCGGACCTCGGCTTGCGTGGCGGTGTTCATCGGTGCGGTCTCCTGGCCGGGTCAGGCCGCGGCCCGCCGGGCCCGTTCGGCCAGCGTGTCGCAGATGGCGTCGACGATGGCGTGGTAGCCGGTGCAGCGGCAGTAGTTGCCGCTCATCCACTCCCGCACCTCGGCGCGCGTGGCCTGCGGCCGGGCCTCGAGCAGTTCCTTGGCCGCCATGACCATGCCCGGGGTGCAGAAGCCGCACTGCAGCGCGTTGTGGCGGATGAAGGCCTGCTGCAGGTCGGCCACGTCGCCGTCGGCACTCAGGCCCTCGATGGTGCGCACGCGGCGGCCGTCGGCCTGCACGGCCAGCGTGAGGCAGCCGCGCACGACCCGGCCGTCGAGCTCCACGGTGCAGGCGCCGCACACGCCGTGCTCGCAGCCCAGGTGCGAGCCCGTGAGGCCAAGGTCCTGGCGCAGGAAGTCGACGAGGTGGCGGCGGGGCTGCACGCTGCGCGCGCAGGCCGCGCCGTTGACGGTGAGGTGGATGGGGTGTTGGTCGGCCATGGGGCGTTCTCCCGTTGGTTCACAGGCTCTCAGGCGGCCAGGGCGCTGCGCGCGGCCTGCGCGGCGCCGAGCAGGCGGCGCAGCAGCACGGTGGCCAGGTGGCGCTTGGTGTCGGCGTTGCTGGTGAGGTCGCCGACGGGGTCGAGCTCGGCCCTCAGCGCCGTGGCGGCGATCTCGATGGCCGCGGCGTCGAGCACCTTGCCAGCCAGCAGCGCCTCGGCGCGGCGCGCGCGCACCGGCGTGGCACCCACGCCCAGCAAGCCCAGGTTGACCCGCGTGGCCACTGCGCCGTCGAAGCGGGCGGCCACGGCCAGGCCGGCCACGGCGTAGTCGCCATGGCGGCGCGAGAGCTCGTCGAAGCCGAACCAGTCGCCCCGCGCGGCCACGGGCACGCAGGCGCCGGTGACGATCTCGTCGGGCTGCAGCGCGGTGGTGTAGAGGTCCTGGAAGAAGTCGGTCGCGGCGATGCGGCGCTCGCCGGCCGGGCCCTGCACGTGCACGGTGCCGTCCAGCGCCGCCAGGCAGCAGGGCCACTCGGCGGCCGGGTCGCCGTAGGCCAGCGAGCCGCCCCAGGTGCCGCTGTTGCGGATGGCGCGGTGGGCGATGTGCGGCGCGGCCATGGCCAGCAGCGGGGCGTGCTCGGCCACCAGGGCGGAGCCCTCGATGGCCGTGTGCGTGACGAGCGCGCCGATGTGCAGGCGGCCGTCGCGGACGACGACGTCGGACAGGCCGGGCAGGCCGGTGATGTCGATCAGCAGCTTCGGCTCGGACAGCCTCATGTTCAACGTCGCCAGCAGCGTCTGCCCGCCGGCCAGGATGCGCGCGTCGTCGCCGTGGCGGCGCAGCAGCTCGAACACCTCGGCCGCGGAGCGCGGGCGCGTGTAGTCGAAGGCGGGGGCTTTCAAGAGGGGGCTCCTTTCAGCTGAAGAGGACGCGGCCGAGCCAGACGCCGAAGCCGGTGGACAGGGCGCCGAGCACGAACCACAGCACGCGCGAGGCCTCGCCCGACGGCGCGGCCGCGGGGGCCGGCGCGGCAGCAGACTCGACCGACGGCGCGGCCGCGGCAGGTTGCTCGCCGGCGGGCGCTGCCTCGGCGGTCTGGGCCGGCGTCGGCGCGACCTCGGCCTGGAAGGCGGCGAAGCACTGGTCGGCCATCTGCCGCGCCGCGGCGTCGATCATGCGGCCGCCCACCTGACCCAGCTTGCCGGCCACCGAGGCCTGCGTCCGGTAGCTCACGCGGGTGCCGCCGGGCTCGTCGTGCAGGCCCACGCTGCTGGCGCCGCGCGCCATGCCGGCGGCGCCGCCCTGGCCCTCGAACTGCAGCGTGCAGCCCTCGCCCGGGCGCACGTCGGCAAGACGCACGCGACCGTTGAAGCGCGCGCGCACGGGGCCGAGCTTCACGGCCACGGTGGCGGCCATCTCGTGCTCGCCGGTGGCGGCCATGGCCTCGCAGCCGGGGATGCAGCGACGCAGCACCTCGGGGTCGTTGAGCGCCGCCCACACCCGCGTCCGTGGCGCAGCCACGAGCACGTCGCCGTTCAGTTCCATCGTGCCGTCTCCGGGCCGGCCATCACGCGGCGGCCTTCGTCTCGGGTTTCCACGGGTGCTCTTGTTGACCCGTCGGTCAACAATTTTGGGGTTCGTTGACCCGCCGGTAAATAGCGTGAGCCTTGAGAAAAACCCTGAGCGAGGCCTCCAGGCCGACGTCCAGGCCCAGCCCGACCCGGCCGGCCCGGCGCCGGCGCGCCGGCGGCTGGGCGTGGCCGAGCGCGAGCGGCAGATCCTCGACGGCGCCGTGAGCTTCTTCGCGCAGAACGGCTTCGCCGGGCAGTTGCGCGACCTGGCACGCAGCATCGGCGTGACGCACGCGCTGCTGTACCACTACTTCCCCACCAAACAGGCGCTGATCGACCGCGTCTACGAGGAACTGTTCGAGAGCCGCTGGAAGCCCGAGTGGGACACGCTGCTCGACGACGCGGCCATGGCGGTCGAGGACAAGCTCACTGCCTTCTACGACGACTACGTCAACCAGACCCTGTCGCGCGAGTTCACTCGCATCTTCGTGTTCTCGGGCCTGGAAGACCACTCCATCACCGACCGCTTCTTCGCGATGCTGCGCGCGCGGCTGTTCCCGCGGCTCGTGCGCGAGACGCGCCGCCACCGCGGCAGCAGCGCCCGCGGCAGGCCCTCGCGGCGCGAGCTCGAGCTGCTGGCCGGCCTGCATGGCGGCTTCTTCTACATCGCGATGCGGCGCTGGATCTACGGCCAGGCCGTCACCAGCGACACCGCGCCCGAGCGCTACGAGGCCGCGCTGGTGCGCGACCGCGTACGCGGCTACCTGGCCGCCAGCATCGAGCTGTTCGGCGACGAGCGGCCGCCCGCGAGGCGCCGCCACCGCTGAGCAGACCCACCCTTCACCCCACCCACCCAGGGCCCGTGCACAGGGCCAAGCACCGGAGACACCATGAACCGCAAGCACTTTGTCATCGCCGGCCTGCTGGCCGGCGCCGGCCTGGCCACCACGGCGGCGCAGGCGCAGCAGAGCGTCAACGTCAACATCGGCGCCAGCCACCCGGTGACCAACATCTGGGTTCACGCCATGAAGAACGTGTTCCAGCCCGAGGTCGACCGCATCCTCAAGGACGGCGGCAACAAGTACGTCGTGCGCTGGCGCGAGAACTACGGCGGCACGCTCTACAAGTTCAGCGACACGCGCGCCGCCGTGCGCGACGGCATCGTCGACGTGGGCATGGTGGGCACGGTGTGGGAGAACTCCGCGATGCCGCTGCAGAACGTCACGTACTTCACGCCGTTCGCCACCAACAACCACGAGATGCTGATCGAGATCTTCGACAAGCTCAACGCCACGCTGCCGGCGTTGCGCGACAGCTGGACGGCGCAGAACATGGTGCCGCTGTCGAGCCTGATCACCGACAGCTACGACCTCTACACCAATTTCCCCATCGCCAACCTGGCGGCGCTGCAGAACAAGAAGATCAACGCCCCGGGCACGTCGGCCAACTGGCTGCGCCAGACCGGCGCCACGCCCGTCGAGGGCGCGCTGACCACCTACTACACCAACATCCAGACCGGCGTGACGCAAGGTGCGCTGTCGTTTGCCAGCGGCATCGGCCCGGCGCGCGTGTACGAGGTGGCCAAGTACCTGACCAACGTCGACATCGGCAGCATGTACCTCGGCAGCGTGGCCGTGAACAAGCGCTTCTACGACGCGCTGCCCAAGGAGGTGCAGGACGCCTTCGTCGCCGCTGGCAAGGCCACCTCCAAGGCGCACGGCGCGCACGTCACGCGCACCGCCGCCTCGGCCATGGAGACGATGAAGGCCGCCGGCCTGCAGGTGTCCAACCTGCCCGCCGCCGACAAGCAGAAGTGGGTGCAGGACCTGCCCGACATCGTGGGCCCCTGGCTGCAGTCCACCGGCGAGCCCGGCAAGGTGGTGCTGCGCGCCTACTTCGACGAGCTGCGCGCGCGCGGCGCCAAGCCGCTGCGCGACTGGGACCGCGCCGCCCGCTGATGGCCATGGCCGCCGACGTGGACCCCGACGCCGAGGGCGGCCCTGCCGCCCCGGCGCACCCGCTGCGGCACGTGGCCGAGCTGCTGGCGGCCATCGGCACGCTGTGGATCCTGGCGCTGATGCTGCTGGTGGTTGCCGACGTGGTGGGCCGCAACTTCCTCGACGCGCCCATCACCGGCGTGGCCGAGTTCGCGTCGCGCTCGGTGGCCTCGATCGTTTTCCTGACGCTGGCCGCGGCCATCTGCGGCGGCCGCATGACGCGCAGCGACTTCGTGCCGCGCCTGCTGGGTGCGCGCTCGCCCGGCCTGGTGCGGGCGCTCGACGTCGGCAACGCGTTGCTGGGCGTGCTGATGTTCGCGGGGCTGGCCGTCATCGGCTGGCCCGAGCTCGCGCAGAGCTGGCGGGGCGACGAGTACTTCGGCGTGCAGGGCGTGGCCACGATGGCGGCCTGGCCGTTCCGCGCGCTGCTGGTGGGCGGGGCCGCGGTGGCATCGCTGGCCTATCTGCTGTGCGTGCCGGCCCTGCTGCGGGGCAGCCCGCATCCGCAAGTCGGAGCCGTCCATGAGTGAGCTGCAGGTCGGAGGCCTGCTCATCGGCGCCCTGGTGGCGCTGGTGCTGCTGGGCGTGCACATCGCCATCGCACTGATCGCGGTGGCCTTCGGCGGCATCTGGCTCATCCGGCAGGACGCCGAGATGGCCATGCGCCTGTTCTACATGGCCTCGTACAACGGCGTGGCCGACTACATCTTCGCCACCATCCCGCTGTTCGTGCTGATGGGGCTGCTCGTCAGCGTGGGCGGCGTGGGCAAGGACACCTTCGAGGTCGCCGAGGCGCTGCTGCGCCGCGTGCGCGGCGGCCTGGGCGTGGCCACGGTGGCCGCGAACACGGTGTTCGCGGCGGTGACGGGCGTGTCCATCGCCTCGGCCGCGGTGTTCACGCGCGTGGCCGTGCCCGAGATGGTGCGCCATGGCTACCGCACCACCTTCGCCACCGGCACCGTGGCCGGCAGCTCGGTGCTGGGCATGATGATCCCGCCAAGCCTGCTGATGATCATCTACGGCGTCCTCGCCGAGCAGTCGATCGGCAAGTTGTTCATCGCCGGCGTCATCCCGGGCTTCCTGCTTGCGCTGGCCTTCGTGGTGATGATCGTGCTGATGGCCACGCTGCTGCCGGGCAAGGTGTTCGACCTCGACCGGCTGGCCGAGCTGCAGCGCCGGCAGGTCGAGCGGCCGCGCCTGGGCGCGGCGGCCATGGCCGGCAAGCTGTTGCCCATCGCGCTGCTGGTGCTGCTGGTGCTGGGCGGCCTGTACACCGGCTTCTTCACGCCCACCGAGGCCGGCGGCATCGGCGCCTTCGGCGCGCTGCTCGTCGCGGCGGCGCGGCGCCGGCTGGGCGCGGCCAACCTGTGGAAGGTGCTGCACGAGACCGGCAGCGTCTCGGTGGGCATCCTGGTGCTGCTGGTGGCCGCCAGCTTCTACAGCCGCATGCTCAGCGTGGCCGGCGTGCCGATGGCGATCGCCGAGCTGGTGCGCGACGCCGGTCTCGGGCCCTACGGCTTCCTGCTGCTGTACGTGGCGATCGTGCTGTTCCTGGGCATGATCCTGGACAGCAGTTCCATCCTGCTGATCATGACGCCGATCGCCGCGCCCATCGCGCAGCAGCTCGGCTTCGACCTCATCCACTTCGGCGTGATCACGGTGCTGGCGGTGGAGATCGGCCTGCTGACGCCGCCTTTCGGCATCTCGATCTTCACCGTCAAGTCCACGCTCAACGACCCCCGGGTGTCGGTGGAGTCCATCTTCGCCGGTGCCATGCCCTTCGTGGGCGCCATGCTGCTGGTGCTGCTGCTGGTGGCGCTGGTCCCTGCGCTGTCGCTGGCGCTGGTGCGCTGAGCCGCCGGGCCGGCGGGCGCACAATGCGCTGATGCGAGCAAGGCGTGTCGCCGGGGCCCTGGTTGCGTCGTTCGGGATCGCGGGCTGCGTCGTCGTGCCGCAGACGCAGCACGTCTACGACCCCGCCTGCGGCGTCGCCACGAAGCAGATCACGCTCGAGGTGGCGGTGCTGCCCGGCTTCCACAGCTGCAGCGGCGACGGCTGCGTGGCGCTGATGGTGACGGCCGGCGTGGTGACGGTGGCCTCCGCCGTCATCTCGGGCAGCGTGGCCGTGATCGGCAACGTGCTGTACTGGGCCGAGCGCCGGGCCGGCTGCCCCAGGCCGCCGGGCACGCCGCTGCCCGCGCCGCGCTGAATCAGCCCTTCAGCAGCACGATCAGCGCCCCGGCGCCGCCCTGCGGGCCGCTGGCCTGCGTGAAGGCCAGCACCTCGGCGCTCTGCCCCAGCCAGCGCTGCGCCTTGGCCTTGAGAACCGGCTGGCGCCCCGGCGAGCCGTGCCCCTTGCCGTGCACCACGCGCAGGCAGCGCCAGCCGCGCTGACGGCTGTCGCGCAGGAACAGCGCCAGCGCGTCGCGCGCCTCATCGCGGCGCAGGCCGTGCAGGTCGAGCTCGCCCTGGATGGACCAGTGGCCGCGGCGCAGGCGGTTGATGACGTCCGGGCCCACACCCTCGCGGCGGAAGCTCAGGCCGTCGTCGGTCAGCAGCAGGCTCTCGATGTCGACCTCGTCGGACATCGCCTCCAGCAGCGCCTGGCGCTCGTCGGCCTCGCGCTGGCGCGGCAGCGGCTCGGGGCGGGCGCCGTCCAGCACCGCGCGGGCCAGCCCGTGCGGCGGCAGCGGCGTCACCGGGCCCACGGCGTCGGCGAAGAGGCGCCGCGCCCGCTCGGCCGCGCGCTGCGCCGCCAGCGCCGCGGCGGCGGCCTCGCGCTGCTGGCGCTGCTGCTCGGCCAGGCTGTCGCGCAGGCGGCGCAGGTCGGACAGCGAGCGCGCGTGCAGCGTCACATCAGCCCCCGCTCGGCCAGCGAGACCGTCTGCCCGCGGCCCACGACGATGTGGTCGAGCACGCGCACGTCCACCAGCTTCAGCGCGCTGGCCAGGCTCTGCGTGAGGTACTCGTCGGCCCGCGAGGGCTCGGCCACGCCGCTGGGGTGGTTGTGCGCCAGCACCACGGCCGCGGCGTTGTGGCGCAGGGCCAGGCGCACCACCTCGCGCGGGTAGACGCTGGTCTGCGTCAGCGTGCCGCTGAACAGGATGTCGAAGCGCAGCAGCCGGTGCTGCGCGTCGAGGAACATCACGCCGAAGTGCTCCTGGCCATGGCCGTCGAGCTGCAGCGCGAGGAACTCCTTCACCCGTTGGGGGTGGTCGAACACCGGGCGCTGGCGCAGCGGCTGGGTGACAGCGCGGCGGGCGATCTCGGCCACCGCCAGCAGTTCGGCCAGCTTGGCCGGGCCCAGGCCGCGCACTCCGGCCAGGGCGGTGCGGGCCTCGGCCTGCAGAAGGCCCGCGAAGCCGTCGCAGCGATCGATCACCGCCTGCGCCATCGCCAGCACGCCCTGGCCGGCGGTGCCGGTGCGCAGCAGCAACGCCAGCAGCTCGGCGTCGGCCAGCGCGGCGGGGCCGCGGGCCAGCAGCTTCTCGCGCGGGCGCTGGTCAGCGGGCAGGTGCTTCATGGGGGGCGACTTAGAATCGCGACGCAGTCTATGCGAGGGGCGTCGCCCCCGAAGTCCACCCTGATTGGCCCACCCCGACAGGCGCCCCCCGCCGGGCGCCCCCCGGCAGGCCGCCGAGCCCACCGTGCCCCACACCGAGCCTCCGCGCGTCGCGCCCGGATCCTTCCTGACGCTGCACTACCGCCTGGCCGGCCCCGACGGCCGCGCGGTGGTGGACACCTTCGCCGACAAGCCGGCCACGTTGTCGCTGGGCGCCGGCCAGCTCGCACCCGCCATCGAGGAGCGGCTGCTGGGCCTGGAAGAGGGCGCCGAGGCGCGCTTCGAGCTGCCGGCGGGCGCGGCCTTCGGCGAGCGCAACCCCGAACTGCTGCAGCGCGTGAAGCTTGCGCTGCTGCACGAGCTGGGCGAGCGCGACGCCGAGTACGCGGTGGGCGACGTGGTGGAGTTCCCCACGCCCGACGGCCAGGGCCGCTACGCCGGCGTGGTGCGCGAGGTGGGCGAGGGCTGGCTGCTGTTCGACTTCAACCACCCGCTGGCCGGGCAGGCCGTGCGATTCGACGTCAAGCTGCTGGGGGTTCTGTAGCCATGGCCGACGACACCGACCAAACCGGCCCCACCGCCACGCCCAGCGAGATCCTGCTGGCCGAGCCGCGCGGCTTCTGCGCCGGCGTCGACCGCGCCATCGAGATCGTCGAGCGTGCGCTGCAGAAGTACGGCGCCCCCATCTACGTGCGCCACGAGATCGTGCACAACACCTACGTGGTGGAAGACCTGCGCGCCAAGGGGGCGGTCTTCATCGAGGACCTGGCCGAGGTGCCGCCCGGCGCCACGCTGGTGTTCAGCGCCCACGGCGTGCCCAAGGCCGTACGCGCCGAGGCTGCGCGCCGCGGCTTCCAGGTCTTCGACGCCACCTGCCCGCTGGTGACCAAGGTGCACGTCGAGGTCGCCAAGCTGGCCAAGGAAGGCTTCGAGTTCATCATGATCGGCCACAAGGGGCACCCCGAGGTCGAAGGCACGATGGGCCAGCTCACCGAGGGCATCTACCTGGTGGAGGAGGCCGCCGACGTGGCCCGCGTGCAGCCGCGCAAGGCCAAGCTGGCGGGGGTGACGCAGACCCCGCTGTCGGTGGACGACGCCGCCGAGATCCTGGCCGAGGTCAAGCGCGTGTTCCCCCACGTGCGCGAGCCCAAGCAGCAGGACATCTGCTACGCCACGCAGAACCGGCAGGACGCCGTCAAGGTGATGGCGCCTGCGGTGGACGTGGTCATCGTGGTGGGAAGCCCCACCAGCAGCAACAGCAACCGCCTGCGCGAGCTGGCCGAACGTCTGGGCACCGAGGCGCACATGATCGAGGGGGCGCACGCGCTGGAGCCGGCGTGGTTCGAGGGGCGCCAGCGCGTGGGCCTGACGGCCGGCGCCTCGGCCCCCGACGTGCTGGTGCAGGCCGTGATCGCCCGGCTGCGCGAGCTGGGGGCCACCAGCGTGCGGCGCATGGACGGCGTGGTCGAGAACGTGCGCTTCCCGCTGCCGCGAGGGCTGGGCGACCGCAGCATGGCCGAGGCCGGCGTGGCGCCGGCCGCGTCCGAGTCATCCCGATCCTGACGCCCGCCGACTTCGCGACCCCCTTGCCCGAAGCCGACGGCGCCCCCAGCAGGCGCCGTCGTCGCATAAAGCCCGAACACCGCACCAGGACCGAACCATGCTCGACATCAACCACCTTCGCCGCGACCTCGACGCCGTCGTCGCGCAGCTGCAGCGCCGCCGCAACCCCCAGCCCTACCTCGACGTGGAGCGCTTCCGTGCGCTGGAGGCCGAGCGCAAGCAGATCCAGACCGCCACCGAGCAGCAGCAGGCGCGCCGCAACGCGCTGAGCAAGCAGATCGGCCAGCTCAAGGGCCGCGGCGAGGACACCGCCGCGCTGATGGCCGAAGTGGGCGGCATCGGCGACGCCCTGAAGGCCGGCGCCGAGCGGCTGGAGCAGGTGCAGGCCGAGCTGCAGCAGATGCTGCTGGGCGTGCCCAACCTGCCCGATGCCAGCGTGCCCGACGGCGCCGACGAGACCGGCAACGTCGAGCAGCGCCGCTGGGGCACGCCGCATGCCTTCGACTTCGTGCCGCGCGACCATGTCGACCTTGGCGCGGCGCTGGGCCTGGACTTCGAGACCGGCGCGCAGCTCGCCGGCTCGCGCTTCGGTTTCCTGCGCGGCCCGGCGGCGCGTCTGCACCGCGCGCTGGCACAGCTGATGCTCGACCTGCACACGCAGCGCCACGGCTACACCGAGTGCTGCACGCCCTACATGGTGAATGCGGCGGCCATGCGCGGCACGGGCCAGCTGCCGAAGTTCGAGCAGGACCTGTTTCACGTCAGCTCGGGCGATGGCGAGGCCTCGGGCGCGAAGTGGTACCTGATCCCGACGTCGGAGGTCACCCTCACCAACACGGTGGCGGAGCGCATCCTGCCCGCCGAGGAACTGCCGATCCGGCTGACCGCCCACACGCCCTGCTTCCGCTCGGAGGCCGGCTCGGCCGGGCGCGACACGCGCGGCATGATCCGCCAGCACCAGTTCGACAAGGTCGAGATGGTGCAGATCACCGCGCCCGAGCACAGCGATGCCGCGCTCGAGCAGATGGTGGGCCACGCCGAGGCCGTGCTGCAGGCGCTGGAACTGCCCTACCGCGTGATGCTGCTGTGTGCCGGCGACATGGGCTTCGGCTCGAGCAAGACCTTCGACCTGGAGGTCTGGCTTCCGGGGCAGAACGCCTACCGCGAGATCAGCTCGTGCAGCAACATGGGCGCATTTCAGGCGCGCCGGATGCAGGCGCGCTTCAAGAATGCCGCTGGAAAGCCCGAGCTGGTGCACACGCTCAACGGCAGCGGCCTGGCCGTGGGCCGTGCGCTGGTGGCCGTGCTCGAGAACCACCAGCAGGCCGACGGCAGCGTGCGCGTGCCGGCGGCGCTGCGCCCCTACCTGGG
>JBKDQY010000073.1:0-16838 GCA_046341655.1 Betaproteobacteria bacterium | reverse complement strand
AGGCCCATGTTGCTGGCCTGCGGCACGAGGGCGGCGAACGTGGGCTGCGCCACCACGCTGCGCGAGCCCATGTCGATGATGCTGACGCTGCCCACGGGGTCGGGCAGGCCGTAGGGCGTGTCGGCCACGGCGTTGGGCGTGCCCTCGTTGGCCACCAGCAGCCGGGTGCCGTCGGGCGTGAAGGCGAGCATGTCGGGCAGTGCGCCCACGGCGATCGGGCTGGCGCCGGCCAGCGGAGCGCGCGTGGCGGTGTCGAACAGCACCACCTGGCCGGGCAGGCGGCGGTCGCTGGCGTTGGCGAAGGCCAGCGCCGCCACGCCGCCGTGGATGGCCACGCTGTTGAGGTCGCCGAAGGCGGCCGTGCTGATGAAGCCCAGGCGGGCGCCAGTGCCCATGTCGAGCACGTCGACGCCGCTGGGCCCGCTGACCCACAGCGTGCGGCTGGCCGACTCGAAGCTGACGATCTCCGACAGGAAGGGCGAGCTGCCGGCGCCGGCGTGGGTCTGCGTCCACTGCAGGCTGGCGGTGCCGAGGGTGGCGGCGGCGGGCAAGGCCAGCAGGGCGGAGGCCAGGGCGACGAGCGAGCGGCGGAGCGGCATGTCTGTGATGGTTGGATGACGGTTCGCCTCATGCTGGTCCCGCTGCGTGACAGCTCGGTGACGGCCGCTGCCGACCCCCTGCGACGAAGGGGCGTGCTACGGTGCAGGCTGACCCGCAGCCACCGCCGAGCCTGCCGATGCACCTGGCCGTCTACAGCACCCGCCGCTACGACCGCGAATTCCTGGAGCGCGCCAACGCCGCCGCCCGCCACCGGCTGAGCTTCCTGGAGGCGCGTCTGGAGCCGGCCACCGTGGCTGCGGCGGGCGAGGCCGACGCCGTGTGCGCCTTCGTCAACGACCGCCTCGACGCCGAGGTGCTGCGCGCGCTGCACGCGCGCGGCGTGCGCCTGGTGGTGCTGCGCTCGGCCGGCTTCAACCACGTCGACCTGGCCGTGGCCGCCGAACTGGGCATCGCGGTGGGCCGCGTGCCGGCGTACTCGCCGCACGCCGTGGCTGAGCACGCCGTGGCGCTGGTGCTGGCGCTCAACCGCAAGATCCACAAGGCCTACGCCCGCGTGCGCGAGGGCAACTTCGCGCTCGACGGGCTGCTGGGCTTCGACCTCGTGGGCCGCACCGTGGGCGTGGTGGGCACGGGGCAGATCGGCACGGTGTTCGCGCGCATCATGGCCGGCTTCGGCTGCAACCTGCTGGCCCACGCGCCGGTGCAGGAGCCCGCCTGCCTGGCGCTGGGCGCGCGCTACGTGGCGCTGCCCGATCTGCTGGCCGGCAGCGACATCGTGAGCCTGCACTGCCCGCTCACGCCCGACACCCGCCACCTGATCGACGCCGCGGCGCTGGCGCAGATGAAGCGCGGCGCGATGCTCGTCAACACCAGCCGCGGCGGCGTGATCGACACGCGCGCCGTGATCCGCGCGCTGAAGACCGGCCACCTCGGCAGCCTGGGCCTGGACGTCTACGAGGAGGAGGGGGACCTCTTCTTCCGCGATCTCAGCGGCGAGGTGCTGCGCGACGACGTCTTCGCGCGGCTGCTGACCTTCCCCAACGTCGTCATCACCGGCCACCAGGGCTTCTTCACCGAGGAGGCGCTGGCCGCGATCGCGCAGACCACGATCGACAACCTCGACGCCTTCGCGGCCGAGGGCCGGCCGCGGCACCCGGTGTCGGTGGAGCGCGTGGTGTGAGCGGCGCCGCGCAGCGCGTGCTGGTCACCGGGGCCACGGGCAGCATCGGCCGCGCCACGGTGGCGGCGCTGCTGGAGCGCGGCCACGCCGTGGTCGCGCTCGTGCGCCCGGGCGCGGCCGCGCGCGCCACCCTGCCTGCGGCCTGCCAGGTGCGCGAGGCCGACGTGCTGGACGCCACTGCGCTGGCGCGCGAGGGCCTGCGCGGCGAGCGCTTCGACGCCTGGGTGTCGTGCCTGGCCTCGCGCACCGGCGAGCCGGCCGACGCCTGGGCCGTGGACCACCGCGCCCACCAGCAGCTGCTCGGCCTGGCGCGCGGGCACGGCGTGCGCCACGCCGTGCTGCTGTCGGCGCTGTGCGTGCAGAAGCCGCGGCTGGCCTTTCAGCACGCCAAGCTCGCCTTCGAGGCCGAGCTGCAGACCTCGGGCCTGCGCTTCAGCATCGTGCGGCCCACGGCCTTCTTCAAGTCGCTGTCGGGCCAGCTGGCGCGGGTGCAGGCGGGCAAGCCCTTCCTGGTGTTCGGCGACGGGCGGCTCACGGCCTGCAAGCCCATCAGCGACCGCGACCTGGCCGACTACCTGGCCGGCTGCCTGGACGACCCGGCGCGCCACGACCGCGTGCTGCCCATCGGCGGCCCAGGCCCGGCGATCACGCCGCGGGACCAGGCGGCGATGCTCGAGCGCCTGCTGGGCCGCCCGGTACGCGTGAAGTCCGTGCCGGTGGCGCTGCTCGACGCCATCGCCGGGGCCCTGGCCGTGGCCGGCCGCGTGCTGCCAGTGCTGCGCACCAAGGCCGAGCTGGCGCGCATCGGCCGCTACTACGCCACCGAATCGATGCTGGTGTGGGACGCTGCGCGCGGCGCCTACGACGCCGAGGCCACGCCCGAGCACGGCCGCGACACGCTGCAGGCGCACTACGCCCGGGTGCTGCGCGGCGAGGTGCGCGACGATCGCCGCGAGCACGCCGTGTTCTAGCGTCGCGCGCGGCGCCGTTTAGGCTTGCTGCGGATCGCCCAGCCACTCGCGCCGCTGCAGCCGGCGCAGCGCCCGCAGCAGCGCGCGGGCCTCGGCGGCCGGCAGCGCGGCCAGCACGCGCTGCTCGAGCGCGAGCGCCACGGGCACGGTGTCGGCCAGCACGCGGCGGCCCTCGGCCGACAGGCGCAGCAGCTTCACGCGCCCGTCCTGCGGCGAAGCCCGGCGCAGCACCAGCCCGCGCTCGACCAGCTGGCCCACGGCGCGGTGCACGGCCACGGCGTCCAGGCTGGCGCGGCGCACCAGCTCGCTGGCCTTGCACTGCGGCGCCGTGCCGATGAGCGCCAGCACGCGCCACTGCGCCCGCTGCAGGCCGTGGCGCGGGCCGTAGTGCGCCTCCAGCGCGTCGGACAGGCGGCGCGACAGCATCGCCAGCCGATACAGCAGGAAGTCCTCGATGTCGAAGGCCGGCGGATCAGGGTCAGTCACGATTCACGCATTAGTTTCATCTGTAATCATCGAACGAAACCCCGATGCACGACCCCGGAGAAAGCCCGATGAGCGACACCCCCCGACCCTACCGGCGCATCGCCACCGAGGAGGCCTGGGCGCCGGCCGAGATGCTGCAGCGCTGGGTGAAGATGCTCGAGGACGGCTCCCACAACGACCCCGGCTTCGGCAGCCTGTGGGGCTTCTTCGGGCGCAGCCCCACGCCCCGCGCGCGCGACCTGGTCGCGCGCTTGCAGGACCTGGGCGACCGCCGCCTGGCCGACATGGACGCCGCCGGCGTCGACATGGCGCTGCTGTCGCTCACCTGCCCCGGCGTGCAGCTGTTCGACCCCGACACCGCGATGCAGCTGGCCATCAGCAGCAACGACGAGGTAGCCGCCGCGGTGCGCCGGCACCCCACGCGCTTCGCCGCGCTGGCGGCGGTGGCGCCGCACGCGCCCGAGGCCTCGGCGCGCGAGATCGAGCGCGCCGTGGGCACGCTGGGCCTGAAGGGCGTGATCGTCAACTCGCACACCCAGGGCTTCTACATGGACGACCCGAAGTGCTGGGCCATCTTCGAGGCCTGCGAGGCGCTGGACGTGCCCCTCTACCTGCACCCGAACACGCCCAGCCCGCAGATGGCCGAGCCCTTCATTCCGCGCTGCCTGGACGCCGCCATCTACGGCTTCGCGGTCGAGACCGGCCTGCACGCGCTGCGCCTGGTGGTGGCCGGCGTGTTCGACCGCTTCCCGAAGCTCAAGCTCGTGCTCGGCCACCTCGGCGAGGGGCTGCCCTACTGGCTGTACCGCATCGACTTCATGCACGCCGGCATCGTGGCCAACAACCGCAGCCCGGGCGTCAAGCCGCTGGCCCGCAAGCCCAGCGACTACCTGCGCGAGAACGTCTGGTACACCTGCAGCGGCATGCCCTGGGAGCCGGCGATCACCTTCTGCCAGCACGTCATCGGCCAGGACCGCGTGATGTACGCGATGGACTATCCGTACCAGTACGTGCCCGACGAGGTCGGCATGGTCGAGCGCCTGTTCGTGTCGCCGCAGGTCAAGCGCATGTTCTTCGAGACCAACGCGCGCGCGCTGTTCAAGATCTGATCACCCCGCCTTCCGACAACGAGGAGACACCCCATGAAACCCATCCGCCGTGCGCTGCTGGGCGCGCTGCTGGGCGCCTGCGCTGCCACCCCGGCCCTGGCCCAGGAGGCCTGGCCCGCGAAACCCCTGCGCATCGTCGTGCCCTTCCCGCCGGGTGGCAGCGCCGACGCTGCGGCGCGGCTGCTGGCGCCCCGCCTGGCCGAGAAGCTGGGGCAGCAGGTGGTGGTGGAGAACCGCCCCGGGGCCGGCGGCTCGCTGGCCGTGGGGCAGGTGGCCAAGACGGCGGCCGACGGCTACACGCTGGTGCTGGCCGCAGCCGGCGCGCTGACGATCTCGCCCAACCTGAACCCTTCCATCGGCTACGACCCGCTGACCGAGCTCGCCCCGATCACCGGCTTCGCGCGCATTCCCTTCGTGCTGGTTGCCAGCAGCGACCTGAAGGCCGACACCCCGGCGCAGGCGATCGAGGCCGCGCGGCGCGCCCCCGGGCGCCTGAGCTACGCCACCGGCGGCAACGGCACGGCCATGCACATCGGCGGCGAGATGTTCAAGGCCATGAGCAACAGCTTCATCGTGCACATCCCGTACCGGGGCAGCGGCCCGGCGGCGATGGCCGCGCTGTCCGGCGAGGTGCAGCTGGCCGTGGTGGACTTCGCCAGCGTCATCGGCCAGCGCGACAACCCGCGCATTCGCCTGCTGGCCACGCTGGGGCGCGAGCGCAGCTCGCTGCTGCCGCAGATGCCCACGCTGCACGAGAGCGGCCTGGCCGGCTTCGACGTCGCCGGCTGGTTCGGCCTGTTCGCGTCGGCGCGCACGCCGCAGCCGGTGGTGCAGCGGCTCAATGCCGAGATCACGGCCCTGTTGCGCACGGCCGAGTTCGCCGAACGCTTCAAGAACCTGGGCATGGAGCCGCAGCCCACCACCCCCGATCAGCTGCAGGCCCTGGTGCGCGGCGAGCTCGCCGCCTACCGGCAGGTGATCCAGCGCGCCGGCATCAAGGCGGAGTGATCAAGGCGGGGTGAGCGGCGCGCCTGGCCCGGCCACGCGCTTGTAGAAGAAGGTGGTCGGGCAATGGCCGCCGCGCGGCCACAGCGCGAAGTCGGGCACCTCGCCCACGCGCTGCCAGCCCAGGCGGGTGTAGAGGCGGTCGGCCTCGCTGCCCGTCACCGTGTCCAGCACCAGCAGCGTCTTGCCGCAGTCGCCGGCCAGCCGTTCGGCAGCGCGCATCAGCGCCTCGGCCAGGCCTTGGCGGCGGGCGCGGCGGTGCACCTGCAGCTTGGCCAGGTCGGCGCGGTGGGGCTGGTTGTCGGGCTGCCCGATGACGAGCTGCACCGTGCCCGCGACCCCCTCGGCGTCTTCGGCTACCAGCAGCGCACGCTCGCCGGCTTCCAGGCCCGCGGCCACGCGCAGCCAGAAGGCCCGTGCCTGGGCGTGCGTCAGCGGGTGCATGAAGCCGATGGAGGCACCGCCATCGACGCAGTCCACGGTGAGCGCGGCAAGGCCGTCGAGCAGGGTGTCGTCGAGCGCGATGACCCGACGCAGGGTGGCGGCAGCGTTCATGGACGCAGGATACCGACCGCCGGGCCGCGGCGCCGCCGGCTCGGCGAGTGCTCAGCCCTTCTTGGCGTAGGCGCTGCACCAGCCCTTGGCTGCGACCTGCTTGCCCGCGAAGAGCGGGCAGCCCGCGGCGGCGTCGGTGGGCTTGCCCTGGTACAGCGCGCAGTTGCCGCAGTTCTGGCCGGCGGCGAACTGCTTGTACTTGGCCTTGTCGGCCTTGCTGGCGTCGGCCACGTAGCCCAGGCCGGCGGCCTGCGGGCTCTTCTCGTCCACCAGGGCGGACTGGGCTTGCGCCTGCGTGGCGGCGGCCAGGCCGCAGGCGGCGACGGGGATCCATTGAACGAACTGGCGGCGGGTGCTCATCGGGGTCTCCAGGAACGGGTCGGGATGGTCGATTGCGACGGCCGTCAGACGGCCGGACGCAGACTTTCCGAGGGTGATCGGCTTACCTGAAGCCCGCCTGAAGCTGGCGGGCCGCCTCCACCGCCACGGCGATGGCCGCGCACAGCCAGGCCGACCACAGCACGTGGCTGAGGTAGTGAGCGCCACGCAGCACCTGCACCGCGCCGAACAGGGCGCCGACCGCGAGGACGGCGGCCAGGGCCGCCCGCGCCGCCCGCGGGTGCTGCCGCCGCCAGGCCAGCGCCGGCACCAGGAAGGCAAAGGCCGCGACCGCATGCCCCGACGGGAAGCAGTGGCCCGGCCCGCCATCGGCCACCGAGAGCGCCCAGTGCGACACCCAGGGCACCGTGCCGCCGTAGTCGACCACGTCCCAGGGGCAGCTGGTGCGGCTGAAGCGCTTGAGGGACGGCACGGCCACCAGCGCGGCCACGGTGGCTGCAGCGGTGACCCGGCGTTGCGCCACCTCGCGCAAGGCGCCGGGCCTGCGCCAGGGCGGGGCTGGCCAGGCCGCGTCGACGATCAGCGCCAACAGCAGCAGCGCGCACAGCACGCGCCCGGCCTCGTGCAGCACGCTGGCCCAGGTGCCGGGGTGGCGCAGCGGGAAGGCCTCGCGGCCGCCCGCCCAGGCGCTGAGCGCCCGGTCGCCGCCCGACGCCTCCCAGGCCACCAACACCAGCAGGGCCAGGCCCAGCCACAGGGCGTCGCGCACGCCGGGGCGCCGCGGCGGCGTCACCGCGGGGCCCCGGCTCCGGCGCGGCACTCGGCCACGAGATCCAGAGCGGGCTCGCGCAGCGCGGTCTGCACGTCGAGCAGGCCCAGCACGGTGTGGAAGACGTGGTCGTGGGCCACGCCGCCGGCACGGGCGCGACGGCGCAGCGGCCCTTCGACGCAGCCCGCGCCGAGGCCGGCGGCGCGCTCGAAGCCGGCCGAGGCCCAGAACAGCATCGGCACCTGCTTCTGCACGTCGGGGGCGATGGCGTAGGGCAGGCCGTGCAGGAACAGCCCGCGCTCGCCCAGCGATTCGCCGTGGTCGGAGACGAACAGCAGCGCCGAGTCCACCGCGCCGGCGTGCGCCGCCAGCCGCTCGATGGTGCGGGCCAGCACCTCGTCGGTGTAGCGCAGCGCGTTGTCGTAGGCGTTGACTATGGCCTCGGGCGTGCAGCGGCTCAGGTCCTCGTCGCGGCACTCGGGCTTGTAGGCGGCGAAGGGCGGCGGATAGCGCTTGAAGTAGGCCGGTCCGTGGTTGCCCAGCATGTGCAGCACCCACACCTGCGTGCTGCCGGCCGTGCCCAGGCGCTGCAGCCGGGCGTCGAGGTCCGCGATCAGCGCCTCGTCGAGGCAGCGGTCGCCTTCGAACAGCCCGGGGGCGATGGCGGCGCTGGCCTGGTCGCCGGGCAGGCCGTCGCACACGCCCTTGCAGCCGCTCTGGTTGTCGCGCCAGTGCACCGCCACGCCGGCACGCGCCAGCACGTGCAGCAGCGATTCCTGGCCGCGGATGCGGCTCTCGTCGTAGTCGCGCCGGCCCACGGGGGCGAACAGGCAGGGCACGCTCACCTCGGTGTTGGTGCCGCAGGCCTGCACGGCACCGAAGTCCAGCACCGGCAGCGCGCGCAGGCGCGGCGTGGTGTCGCGGCCGTCGGCGCGCGGGCCGCTGGTCAGGCCCCAGTTGGCGGCGCGGGCGGTCTCGCCCACCACCAGCACCAGCAGCAGCGGCCGCTGGCGCGCGGCGGCCGCCGGCCCGGGGCGGGCGTCCAGGCCGATGGGCTCGCGCGGCCTGGCGGCGCCGCGCAGGTCGGCCGCCAGCACCGAGCCCGTGGACCACAGCACGTTGGCCGGCGTGACGCGGTAGCGCAGCGCCTTGTCGTTGCGCATCAGGGCCGACAGCGGCTGGTAGCTGGCCAGCACCGCGCCCACCAGCACCGCTGCGGCACCCAGCATCAGCAGCGCCCGCGCGCCCAGGGCATGGCGCCAGCTGCGCCGCGGCTCCACCTGCACGTGCGCGAGCAGCACCATCGGCAGCACGGCATACAGGCCCAGGTGCAGCATCAGCGGCATCCCGATCAGCTCGGACGCCTCGGCCACGTCGGTTCGCAGCACGTTGCGCAGCATGGAGGGATCCAGCACAACGCCGTAGCGGCCGGCGTACCAGGTGGCCACGGCCGTCACCACCGTCAGCAGCGCCAGCACGGGCTTGATGGAGTGGCGCTGCGCCACCAGCCCCAGCAGCAGCACGTGCAGCGCCACCAGCGCCAGGCACAGCGACAGCGCGAAGCCGGCTCCGGCCGCCGAGAACAGCGGCCGGCCGTGGAGTGCCGCGGCCAGGAAGGGCTGGTTGCCGGCGAGCAGCCAGAACAGCGCCGCGGCGATCACCAGCTGCTCGACGCTGGCGCGGATGACGAAGCGGCCCCTGGCGGCCTGATCCTTGCTGAACATGCCGCGATTGCGAACCGGCCGCCTGAAGAGCGCCTGAACCGCGGCGGGGCCTGCCCGGGCCTTCAGCGTCGCTTCAGCGCCACCGGCCATGCTGCGGCGCAGCCCGCGGTGTTAGTGTCCGCGCGAACCGCCGCCCGACCATGCGACTGCTGCTGCTCGAAGACGACCTACTGCTCGGCGAGGGCCTGCGCGACTGGCTGGCCACCGACGGCCACGTCGTCGACTGGTGCCGCAGCCTGGCCGACACGCAGGCCATGGCCGGTGAGCCCTTCGACGCGCTGCTGGTGGACTGGCAGCTGCCCGACGGCTCGGGCCTTGACTGGCTGAAGGGCCGCCGCAGCCGCGGCGACCTCACCCCGGCGCTGATGCTCACGGCCCGCGACCGCCTCACGCAGCGCATCGAGGGCCTGGACGCGGGGGCCGACGACTACCTCGTGAAGCCCTTCGCCCCCGAGGAACTGGCGGCGCGCCTGCGCGCCGTGGCGCGGCGCAGCAGCGGTGGCGCCGACGCCCGCTGGCAGTGGCAGGACGTCGTGCTCGACCTGCAGGCCCGCTCGGCCGCGCTGGCCGGCGGGCGCGTGGACCTCACGGGGCGCGAGTGGGCGGTGCTGGAGGCGCTGGTGCTGCGCGCCGGCCGCATCGTGCCCAAGGCCGAGCTCGAGAAGCTGGTGCTGGGCTTCGAGTCCGAACTGGCCAGCAACGCGCTGGAAGTGCACGTCTCGGCGCTGCGGCGCAAGCTCGGCCGCGAGCTGATCGAGACCGTGCGCGGGCTGGGCTACCGCGTCGACCGGCCCTGACCCCGGATGCCGGCTGCGCCATCACCCCCGTCGATCGCCGCGCGGCTGGCCCGCGCCGTGCTGGGCTGGTCGATGGCCTGGGGCTTGGCTGTGGGCCTGGCGGTGTGGCTGGCGGCCTCGCACGAGGTCGACGAGCTGCTCGACGAGGCGCTGCGCGCCTCGGGCGAGCTGATGGCGGCGCTGGCCGCCGGCCACGACGAGCCCGCCGAGCTGCCCGTGGGCACCGCCGAGGTCGAACACTTCGCGTGGCAGCTGGTGGCCGCCGACGGCCGCGTGCTGCGCCGCTCGATGCGCGCGCCGGCCACGGCCTGGCACGCGGCGCCGCGCACGGGCTTCGTCGACCTGCCCGGCTGGCGCGTGTACGGCCTGGTGGCCGGCCGCGACGGCCGCGTGCTCTACGCCGCGCAGACGCGCGCCGAGCGCAACGAGGCGCGTGCCGAGGTGGCGCTGGGCGCCGTGCTGGCCGCGCTGGCCGTGGGCCTGCTTGGCCAGCTGTGGCTGCGCGCCCGCGTGCGCCACGAGCTGCAGCCGCTGCAGCGCCTGTCGCAGCGCCTGGCCGGCTGGCAGGTGCCGCAGGGCCCGGTCGCGGTGGCGCTCGGCCCGCCTGAGCGCTCCGAGCTCGTGCCGGTGCATGCGGCGCTGGAGGACCTTGCGGCGCGCCTGGCCACGCGGCTGGCCAGCGAGCAGGCCTTCTCGGCGCACGCGGCGCACGCGCTGCGCACGCCGCTGGCCGGCATCGACGCGCAGCTGGCCGTGGCCGCGCGCACCGCGCCGCCGGGGCTGGCCGAGCGCCTGGTGCGCGTGCGCAGCGCGGCCGCGCGGCTGCAGCACGTGGTGGCGGCGCTCCTGGGCCTGTTCCGCAGCGCCGATGGCACGGCGGCCCTGCAGCGCCATGCGGTGGGCCTGGACGACCTGGTGCAGCGGCTGCCGCCCTTCGCGCTGGCCTTGCAGGCCGAGCCCGGCACCCCGCTCGACGCCGACGCCGACCTGGTGGCCGCGGCGCTGCTGAACCTGCTCGACAACGCGCAGCGCCACGGCGCGCGCCAGGTGCGGCTGACCGTGGCCGAAGGCGGCCGCGTGCTGCAGGTGCGCGACGACGGTCGCGGCATCGCGCCCGAGCGCCGCGCCGAACTGGCCCGCGCGCTGGCCGAGGAGCGCTACGCCGACACCGGCGGCCTGGTCCTGATGCTGGCCGACCGCGTGGCCCGCGCACACGGCGGGCGCCTCACGCTGCCGGCGGTGGACAGCGGCTTTGCCGCCGACCTGGAGCTGGGACCTCGATGAACGAAGAGCAAAGTCCTTTCAAGAGCCATGGCGGCCTGGCGCGCATCCTGCGGGCCACGGGCTACTCGTGGCTGGGCCTGCGTGCCGCCGTGCGCCACGAGGCCGCCTTCCGCCAGGAACTGCTGCTGGGCCTGCCGCTGCTGCTGGCCGCGCCCTGGGTGGGCCGCAGCGCGCTCGAGGCGCTGATGCTGGCCGGCAGCGTGGTGCTGGTGTGGATCGTCGAGCTGCTGAACTCGGCGCTGGAGGCGCTGGCCGACGAAATCTCGCTGGGCCGGCGCGAGCGCCTGGGCCGCGCCAAGGACCTGGGCAGTGCCGCGGTGATGATGGCGTTGCTGCTGGCGGCGGTGGCCTGGGCAACGGTGATCGCGGGGCGGCTGCTGGGCTGAGCGGGGGCGGCCAGCGGCTGGTCGCCGCGCGCCCGCCTCCGCGGTTGGCTCAGCTCAGCCGGCCTGTGTGGCCGCACCTCGGCGCCCGCGTGCGGCACGGGCGACGAAGGCCAGCCCGGCAAGCAGCATCGCCGCCGCGGCCGGCTCGGGCACGGGCTGGGTCGTCCACTCGACGACGTAGGCGATGTTGGAAACGGCGCGGCTGTCGTCGTTCCACTGCGCGGAACGTTGTCCCCACAGGCCGAAGAAGTTGATGACGTCTTCGTTGCCGCCAAGGTTGTTGGCGAGCAGCCAGTTCGTGTAGACGAACGGGCCCTCGCCGTTCACCCACTGCCAGCCGCCATAGGGTTCGGGCGAGCCCGGCGGCTGCAGGCCGCCAAGCCAGGGGCCACGCATTTCGCCGAAAGCACTGCCGGCAAGCGCCTGCCAGGCGTCGGCTCGGTCGGCCAGGGCAAAGACGAACGCGTTCTCGGAATCGCTCGTCAGGGTGGCGAGGTAGCCACCGCGCGCTGTCGATGCGGCCGCGGCCTCGTCCCAGGTGACGCCTTGGGGCGCCACGACCACCTCGTACCAGTGGCCGTTGCCACCCGCGCTGACAGCCCATTGCACAGGATCGGCCTGAGCGACGGAAACCGTCATGGCCAGCGACGCCACGGCCGCGAAGGAAACGATTCTCGACATGGTTCACCTCTGCCTGATAGCTCAGCACCCTGACTCGGCGGGCAATCCGCCGTTGCGCCACGACGGCGCTGCCATCGGAAACCGGCCGATGCACGGACGATCAACTCAATTTGGTCCCATCGCGCCTGCACGGCATGGGGAGTTCTGCGCGTGAGCTGGCGCCGCAAGCCGAGTCTAGGGTCACGCTGGCCTGCAACTGAACCCCTCCTTCAGGTGGGTTGCGGACGACCTGGGCACGACCCGCTTCGGGTGAGTTGCCTTGGCCGGGATCGGCCTGAGCGGCGAGAGGCTCGCCAATCCGGCCCGCGCGGCGCGCGCGGGGGCGCATGCCGGGCCAGGCCAATGTCGTGAGGGCCTCCAGCGGCTGCCCGAGAACCGCTCGGCCGGGGCGCGCAAGGCCCTCACCGCCGCGCTGAGCCCTGACGTCTGCGATGGCCCACGGCTTGCAAAGGACCCCCGGTGCCCGCCGCCGCCCTGCCGCCCGACCACCTGACGCTGCTGCTCGACAGCACCGGCGAGGGCATCTTCGGCATCGACATGGACGGTCGCTGCACCTTTCTGAACCGCGCGGCGGCGCGCACGCTGGGCTTCCGCACCGAAGAAGTGCTCGGCCGCAACATGCACGAGCTGATCCACCACTCGCACGCCGATGGGCGCCACTACCCCGAGTGCGATTGCCCCATCTTCAACGCCTTCCGCCGCGGACTGCCCTGCCGCGTCGACGACGAGGTGATCTGGCGCGCCGACGGCAGCAGCTTCCCGGCGGAGTACTCCAGCCACCCCATCATGGAACACGGCGCCGTGCGCGGGGCGGTGGTCACCTTCGTCGACATCAGCGAGCGCAAGCGCGCCGAGGAACTGCTGCGCAAGAGCCGCGACGAGATGGAGCAGCGCGTGGCCGAGCGCACCGCGCAGCTGCGCGAGCTGGCCAACCACCTCGAGACCATGCGCGAGACCGAGCGCACCCGCATCGCGCGCGAGATCCACGACGAGCTGGGCTCGCTGCTGGTGGCGCTGAAGATGGACCTGAACTGGCTGGAAAAGCGCGTGGGCGACGACGCCCAGCGCGCCGCGATGGTGGCCAAGTGCCAGCGCATGGGGGGCCTGGTGGACACGGCGGTCGACGCGGTGGGCCGCATCATCACCGACCTGCGGCCCAGCATCCTCGACCACCAGGGCCTGTGGGCGGCGCTGGAGTGGCAGGCGCAGGAGTTCGCGCACGCCTGCAGCGACGAGTGCGAGGTCGACTTCAAGATGTTCGTCGCCGCCGACGTGCCGCCGCCCGAGGGCGGCCTGGCGATCGCCGTGTTCCGCATCCTGCAGGAGGTGCTGTCCAACGTGGCGCGGCACGCGAAGGCCCGCAAGGTGGCCATCCGCATCGACGTGGACGCGCCGCCGCTGTCGGTGCTGTACCTGCAGGTGCGCGACGACGGCGTGGGCACCACGCCCCAAGCGCTGGCCGACCCGCAGGCCTGGGGCGTGATGGGCCTGCGCGAACGCGCGGCGCACTTCGGCGGGCGCGTGGGCATCGAGACGTCGCCGGGGCGCGGCACCACGGTGCGGCTGATGCTGCCGCTGACGGCACCCGACCCGCCGGGAGCGTCGTCGTGAGCCTGCGCGTGCTGGTCTGCGACGACCACCTGATCGTGCGCCAGGGCATCCGCCAGGTGCTGGCCGACGCGTCCGACATCGTCGTGATGGGCGAGGCCGCCACCGGCCCCGACGCCATCGCGCAGGTGCGCGCCGGTCGCGCGTCGAACGCCGGGCCCGACGTGGTGCTGCTGGACATCGCCATGCCGCAGCGCGACGGGCTCGACATCCTGAAGGCCCTGAAGGGCGAATTCCCGAAGCTGCCGGTGCTGATGCTCAGCACCTACCCTGACCGGCAGTACGCGGTGCGCAGCCTGAAGCTTGGCGCGGCGGGCTACCTGAACAAGAGCGCCGACAGCGAGCAGATGATCGAGGCCGTGCGCCGCGTGGCCAAGGGGCAGCTGTTCATCACGCCCAGCGTGGCCGAGCAGCTGGCCGGCGCGGTGGGCGCCGGCAGCGGCCTGAAAAGGGGACAGGGCGAGGAAGCGCCGCTCACCGAGCGCCTGTCGCACCGCGAGCACCAGGTGTTCCGCCTGCTGGCCACCGGGCGCAGCGTCGGCGAGATCGCCGAGCAGCTGGTGCTGAGCCCCAACACCGTGAGCACCTACCGCACGCGCATCCTGGAGAAGACGGGGGTGCGCAACGACGTGGAGCTGGCGCTGTACGCGGTGCGCATGGATGGGCTGTGAAGCGCCGGGGCTGCTGCGGTTTGCCGGCGCGCGAAGAACCTGGCGAGAGTGCCGCGAAAGAGCTGCGGCCGGTGTGAAGCCCGTCAGCGCTGCAGGTGCTGCGCGAAGAAGCGCTCCAGCCGTTGCGCGAAGTCGATGTCGTTCTCGACCTTGCGCCAGCCATGGCCTTCGCCGGGGTACACCACCCACACCGCGGGGGGCCGGCCGACGCGCTCCAGGGCACTGCGCAGGCGCAGGCCATGGGCCAGCGGCACGCGCAGATCCTCGTCGCCGAAGGCCAGCAGCAGCGGCGCCGCCAGGCGCGGCACCTGCTCGACCGGCGAGTTCGCCTTGAGCATCGCCGCGTCGGCGGTCGGGTCGCCGACCATGTCCTTGAGGGCGTAGCGGCGCTGCGCATCGCTGGTGTCGTCGCGCACCCGCCAGCTGCCCTCGAGGATCAGCAGCGGGTCGGTGACCGCGACCCAGGCCGCGCCGCAGCGGTACAGCTCCGGGTGCCGGATCAGCCCCATCAGCGTGCTGTAGCCCCCGTAGCTGGCGCCGGCGATGCAGGCCTGGCCCGTGGCCCACCCGGCCTTCTGCGCCCACAGCAGGGCGTCGGCCACGTCGTCCTGCATTGCCTGGCCCCACTGCTTGAAGCCCGCCGTGAAGTGCGCCGTGCCGTAGCCATTGCTGCCGCGGAACTCAGGCTCGATGACGAGGTAGCCACGCGAGGCCAGGAACTGGCGCATCGGCTCCCAGCGCCAGAAACCGCCGCGCAGCCAGGGTCCCCCGTGCACCAGCACGATGGCGGGCTGGGCCAGGGGCTTGCCATCGGCACCGCTCTTCTGGCCGGTGATCCACACCGGCAGGCCGCGGCCGTCGCGGGCCTGGATGCGTTCCAGCCGGGTGCGCGCCATTCGCGCAGGGTCGATGCCCGGCATGACCATGCTCAGGCGCCGCCACTGCCCGTTGGCCTTGGTGTGCAGGAGCAACTGGCCGGGGTCGCGGTCGGAGTAGCTGTGCACCAGCACCACGGCGTCGTCGCTGTCGCAGCGACGGCAGCTCATGCGATTGACGCGGCCGGGCAGGGTGCGGTCGACCATCGCCTGCAGGGCCTGGCGCGCCGGATCGAACCAGACCGTCTCCTCGGCGTCGGTGTGGATGCTCACGCCCAGCAGGCGTCCATCGCGGCTGCTGATGAAGGATCCGGCGAAGTCGAAGCCCGGCGCGCGCACCAGCGGCTCGCCAGCCGGCGCGCCCTTGGCGAAGTCGAAGGCCACGACAGCGGCCTCGCCGCCCGGGCCCATCGGTTGCCGAAGGTACAGCTCGTCGGCCCCCACCCAGGCTGGCCCGGGGGGCGGGTTCACCAGCGTGCCCTCGGCAATCTGCTTCCAGCTGCCGCCGCCACGGCCGTCTGGTGTGAACCAGTGGTGGGCGATGCGGCCCTTGTCCCGGGTGGTCACCAGTCGTGGCTCGCCCTGCGGCGTGAACCACCAGCCGACAGCGCCGCCGGGCTGCCCGTGGGTCTCGTAGCGGCGCGTCGAGCCGGTGCGAGCGTTCAGCCACAGCGGCGTGACGCTCTCCAGATCGTTGCCGCGGCCCTTCAACTGGCCAACGATGATCTCGTCGGCACGCGCACCGCGCCGGTCGTCGCTGGGCACCGGCACATGCAACAGCCTGTGATTGCGAGACAAGGTGCGCGTGCGGATGCGGCCGTCCGAGCCCTGGACGAGCTCGCGGCCCTCCCGCTCGACCAGTTCGAGCAGTTCGGTGCCGTCGTACCGGACCGCGTACAGCCCCGGTGCGGTGCGGTAGTCCTCGCCGCTGCCGGCCTTCAGGTCGACCGCACCGAAGACGATGCGCTCGTCGTCGACCCAGTAGAAGTCGGGCACATCGGCATCCGAGAACTGGGCGGCACGGGTGGGCTTGAGTTCGGCGCTCTGCAGGTCGAGGACGAAGACCCCGACCCGCCCCAGGGGACCGAAGGCCGCGGTGAAGGCCAGACGCTTGCCGCTGGGCGACAGCTCTGCTTGGATGACCGCCGGACTGCGGAAGAAGGCTTCAGCGCCGAGCGGCGCGGTGGCAGCGGTCTGCGCCGTTGCGGCGGCGCAGGCCCAGCCGGCGAGGATGAGGACGAATGAGCGGAACATCTCGACACTGGCTCCCTGGCAAATGGCACCTGGTGATGGCTGGCGCGAGGCCCCATTGTGGCCAACGTTGGCGCCAGGCAGCCACCTGAATCAAGGGTGCGGTGATGACGGGGATCCACGGGCCCATGCTGGCCCGACGCCGGCCGATCGTGCTCTGTAGGGCTGCTACTACATCAAGTGTCGGCCCTGCGCGATACCGCGACAGCCCGTGGGTTTCAAGAATCGAGGAACTCTCATCGCTCGAGGCCCGCCCATGGACCGCCACCCTGCCGAGATCGACCCCTACGACGCCGATCGCCCGCTGCGCATGGCCTGCACCTGCGGCCTGCACACGAGCGACGCCGAGCACGCCGCCGCTGAACTGCGCACGCGCAGCGCCGAACCAGGCTTCGTCGAACGCAGCAACGCCTTCATCGAGGCCACGCTGGTGAAGGCGCTGTTCCCGCACGACGCCGTGCGCCGCGACTTCATCCGCGCCGTGGGCCGCCGCACCGCGCAGGCCGCCATCGCCAGCGTGCTGCCGGCTGGTGCGCTCACCAGCCTGCAGGCGGTGGCGCAGCAGGCCACGGGGCCGCTGGAGAAG
>JBKDQY010000072.1:0-14589 GCA_046341655.1 Betaproteobacteria bacterium | reverse complement strand
CAGCATGTCCGCCACCCTCATCGACGGCAAGGCCCTGTCCGAACGACTTCGCGGCGAGATCGCCAGCCGTGCCGCGGCGCTCGCGGCGGCCGGCCGCCGACCCGGCCTGGCCGTGATCCTGGTGGGCGCCGACGCCGCCAGCGCGGTTTACGTCCGCAACAAGGTCAAGGCCTGCGCAGACTGCGGCTTCCACTCGGTGCTCGAGCAGTACCCCGCCAGCCTGACGCAGGCCGAGCTGCTGGCCCGCGTGGCCGCGCTCAACGCCGATCCCCTGATCCACGGCATCCTGGTGCAGATGCCGCTGCCGCCGCAGCTGGATGCGCTGCGGGTGATCGAGGCCATCGCGCCGGAGAAGGACGTCGACGGATTCTCGGTCCACTCCGCCGGCCGGCTGCTCACCGGGCTGCCCGGCCTGCGTCCGGCCACGCCCTGGGGCTGCATGAAGCTCATCGAGAGCACCGGCGTGACGCTGCGCGGCCGCCATGCCGTCGTCGTCGGCCGCAGCAACACCGTGGGCAAGCCGATGGCGATGCTGCTGCTGCAGGCCAACGCCACCGTCACGGTCTGCCACAGCGGCACATCCGAGCTGGGCGTGCACACGCGACAGGCCGACGTCGTCGTGGTGGCCACCGGACGGCGGCATACGCTCACGGCCGGCATGGTCAGGCCGGGTGCCGTGATCATCGACGTCGGCATCAACCGCGACGAGGCCGGCAAGCTCTGCGGCGACGTCGACTTCGCCCCGGTCCGCGAGGCGCTGGGCCCCGGCGGCTTCATCACGCCGGTGCCCGGGGGCGTCGGGCCGATGACCATCACCATGCTGCTGGCCAACACCCTGCAGGCCGCCAACGCGGCGGCCTGAACACCGCGATCCCCGAATCGACGAGCGACCATGGACCACAAGACCAATCCGCTGCTCGCCCATGATGGCGCGCCCGACTTCGCCGCCATGCGCCCCGAGCACGTGACGCCCGCGCTCGACCGACTGCTCGCCGATGCCGAGGCGGCGCTCGAGCGGGCCGTGGGCCCCGAGGTGCCCGCCGACTGGGACGCGCTGGCCGCCGTGCTCGACGTGGCCGTCGAGCGGCTGAACGTGGCCTGGGGCCACGTCTCCCACTTGCAGAGCGTGGTCGACACGCCCGAGCTCCGCGCGGCGCACACCGAGAACCTTCCGCGAGTCATCGAATTCAGCACGAGGCTGGGCGCCGACGCGCGCCTGTTCGCCAAGTACAAGGCCGTCAAGGCGGCGCAGCATGGGCAGCTGAATCCCGCCCGGCGCAAGGCCCTGGACGACGCGCTGCGCGCCTTCGTGCTGGGCGGCGCCGAGCTGCAGGGCGCGGCGCGCGAACGCCATGCCGCCATCCAGGACCGCGCCGGCGAACTCGCCCAGCGCTTCGGCGAGCACGTGCTCGACGCCACCGACGCCTGGCACCTCGACGTGCCCGAGGCGCAGCTCGACGGCGTGCCCGCCGACGTGAAGCAGGCCGCGCGCGAGGCGGCCGCCGCCGCCGGTGTCGACGGCTGCCGCCTGACGCTGAAGCTGCCCTGCTACCTGCCGGTGATGATGCACGGCCGCCACCGCCCGCTGCGACAGACGCTCTACCGGGCCTACATGACGCGCGCCAGCGAGTTCGGCGACCCCGCGCACGACAACAGCGCCCTGATGCAGGAACTGCTGCAGCTGCGCCACGAGGAGGCCGCACTGCTGGGCTACGGCACCTACGCCGACGCCGCGCTCGTGACGAGAATGGCGCGCTCGCCGGCCGAGGTGCTGGGCTTCGTGCGCGACCTCGCCCGCCGCGCGCGCCCCTTCGCCGAGCGGGAGCTCGCCGAGCAGCGCGCCTTCGCCAGCGCCGCGCTGGGCCTGGACGAGCTCGAGCCCTGGGACCGCGCCTACGCCAGCGAGCAGCTCAAGCAGGCCCGCTACGCCTTCGGCTCCGAGGAACTGCGGCAGTACTTCACCGAGCCCAAGGTGCTGGACGGCCTGTTCCGCCTGATCGAGACGCTGTTCGGCGTGCGCATCCGGGAGGCGGCGGCCCCGGCGTGGCACGGCAGCGTCCGCTACCACGAGCTGGAGCGCGGCGGCCAGGTCATCGCCGGCTTCTACCTGGACCTGCACGCCCGCCCCGGCAAGCAGCAGGGCGCGTGGATGAACGACTGCCGCGGCCGCTGGCGGCGGCCCGAGGGCGCGCTGCAGCTGCCGGTGGCGCACCTGGTGTGCAACTTCGCGCCGCCGGTGGGCGGCAAGCCGGCGCTGCTGAGCCACGACGACGTGCTGACGCTGTTCCACGAGTTCGGGCACGGCCTGCACCACATGCTCACGCAGGTCGACGAGCTCGCCGTCGCCGGCATCAGCGGCGTCGAGCACGACGCGGTGGAGCTGCCCAGCCAGTTCATGGAGAACTTCTGCTGGGAGTGGGACGTGCTGCAGAAGCTCACGGCCCACGTCGACACCGGCGAGCCGCTGCCGCGCGCGCTGTACGAGCGCATGGTGTCGGCGCGCCACTTCCAGAGCGGGCTGCAGTTGCTGCGCCAGTGCGAGTTCGGCCTCTTCGACATGCGGCTGCACAGCGAGCCCGCGGCCGCCACGGCCGTGCAGCGCGTGGCCGAGGAGGTCAATTCCGAGGTGCAGCTGGTGCGCGCGCCCGAGTGGGTGCGCTTCGCGCACTCGTTCGGGCACCTGTTCGACGGCGGCTATGCGGCGGGCTACTACGGCTACGCCTGGGCCGAGCTGCTGTCATCCGACGCCTACGCCGCCTTCGAGGAAGCCGGCGTGTTCGACCCGGCCACCGGGCAGCGCTTCCTCCGCGACATCCTCGAGGTCGGCGGCAGCCGGCCGGCCCTCGAAAGCTTCCGCGCCTTCCGCGGCCGCGATCCCAGCATCGACGCGATGCTGCGCCTCCAGGGTCTGGTCGAGGTGTGAAGGTTGACGACCGGCAACACCCAGGACCGCCATGAAACGTGCGTTCCGTCACGGGCACCCGACGGGCGGGCCGCAGCCGTGGTGATCGCGGCTCGAAGACGGTAGATTGCGATCCTATGCCGCCTGGAGCGCCGATGAAGCCATCCGTCCGCCGTCTTGCACCGCTGCTGGCCGGCCTGTTGCTGGGCTCGGGCATCGCCCAGGCCCAGTACAAGGTCGTGGCGCCCGACGGCAGCGTGACCTACACCGACCGACCGCCTGCGTCGCCCGAGCTTCGCATCACAGCCATGGGCCGCAACGCCGTCGCGGCGGCGGCCCCTGCCCCCGAGCTGGCCCTGCCGCTCGAGTTGCGCACGGCCGTGCAGCGCCACCCGGTCACGCTGTACACCGGCGAGGGCTGCGCCCCCTGCGACACGGCGCGCCGCCTGCTCGTCCAGCGGGGCCTTCCCTTCTCGGAGCGCCGCATCGTCACCGAGGAAGACACCGCGGCACTGGAGCGCCTCCTGGGCGCGCGCTCGATTCCCTCGCTGACGGTGGGCAACCAGCCGCTCCGCGGCTTCAACGACGCCGACTGGACGAGCTACCTCGACGCCGCCGGCTACCCGCGCCAGAACCGCCTGCCGCGCAACTGGCAGCCGCAGCCGCCTCGCCCGCTGGTGGAACGCACCACCCCGGTCGCCGCAGCCCCTGCCGAGCCGGCCGCCGCACCGGCCGCCACAACGGCCGAACCAGACTCGCCGGCCCCGTCGGGCATCCGCTTCTAGGCCGGCTGCAGCCGCCCAGCGAGCCAAGAGCCGGCGCCCACCGCTCCGCCCGCGGCCCAGAACAGCACCGCCGCTCCCACCAGTGCCCCGCTGGCGCCGAACAGCAGCGGCAGCGCCGTGCTAGAGGCGTTGATCACCATCGAGCGCAGGGCCAGGGCCTCGCCGTGGCGCTCGCCGGGCGTCACGTCGTGCAGCAGCGACATCACCATCGGCTGCACGCTCCCCAGCGCCAGGCCCAGCAGCACGGCGCAGGCGCCCATCCAGGGCGGCGAAGGCGCCAGCGGGTACAGCGCGAACACGGCGCCGCAGCCGAGCATGGCGCAGCGCACCACGGTCGCCTCGCGAAGCCGGTGCGCCAGCAGCGGGATGGCCAGGCGCACCAGCGTCACCGACAGCGTGAAGGCACCCAGGATCAGGCCGATGGTGCTGGCGCTGAAGCCGCGCTCGTGCCCGAGAACCGGCACGGCGAAGGTGTGCACGTCCCAGCACATGGCCAGCAGGCCGTTCACCCACAGCAGGCGGCGGAAGGCCGGCAGGCGAAGAAGGTCCCAGGCGGCGTGCGGCTCGGCATCGGCCGCGCCCCAGGGCGCCTGGCGGGGCACCTGGCGCGCCGATACCAGCGTGACCAGGGGCAGTGCCAGCAGCAGCAGGTAGGCCGCGGCGAAGCCACCGAAGTCGATCATCAGGCCCGCCGCGACCGGTCCCACCACGTTGCTGAACGAAGGAGCCACCCCCAGCCAGCTGAAGATGCGCACGCGCTCGGTGGCCGAGCCCGCCGCATGGCTGGCCGTGCGCTGGATGGCGAGCATGCCGGTGTTGGTGCCCATGCCGGTGCCGGCCGCGGCCAGGCACAGCAGCGCGAAGCGCCAGCCCTCGGGCGCCCACACCGAGCCCAGCGCGCACAGCATGCCGGCCACCGTGACGGCCACCGCCAGCCCCATCGGCCGGTGGTAGCCGTGGCGGTCGGCCAGGCGGCCGACGCGCAGCGCGCTGAGCACTGCCGCGCCGGCGAACAGCGCCAGCAGAAGGCCGACGGCCCAGGGACTGTAGCCCTCGCGCAGCGCCTGCAGCGGCGCCGCCAGCCGCAGCCCGGCCATCGCGGCGTGGATGCCGAGCTGGCCCAGCACCAGCGCCAGCAGCGTGCGCGCCGGCACGCCGGCGGCAGCCTCAGGCATCGGGGCGCGGCTCGGCGGCCGTGTCGTCGTCCAGGCCCGGCAACAGCTCGGCCACGCGCGGCTCGGGCAGCGACTCCACGCCGCGCAGCCGCCGCTCCATCGCCCGCGTGCGCACCGCAGCGGCGTCGATGGTGCTGGAGGCCTCGTCGAGCTTCTTCTTGGTCTTGGCCAGCACCTCGCCGAACTTGCCGAACTCGGTCTTCACGGCGCCCAGCACCTGCCAGACCTCGGCCGAGCGCTTCTCCAGCGCCAGCGTGCGGAAGCCCATCTGCAGGCTGGTCAGCGTGGCCAGCAGCGTGGTGGGCCCCGTGAGCACCACCTTGTGCTCGCGCTGCAGCGCCTCGAACAGGCCGGGGCGGCGCAGTGCTTCGGCGTACAGGCCCTCGGTGGGCACGAACAGGATGCCGAAGTCGGTGGTGTGCGGCGGTGCCACGTACTTCTCGCGGATGCTGCGGGCCTCGGCGCGCAGACGCGCCTCGATGGCGCGCGCGGCGGCCTCGGCGGCGGGGGCGTCGGCGCGCTCGTGGGCGTCGAGCAGCCGCTCGTAGTCCTCGCGCGGGAACTTGGCGTCGATGGGCAGCCACAGCGGGGCCTCGCCGTCGCCCGCGCCGCGGCCGGGCAGCCGCACGGCGAACTCCACGCGCTCGCTGCTGCCCGGCACGGTGGCCACGTTGGCCGCGTACTGCTCGGGCGTGAACACCTGCTCGAGCAGGCCGGCAAGCTGCGTCTCGCCGAAGATGCCGCGGGTCTTGACGTTGCCCAGCACGCGGCTGAGCGAGCCCACGTCGCGCGCCAGGGTCTGCATCTCGCCCAGGCCCCTGTGAACCTGGTCCAGGCGGTCGGCCACCTGCTTGAAGCTCTCGCCCAGGCGCTGCTCGAGCGTGGCGTGCAGCTTCTCGTCGACCGTGGCCCGCATCTGGTCGAGCTTCTTCTCGTTGCCGTCCTGCAGCGCCAGCAGGCGCTGCTCCACGGCCTGCCGCACCTCGGCGATGCGGCGCTCGTTGGCCTCGGAGAGCTTGTGCAGCTGCTCGGCCTGCGATTCGGCGAAGCGGCGCAGTGCGGCGTCGAGCGCCTGCTGCAGTTGCCCGAGCTGCGCGCGGAAGCCGTCGATCTGCTCGTTCTGCGTGCGCACCGCGTCGCCGCTGGCCGCGAGCACCATCTGCTGGAAGCTGGCGAGGTCGCCGCGCGTGCCCTGGCCCTGGCGGCCGAGCTCGTCGCGCAGCTCACGCTCGAGCCGCTCGAGCTGAGGGCCGGCACTGTCGGGCGGGCGGCGCAGCAGCAGGGCCAGCAGCAGGGCGAGGTTCAGCGCCAGCAGGGCCAGCGCGGCCCACAGCAGGGGTTCGGGCATGGGCCGATTGTCTCAGCCCGGCGACGTCAGCGACGCTGCAGGACCTCGGGGTTGATCGGCGTCTTCACCGCGCCGCCGGTGAGTGCCGCGATCAGGTTGTCGGCGGCCAGCTCGGCCATGGCGCGGCGCGTGGCCACCGTGGCGCTGGCGATGTGCGGCGTGAGCACGACGTTGGGGACGGACAGCAGGTCCGGGTGCACGGCGGGCTCGCCCTCGAAGACGTCCAGCGCCGCGGCGGCGATGCGGCGCTCGCGCAGCGCCGCAGCCAGCGCCGCGTCGTCGACGATGCCGCCGCGCGCCACGTTGGTGAGCGTGGCCGTGGGCTTCATCAGCGCCAGCTCGGCCGCGCCGATGGCATGGTGCGCGGCCGGCGAGTACGGCAGCACCAGCACCAGGTGGTCGGCCTCGCGCAGCAGCGTGGCCTTGTCGACGTGGCGCGCACCCAGCGGCGCCTCCAGTTCGGGCGCGAGGCGGCTGCGGTTGTGATAGATCACCTTCATGCCGAAACCCAGCGCACCGCGCCGCGCGATGGCCTGACCGATGCGGCCCATGCCCAGGATGCCCAGCGTGGCGCCGTGCACGTCGGAGCCGGTGAACATGTCGTAGCTCCACTTCGTCCACTCGCCGCGGCGCAGGAAATGCTCGCTCTCGGCCATGCGGCGCGCCGCGGCCATCATCAGCGCGAAGCCGAAGTCGGCGGTGGTCTCGGTCAGCACGTCGGGGGTGTTGGTGCACAACACGCCGGCCGCCGTGCAGGCCGCCACGTCGAGGTTGTTGAAGCCCACGGCCATGTTGGCCACCACGCGCAGGCCCGGGCAGGCCGCCAGGACACCGGCGTCGATGCGCTCGCTGCCGGTGGTGAAGGCACCGGCCTTGCCCTGCAGCCGCTCGATGAGCTGCGCCCGGGTGTAGACGGTGTCGTCGTCGTTGGCCTCGACCTCGAAGTGCCTTGCCAGGCGCGCCAGCGTCTGCGGAAACACGGCACGGGCCACCAGCACGGCGGGCTTGTTCATTGCGAAGATGCCTCTCAGACGAACCAGATGAAGGTCATCACCACGAACAGCGGGATCAGCACCGCCCCGCTCCAGGCCATGTAGCCGAAGAAGCTTGGCATGGCCACGCCGCGAT
The DNA here is from genome assembly GCA_046341655.1 of Betaproteobacteria bacterium. Taxonomy (GTDB): domain Bacteria; phylum Pseudomonadota; class Gammaproteobacteria; order Burkholderiales; family Burkholderiaceae_C; genus Rubrivivax. Next base: position 7,251 of record JBKDQY010000072.1, on the reverse strand, counting down.
CCTCGGCGATGGCCTTGACCATGAAGTTCGGTGCGTTGCCGATGTAGGTGTTGGCGCCCATGAAGACGCTGCCGGCCGACACCGCGGCCAGCACGGCTGCGCCACTGGTCATCAGCGCCGCCGGATCGCCCCCGGCGAGGTTGAAGAACACCAGGTACGTGGGCGCGTTGTCCAGGAAGCTCGACAGCGACCCGCTGAGCCAGAAGTAGGCCCAGGGCTGCGGCTGCCCCGCGGCGTCGGTCACCGCGCCCACCACCGCCGCGAACGGCCCCGCCGCACCGGCGCGCAGCATGGCCAGCACCGGGATCATCGTGACGAAGATGCCCACGAAGAGCTTGGCCACTTCCTGCATCGGCGCCCACGAGAACTGGTTCCGCTCGCGCACGCCCTTGGGCGTGATGGCCAGCGACAGCGCGATCACGCCCAGCAGCAGCACGTCGCGCACCAGCGCCTGCAGTTCTACCGGGGTGCCGAAGACGTCGAAGCTCACACCGGGCTTCCACAGCCCGCTCATCAGCACCAGCGCCACGACCAGCCCCAGCGGCAGCAGGTTGACCGCCCCGTCCAGGCCAAAGCCACGCGCGGTCGGCGTGTCGGGCGTGGGGTCCACCGGCAGCGTGCCCTCCCGGCGGTAGAACCAGCGGTCGAGGAAGTAGAAGATCGTCAGCAGAGAACCGAGCAGGAACAGCGTCTCGGGGAACAGGTGCCGCAGCGTCCAGGTGAACTCGACGCCCTTCAGGAAGCCCAGGAACAGCGGCGGGTCGCCCAGCGGCGTGAGGGAGCCCCCGGCGTTGCTGACGGTGAAGATGAAAAACACCACCACGTGCGCACGGTGGCGGCGGTTGTCGTTGGCGCGCAGCAGAGGCCGGATCAGCAGCATCGACGCGCCCGTGGTGCCCATGACGCTGGCCAGCACGGAGCCGGTGGCCATCAGGCCGACGTTGGTGAGCGGGCTGCCGTGCAGGTTGCCGCGCACGTAGATGCCGCCGGCCGCCGTGAACAGCGCGGTCAGCAGGATGATGAACGGCACGTACTCCGCCACCAGCGCGTGCACCAGCATGCCGCCGGTGACCGCGGGGCCGAACATGGCCGCGAAGGGCAGCACGAACAGCAGCACCCATCCGGCGGTGATCTTGCCGAAGTGGTGGTGCCAGACCTTCGGCGCCAGCAGCGGGAACAGCGCGATCGACAGCAGCACGCCGGCGAAGGGCAGGCCCCACCAGGCCGAAAGCCGCGCACCGTCGATCTCGGCCGCCTGCGCGGCCCACGGTGCCAGCAGGGCACCCAGGGCCCAGGCCCGATGGCTTCTCATGGTTCCACTCCTGCGACGCGCAGCCGGCGGCGCGCGGCGGATTCTAGGAAGCGAAAGCTGAGCGCCACCTGAGCGCCGGCCAGCCGCGTCTCACCCGCGGAAGCGCACGAAGCCCTCGAGCGGCTCGCGCTCGGTGACCAGGGTGTTCTCGATCGCCGCAGGATCGGCCCAGCCCAGCGACATGCCGCAGACCACCGTCTGTTCGTCGCCCAGGTTCAGGTGGCGGGCGATGATGCGGTGGAACTGCGTGAACGCTGCCTGCGGGCAGGTGTCCAGGCCGCGCGCACGTGCCGCCACCATCACGTTCTGCAGGAACATGCCGTAGTCCAGCCACGAGCCCTGCTGCATCACGCGGTCGATCGTGAAGATCAGGCCCACCGGGGCGCCGAAGAAGTCGTAGTTGCGCGCGTGCTGCTCGTGCATGCGGGCCTTGTCGGTCTTGCCGATGCCCAGCAGGCCGTACAGCGCCCAGCCCACCTGCCGGCGGCGGTCGATGTAGGGGCTGCGCCACTCGGTGGGGTAGTAGGCGTAGGGCTCGGTGTGGCGTGTGCGCTCCTCGGGGTCGTCGTAGGCGGCGCGGATCTCCCGCGACAGTGCCGCCTTGGCCTCCCCCGTGAGCACGTGGACCTGCCAGGGCTGGGTGTTGGTGCCGCTGGGCGCGCGGGAGGCCACGGCCAGGATCTGCTCGATGGTCTCGCGCGGCACCGGCGTGGGCAGGAAGGCGCGGATCGAGTGGCGGCTGGTGATGGCGTGGTCGACGGCGGCGATGGTGTCGGGCGTGGGCTTCATGCGGTGGGCGTGGTGCGGACGAGGGGTTCGAGCACGGCGCGCAGCCGCTCGGGCAGGGGCACGGGCCGGCGCGTGGCGCGGTCGACGTAGACGTGGGTGAACTGCCCGACCGCGGCGGTCAGCGGCGCGTCGTCGCCGAACAGGCCCAGGCCGTAGCGCACGCTCGACCGGCCCAGCTGCTCGACGCGGATGCCGGCGGTGACGATCTGCGGGAACGCCAGGCTCTCGAAGTAGTGGCACTGCGTGTGCACCACGAGACCGATCACGGGGCCGGCGTGGATGTCCAGCGCGCCGGCATCGATGAGCAGGCGGTTCACCGCGGTGTCGAACAGGCTGTAGTGGACGACGTTGTTCAGGTGGCCGTAGACGTCGTTGTCCATCCATCGGGTGGCGATGGCGGCGAAGTGCGCGAAGGCCTCGCGGCCTTGCGGCTGCGGGCGGTCGCTCGTCATGCCGCGGCCTGGCGCATGGCGCGCCACGACTGCCACGACTGCATCGCCAGCTCCAGCGTGCGGCGCTGCACCGCCACCGTGGCGTCCAGGTCGCGGCCGTAGCCGCCCGCCATGGACAGCGCCACCGGGATGCCGCGCGTCCGCAGCGCGTCCAGCACGCGCCGGTCGCGCTCGGCCAGTCCCTCGGCGCTGAGCTTCAGGCGGCCGAGGCGGTCGTTCTCGTGCGGGTCGGCACCGGCCAGGTAGAAGGCCAGGCCCGGCGGCACGGCGGCCGTGCGCTCCCAGGCCGCGGCCAGGGCCGCGTCGAGCGCGGCCAGGTAGGGCTCGTCGGCGCAGCCGTCGGGCAGTTCGACGTCGAGGTCGCTGGGCTCCTTTCGGAACGGGAAGTTCCGGGCGCCATGCAGCGACAGCGTGAACACGGTGTCGTCGTCGCGGAAGATGTGTGCCGTGCCGTTGCCCTGGTGAACGTCGAGGTCGATCACGATCACGCGCAGCAATGCGCGCTGCGCCCGGTGCCACTCGGCCTGCATCAGCCTCGCGGCCACGGCCACGTCGTTGAACACGCAGTAGCCCGAGCCCTTGTGGGCGAAGGCGTGGTGGGTGCCGCCGGCCAGGTTGGCCGCCACGCCCTCCGGCCCCTGCCCGTTGCCGAACAGCGCCGTGCGGGCCGCTGCGATGCTGGCGCCCACCGAGCGGCGCGCGCGCTCGACCATGCGCTCGCTCCAGGGAAAGCCGATCTCGCGCTGCTGCGCCGCCGTGGTGGTGCCGTGGGCCACGGCATCGATCCACGACGGCTCGTGCGCCAGGGCCAGCTCGCCGTCGCTGGCCGGCGGGGCCTCGGCAACCCGGATGCCGGGCATCGAGGCCTCGGCGGCCTCGCGCAGGAGCCGGTACTTCGTCATCGGGAACGGGTGCCCCGGCGGCAAGGGGAGCACGAAGGTGTCGGAGTGGAAGGCGCGCACAAGGTGGGATTCTAGAAAGATGCCCCTAGTTTGCTGCGGCGCAACAAAATCGCTTGTCATCCCTGGTGAGAACCCTATACTTGCGGTCATGTTGCAGCGCAGCATGACGGCTCAGACCAGAGCCTCGGCGCTGAAGCGCGGTCCCCGTTCCTTTCAACCCTTCACCCCCAGGAGTTCATCATGTCCACGCCCTTCACCCCCGAACAGCTGATGGCCGCCCAGAAGGCCTCCGTCGAGACCCTCTTCGGCCTGACCACCAAGGCCTTCGAAGGCATGGAGAAGCTCGTCGAGCTGAACCTGCAGGTCGCGAAGGCCAGCCTGGCCGAAGCCGCCGACACCACCTACGCCGCGCTGTCGGTGAAGGACGCCCAGGAACTGCTGGCCCTGCAGGCCGGCCTGCTGCAGCCGGCTGCCGAGAAGGCCGCCGCCTACAGCCGCCACCTGTACGACATCCTGGCCGGCACCGGCGCCGAGTTCACCAAGACGGCCGAGGTCCAGATGGCCGACAGCCAGAAGAAGATGCTCGCCCTGGTCGACACCGCCGTGAAGAACGCGCCCGCCGGCACCGAGAGCGCCGTGGCGCTGGTGAAGTCGGCCGTGGCCGCCGCCAACAACGCCTACGAAAGCGCGCACAAGGCCGCCAAGCAGGCCGCCGAGGTTGCCGAGGCCAATTTCAACGCGGTGACCGCCACCGCCGTGTCGGCCACCAAGGCCGCCACGCCCGCCAAGGCCAAGCGCGCCGCCTGATCGTCGGTGCCGGCCCCGGCCGGCGCGGACGCGGCCCCGCCCCGGCGGGGCTTTTTTTCGCCTGCCGCTGCACCCCTCCCCCGACCCGCCTCGCCAGCCGTCTGCCACAGCCGCGCGACCCGGGCTAAGGATCATCAGGCCCTGCGCCACCTGCTCTGGCGCAGCCTGCCCCCCGACGACATGGGCCTGGTGCATGGCCGACTCGCCGAGCGGCCGCTGCTGCGGATCCTCGTCAGCGGCCGCACGGGCCGCGGTCGACCAAGTGGCCCTGCGGTTGCCGCGCGGCCCGTTCCCCGCATCGCACCCGGGCCACTGAACAGGCCGCTCAGCCAGCCGCGGGCCGCGACAGTTGCTGCAGCTTGCTGCGGATTTCGGGCAGCTGCGCCTGGGCCGTCTCGCGCCCGGCGCGGATGGCGCGCACGCGGGCCGTGAAGTCGGCGCTGCTCACGCCCACCAGGGCCGGGCGCAGCACCACGTCGGCCTCGAGCAGCTCGAATCGGTTGATGCTCTTGCCCATGATGGCGAAGGTCTGCAGCAGCAGCCGCATGGTGCCGTCGGTGGCGGCCCCGTCCGGCGGCGTGGAGATGTCGACGCCGATCACCATCTCGGCGCCCATTTCGCGCGCGTAGCGCACCGGCACGGGCGAGACGAGGCCGCCGTCGACGTATTCGCGCTCACCGATCCGCACAGGCTGGAACACGGCCGGCACCGAACTCGAGGCGCGCACCGCCGTGCCCGTGTCGCCACGGCGGACCAGCACGCCGGCCCCGCTGTCCAGGTCGGTGGCGACGATGCCCAGCGGCATCGGCATCTGCTCGATCAGGCGGCCGCCCGTCTGCTCGCGCACGGAGCGCGCCAGCGCCTCGCCGCGAATGAGGCCCCGGCTGGGGAAGCTCCAGTCGGTGATGGCGCCTTCATCCATGGTCAGCGCCATCGCGGCGAGCTCGGCGCCGGTCTTGCCCAGCGCGTACAGCGCCGCCACCAGGCTGCCGGCGGAGGTGCCGACCACCAGATCGGCGCGGATGCCGGCCTCCTCGAGCACCTGGATCACCCCGATGTGGGCAAAGCCCCGGGCCGCGCCGCCGCCCAGGGCCAGGCCCAGCCTGGGCGGGCGACGCGGCACCGGCGGTGGTGGAGCGGGCGCCGTGGGTGGCGTGGGGGTGGGGGCCGGTACGGTCTGGCAGCCTCCCAGGGCCAGCAGGGCAGTGCCCAGCAGTGCGCGTCGATGCATGGCGGCATTTTAGGAATCCGCCGCTGCACCGTCTCTTCATAGCGAAATCGGCATAAGAAGATTTCGAACATGTATTTCCGGAAATGAGGACGGGTTCCTAGAGTCGCGGTGCCCTGCCCCGACGGTCGGGCACCGCCCTGCCCTGAGCTCCGCCCTCATGTACCGCTACACCGACTTCGACCGCCAGTTCGTGCGCGCCCGCGCCGCGCAGTACCGCGACCAGCTGCAGCGCCACCTGCGCGGCGAACTGCCCGACGACGAGTTCCGCCCGCTGCGCCTGCAGAACGGCTGGTACGTGCAGCGCCACGCGCCCATGCTGCGCGTGGCCGTGCCCTACGGCGAACTGTCGGCGCGCCAGCTGCGGCAGCTGGCGCGCATCGCGCGCGAGTTCGACCGCCACGAGGTGCCCGACGACGCGGGCCGGGCCCGCCCGCGCGGCGGCTTCGGCCACTTCACCACGCGCCAGAACCTGCAGTTCAACTGGATCCCGCTCGAACGCAGCGCCGACGTCATGGACCTGCTGGCCGAGGTCGACATGCACGGCATCCAGACCAGCGGCAACTGCATCCGCAACATCACCACCGACGCGCTGGCCGGCATCGCCCCCGACGAAGCGGTGGACCCGCGCCCCTACGCCGAGCTGCTGCGCCAGTGGAGCACGCTGCACCCGGAGTTCGCCTTCCTGCCGCGCAAGTTCAAGATCGCCATCCACGGCGCCGCCGAGGACCGTGCCGCCACTGCCTGGCACGACATCGGCCTGACACTGGTGAAGGACGCCGCCGGGGACGTGGGCTTCCGCGTGGCCGTGGGTGGCGGCATGGGCCGCACGCCCGTGATCGCCACCGAGCTGAGTGCCTTCGTGCCCTGGCGGGACATCCTCGTCTACATCGAGGCCATCGTGCGCGTCTACAACCTGCACGGCCGCCGCGACAACGCCTACAAGGCGCGCATCAAGATCCTCGTGCGTGCCGAGGGCCAGCGCTTCGTCGACGAGGTCAACCGCGAGTACGCCGCGCTGGCCGCCGACCCGGCGACGCCGCGTCTGGCGCAGGCCGAGCTCGACCGCGTCGCTGCCGGCTTCACGGTGCCGCCGTTGTCGCCGTCGCGCGCCGAGCCCCCGCACGACCCCCTGCCGGCCTTCGAGCGCTGGCAGCAGCGCAACGTGCACGCGCACCGCATCGCGGGCTACCGCGCGGTGACGCTGTCGCTGAAGCGGCCCGGTCTGCCGCCGGGCGACGCGACGGCCGAACAGATGGACGGTGCCGCCGCGCTGGCCGAGCGCTTCAGCGCCGGCGAGCTGCGCGTCACGCACGACCAGAACCTGCTGCTGCCCTGGGTGCCGGCGCACGAGCTGCGGGCGCTGTGGCTGGCGGCGCGCGAGGGCGGCTTCGCCACGCCCAACATCGGCCTGCTCACCGACCTGATCGCCTGCCCCGGCGGCGACCTGTGCGCGCTGGCCAACGCGCGCTCCATCCCCCTCGCCGAGGCGATCGCCGAGCGCTTCGACGACCTCGACCGCCTGCACGACATCGGCGACATCGACCTGCACATCAGCGGCTGCATCAACAGCTGCGGACACCACCACAGCGGCCACATCGGCATCCTCGGCGTCGACAAGGACGGCAGCGAGTGGTATCAGCTCACCGTGGGCGGCAGCGACGGCAGCCTGCTGTCGGGCGCGGCCGTGCCGGGCCGCGTGATCGGGCCGAGCTTCGCGGCCGACGAGGTGCCGGACGCCCTGGAAGCCCTGATCGACAC
>JBKDQY010000071.1:0-44187 GCA_046341655.1 Betaproteobacteria bacterium | reverse complement strand
GTCTGGCGCGGCCGCGAGGTGATCGCGTGCGGCATGGCGCCGGGGCTCCAGGGACTGCGGGCGGGGATCAACCCACTGGATCGGACCGGCATCTACGATCCGCGCGACGACTCCTGGACCGAAGGGCCGCGACTGCCTGCGCCTCGGCACCATCCGGTGCTGGCGACCGCGCGGGACCGGGGGTTTGCCTTCGGTGGTTTCGCAGTCACCGAGGCCGGCGGTTGGGTGGCGACGACCGACACACTGGTGATGGATGACGCGGCGTGGCGGCCGGCCTCGCCGATGCCCAGGCTGCAATGCGAGACGGTGGCGGTTGCACTCGGCGACAGGGTGCATCTGGCGTCGGGCCGCGCGCCGCGCGGTGACCGGAACCTGGCCTGGAGCGACCAGGGCGACATCGACCTGCATCAGGTGTTTGATCCTGCCGCCGGCCGGTGGATGACGGCGCGCCCTTGCCCGCTGGCCCGCAACAGCGCCACCGGGGCCGAGATCGGGGGCAAGTTCTATCTGGCCGGAGGTCGGCGCGTGGGAGAAGGCAACTCCGCCCAGTTGGATGTCTATGACCCCAAGACCGACCGCTGGGACACGCTTCGGCCGATGCCGCGCGCCGCCGGCGGCCTGGCGGGCGCAGCGTTGGGGGGGCGGCTCTATGTGTTCGGCGGCGAGGGCGGACCGGGCGTGATCGCGGATTGTTGGTCCTATGACCCCAAAACCGATACCTGGCGCGCGGAGCCGCGCATGCGCACCCCGCGGCATGGCCTCTGCGGCATAGCCGCAGGCGGCCGGATCTATGCGATCGGCGGCGGTGCGAAGGAGTCGGGCGGGCAGGTCACTGCGGCAGTGGAAGTGCTTCGGCCCTAGCCGCGCGACAACCGCGCCGGCGGCGGCTAGAACCCGGGAGATGCGTCCCATCCTCAGAGTTCTGACGGTCCTGGCGCTCGCCCTTGGCCTCACCGGCGCAGCGGCGGCAGGCGAGGTGAAGGTGGCGGTGGCGGCCAAATTCGCCGAGCCCGCGCGCGAGATCGCGCAGATCTTCGAGCGACGCACCGACCATGAGGTGATCCTGAGCTTCGGCTCATCGGGTCAGTTCTTTGCCCAGATCGCCAATGGCGCGCCGTTCTGCGTTTTCCTCAGCGCCTATGCGGCGCGCCCGACCGAGGCCGAGGCCGCGGGTCTCTCAGTGCGCGGCAGCCGGTTCACCTACGCTGTCGGACGGCTGGTTCTGTTCAGCCGCGCACGGGGCGTCGTCGATGCTGAGGGGCGGGTGCTGAGGACCGGACGGTTCGACAAGCTGGCGATCGCCGACCCCAAGACTGCCCCTTACGGCCTTGCCGCTCTGCAGGCGATGCAGCGGATGGGTCTGGAAGCCGTGCTGCGGCCCAAGTTGGTCCAGGGCGCTTCGATCACCCAGACGTTCCAGTTCGTACAGAGCGGGGCGGCGGAGCTTGGCTTCGTGGCGCTTTCGCAGGTCGCGGGTAACGCCGGCGGCTCCCGATGGCTGGTTCCCTCTCGGCTGCACGCGCCCATTATTCAGCAGGCGGTGCTGCTCACGGCCGCCAAGGATGATCCCGCCGCGCGGGCCTTCCTGGCGTTCATGAAAACGCCAGAGGCCCGCGCGGTCATCCGGCGCTATGGCTACGAGACGCCTTGACCCCGCTGTTCGATATCGTCTGGCTGACGCTGAGACTGGCGGCGACCACGACCGTGGCGCTGCTGATCATCGCCACGCCGCTGGCCTGGTGGCTGGCGCGTTCGCGCGGCTGGTGGGTAGAGGCGGTGGCGGCGGTCGTGGCCCTGCCGATTGTGCTGCCTCCGACGGTCCTGGGGTTCTACCTGCTGCTGGCCATGGGGCCTGACAGTCCGTTGATGGCGCCGCTGCAGGCGTTGGGCGTAAGAACCCTGGCCTTTACCTTCGAGGGGTTGGTGATCGGTTCCATCGTCTATTCGCTGCCGTTCGCCGTGCAGCCGCTGCGCAACGCCTTCGAAGCCATGGGGCCGAGACCGATGGAGGCTGCGGCGACCCTGGGCGCGGGCCCGCTCGATGCATTTTTCAGCGTTGCTGCGCCTCTGGCCCGGCCGGGCTTCGTGGTGGCCGCGGTGCTGGCCTTCGCCCATACCCTGGGCGAGTTCGGCGTGGTGCTGATGATGGGCGGCAGCATCCCGGGCGAGACCAAGACCATCGCGATTGCCATCTACGACCGCGTGCAGGCCTTCGATCTGCACAGCGCCGACCGCATGGCGCTGCTGCTGCTGCTGCTGTCGCTGCTGGCGGTGGCGGCGTCGTTCTTCGCCACGACGCGGCTCACCGCGGCGGCGCGGCGGTGAGCGCGGGCCTGGTCATCGAGGTCGAGCAGCAGCGGCCGATGCCGCTGCACGGCCGCATCGAGGCCGCACCGGGCGAGCTGCTGGCGCTGGTGGGGCCTTCGGGCGCCGGCAAGACCTCGATGCTGCGCGTGGCCGCCGGGCTGATGAAGCCGCAGCAGGGCCGCGTGGCGGTGGGCGGCGAGGTCTGGTGCGACACGGCGCAGGGCCTGTGGCGCCCGACGCAGCAGCGCCACGTGGGCCTGGTGTTCCAGCATTACGCGCTGATGCCGCACCTCAGCGCCCTGGGCAACGTGGCGCTGTCGCTGCTGCACCGCCCGCGCGCCGAGCGTGTGCGCGAGGCCGCGCGCTGGCTGGCCCACGTGGGCCTGACGGACGAGTTGATGCACCGGCGGCCGGCGCAGCTGTCGGGCGGGCAGCAGCAGCGCGTGGCGGTGGCGCGGGCGCTGGCCCGCGAGCCGCGGCTGCTGCTGCTGGACGAGCCCTTCTCGGCCGTGGACATGATGAACCGCCAGGGCCTGTACCGGCTGATCGCCGACCTGCGCCGCGAGCTCTCGGTGCCCATCGTGCTGGTGACGCACGACCTGAACGAGGCGCGTCTGTTGGCCGACCGCCTCGTCGTCATGGACGCCGGCCAGGTGCTGCAGAGCGGCACGCCGGAGTTCGTGCACCGTGCCCCGCGCACCGCGCGCGTGGCCGACCTGGTGGGCATCGCCAATCGCTGGCCCGGTTGGTGGGAAGGCGGCGACGGCAGCGAGCCCGGCTGGGGATGGCTGCGCTGGGGGGATGCGGCCACCGGCGAGCCTGCCGTGCGGCTGCGCGTGCGCGACAAGGGCCGCATGTCGCCCGGCCGCGCGGTGACCTTCGTTATCCCCGGCGACGCCATCGCGCTGGCCGACGCGCACGCCGCCGGCCGGCCCGGGCACTTCGCGGCGCGCGTGGACGGCGTGCGCCACCAGGGCGAGATCACCATGGCCACGCTGACGCTGGCCGTGGCCGGCGGCCAGCCGCTGGTGCTGACGCTGTCGGGGCCCGAGCGGCGCGGCCTGCAGCCGGGGCAGGCGCTGGCCGTGGCCTTCGATCTGACGCAGGTGCACTTGATGCCGCTGCGCGCCTGAGGGCCAGGAAGCGCATCCGGGGCTTCGACAGGCTCAGCCCGAACGGAGGCAGCCCCCGTTCGCCCCGTGCCCGTCGCCGTCGCAGGGCTCAAGCCCCCTGCAGCAGCCGCTCGCGCAGCAGCCGGTGCTGCACCTTGCCGGTGGCCGTGCGCGGCAGCGCCTCGGGCGCGATCAGCCGCCAGGCGCGCGGGCGCTTGAAGCCGGCCAGCCGCTCGCGGCACAGCGCGTCGAGTTCGGCCTGCAGCCCGGCCGGCGCGCCGGGGCGCGGCACCACGGCGGCGCACACCGTCTCGCCCCACTTCGCGTCGGGCAGGCCCACCACGGCCACGTCCTGCACGGCGGGGTGCTGCGCCAGCACGGCCTCGACCTCCGACGGGTAGATGTTCTCGCCGCCGCTGATGATCATGTGGCTCTTGCGGTCCACCAGGTGGATGAAGCCGTCGGCATCGCGCCGCGCCAGGTCGCCCACCGAGCACCAGGCGCCGGCAAAGCTCTCGGCCGTCTTCTCGGGGGTGCGCCAGTAGCCGTCGAAGACCCAGGGCGTGCGCGAGTACAGCTCGCCGACCTCGCCGTCGGCCACCTCGGCGCCGTCGGGGCCCAGCAGCTTGATGGCGCCGGTGCCGGCCCACTCGCGCCCCACCGAGCCGAGCTTGGCCAGCTGCTCGTCGGGCCGCAGCACGGTCACCCAGCCGGCCTCGGTGGAGCCGTACAGCTCGAACAGCCGCCCGTTCGGGAACAGCTGCATCACGCCGAGCTTGGTCTCGCGGCGCGCCGGGGCCGACGAGATGAGCAGCTTGCCCACGCGGGCCAGGTCGACCCTTGCCTTCGTGGCCTCGGGCAACTCCAGCATCATCACGTAGTGCGTGGGCACCAGCGACGTGAAGCTGATGCGCTCGCGGCTGAGCAGCGCCAGCAGGGCCTCGGGGTCGAAGCTCGCGCGGTCGTCCACCACGATCTGCGCGCCCAGCATCGCGAAGGTGACGCCGAAGTACAGCGAGTTGGCGTGGCACAGCGGCATCACCAGCAGGCCCGTGTCGTCGCGCGTGAGGCCGAACTCCAGCGCCGTGCACAGCGCGATCAGCGCGTTGCCGCCTTGGCTGCGCATCGCGCCCTTGGGGCGGCCGGTGGTGCCCGAGGTGTACATCAGCGCGAACAGGTCGCCGGGCTGCACCGCGACGGCGGGTGGCGTGGCCGACGCGGCGGCGATCAGCGCCTCGTAGTCCTGCCAGCCGGCGGGCAGGGTGTCGTGGCCCCACAGCACCCAGGCGCCCGGCCGCACCGGCAACTCGTCGCGCAGGCCTTCCACCACGCCGCGCAGGCGGTCCTGCACGACGAAGGCCCGGGCCTCGGCGTGCTGCGCGATGTAGGCCACCTCGGGCGCGGCGAGGCGGAAGTTGATCGGGACCGCCACCAGCCCGGCGCGCGACAGCGCGGCGTACAGCTCCAGCCACTCCAGCGCGTTGTACCCGAGCAGTGCCACGCGGTCGCCGGGTGACAGACCCAGGCCGAGCAGCGCCTGGGCCAGCCGGCTGGCGCGCTCGTCCCACTGCGCCCAGGTGAGCGCGCGGCGCGAGTCGCGCGCCGCCGGCCGCGCGGGCTGCGTGCGCGCGTGCGCGGCCACCGATTCCGACAGCGACAGCAGCGCGGCGGGGTTCACGCGTGCCTCCGCGCCTGCTCGGCCTCGTCCCAGGCGGTGAGCGCCTGGCGGTCGGGCACCCAGCCCAGGCCCTTGCCGGCATCCGACGACAGCGCGTGCTGCGTCGTCACCACGTCGATCAGCGCCGGGCCGGTGCTGGCTGCGTGCGCCAGCGCGTCGGCAATCGCCCCGGGCAGCCGCTCGGCGTCCGTCACGCGCTCGGCGTGCAGGCCGAAGGCGCGGGCCATCGCGGCGTAGTCGCTGTACGCGAGCGTGGTGCCCACGACGCGGCCGCCGTAGTTCATCTCCTGGTCCAGCCGTTCGATGTTCCAGGCGGCGTTGTTGCTGACGATGAACACGCAGCGCGCGCCGTGGCGCTGTGCGCTGTCGATCTCCATGGCGTTGATGCCGAAGGCGCCGTCGCCGGTGACGGCCACCACCTGCCGCCCCGGGTGCAGCAGCGCCGCGGCCACGGCGTAGGGCGTGCCCACGCCCAGGCAGCCGAAGGCGCCGGCATCGAGGTAATGCCGTGTCTCCAGGCCCATGCGCGCGAAGCTCAGCAGGTCGCCGCCGTCGGCGATGGTGATGGCGTCGGGCGCGAGCTGCCCGCGCAGCGCCGCGAAGATGCGGTTGGGGTGGATGTGGCCGTCGGCGCCGTTGGCGGCGGTGGCCATGGCCTGCACGTGCTTCGCGGCCCTCTTCTCGTGCTCGGCGCGCAGCGCGCCGGCCCAGGCGCGGTCGAGCGAGGGCGCAGGCTCGCCCACGGCCTGCGCCAGCGCGGCCAGTGCCAGGGCCGGGTCGGCCAGCAGCTCGACCTCGCCGCGGCGGTTGTCGCGCAGCTCGTCGGCGTGGTCGGCGATGCGCAGGAAGCGCGCCGCCCGGAAGACGGCGGGCGAGCCGTAGGCCATCTGGTAGTCGAGCTTGCGGCCCACCACCAGCACGCAGTCGGCCTCCTGCATCGCGCGGGCGCGCACGGCGCCCACCACTGCCGGGTGGCCGGGGTCGACGAGGCCGCGGCTTTCCTGCGTGTCCAGGTAGACGGCGCCGGTTGCGTCGAGCAGGCGCTGCAGTGCGGCGGCGCAGCCGGCCGAGGCGTGGGCGCCGCGGCCGGTGACGACGAGCGGACGCCGGGCCGCGCGCAGCACGGCCGCGGCCTGCGCCACCAGGCCGGCATCGGGCGCCAGCGGCGGGCGGTGGTGCGGGCGCAGGTGCTCGTCCAGCACCACGGCGGCGGGCACCGTCTCGCGCAGCACGTCGGTGGGGATCTCCAGGTACACGGGGCCCGGCGCGCCGCCGTCGCCCAGGGCCAGGGCCCAGGCCTTGTCGAGGTCGCGCACGACCTGCTCGGCGGTGCGCAGCGTGCGCGACTGCCGCGTCACCGGCGCCAGGATGTCGGCGTGGGCGATGCCCTGCAGCGGGCCCAGGTCGTCCTGCGGGCGCGGCGGGCAGCCGCCGATCAGCAGCACCGGCACGCGCTCGAGGTGGGCGTTGGTGATGGCGGTGACGCAGTTCGTCACCCCCGGGCCCGCGGTGGCCATGGCCACGCCCACGCCGCCCGGGCCGCGGGGGTCGCTCAGCGCGGCGTGGGCGTGCGCCATGTGCACGGCCGCGCCTTCGTCGCGCACGTCGACGATCTTCACGCCCAGGCGGTGCAGCCAGTCCCAGATGGGCTGGATGTGGCCGCCCTGCAGGCCGTAGATGCGGTCGACGCCGCGGGCGACGAGGAAGCGCGCCACCCATTCGGCGACGCTGCGGTGGGGGTTCTCGGCCATCGGGGCTCCGGCGGTAGCGCGCCCGGATCGGGTCGCGGCGACATTATAGAACTCTGAATTCAGAGTTCAACAAGAGTGCTTTCCACGTACACTCCCGGCCATGAAGTCGATGGCGGTGGCTCCTTCGCTGGCCGAGCAGGTGCGCGATGCCGTGCTCGACGAGATCGCCAGCGGCCGCTGGCCCGCCGGCAGCCGCGTGATCCAGGAGCAGCTGGCGCATCAGCTGGGCGTGTCGCGCCAGCCGGTGCAGCAGGCGCTGCTGCTGCTGCGCGAGCAGGGCGTGCTGCGCGACGCGCCCGGCCGCGGGCTGGAGGTGGCGCCGCTGGCGCCCGACGAGATCGAGCTGGTCTACGAGCTGCGCGCGGTGATCGAGGGCCTGGCCGCGCGGCGCGCCGCCGAGCGCGGGGCCGCGCGCGCCGACGCCGAGGGGCCTGCGCTGGTGGCGGCGGGCCGCGCCGCGGTGGCGGCGGGCGACCTGCCGGCGATGGTGGCGGCCGACCAGGCCTTCCACCGCTTCCTGTACGACTTGTCGGCCAACGCGCTCATCGCGCCGGCCATGGCCGCGCACTGGACGCAGCTGCAGCGCGCCATGGCCGAGGTGCTGGTGCGCGACGAGCAGCCGCGAGACATCTGGGACCAGCACGCCGCCATCCTGGCCGCCGTGGCCGCCGGAGACGGCGCCGCCGCCGAGGCTCTGGCGCGCGAGCACCTCACGCAGGCGGCGGGCTACATGGTGGCGCGGCTGCGGGCGCAGCCGCGAGCGGCGGCCTGAGGGGCGGCCTGAGGGGCGGCCTTCAGCCCCCCTGCGCCGCCTTCTTCTTGAGCCGCCACGCGTGCAGCAGCGGCTCGGTGTAGCCGCTGGGCTGCTGCTCGCCCAGGAACACCAGGTCCAGCGCCGCGCGGTAGGCGAAGCTGGTGTCCCAGTGCCCGGCCATCGGCTCGTACAGCGGGTCGCCGGCGTTCTGCCCGTCCACCACCGCGGCCATGCGGCGGAAGCTGGCGTGCACCTGCTCGGCCGTCACCACGCCGTGGCGCAGCCAGTTGGCGATGTGCTGGCTGCTGATGCGCAGCGTGGCACGGTCCTCCATCAGGCCCACGCCGTTGATGTCGGGCACCTTGCTGCAGCCCACGCCCTGGTCGACCCAGCGCACCACGTAGCCCAGGATGCCCTGCACGTTGTTGTCCAGCTCCTGCTGCGCCTCGGGCGGCGTCCAGAACGGCACCAGCGCCACCGGCACCTGCAGGATGGCGTCGAGCAGGCGTGTCTCGAGCTGCGGCGCATCGGGGCGCCGCGCGAAGGCCTCCATGCTCTGCTGCAGCGCCGCCACGTCCACCTGGTGGTAGTGCAGCGCGTGCAGCGTCGCCGCCGTCGGGCTGGGCACCCAGGCGGTGTTGGCGCCGGCCTGCGGGTGCGCCACCTTGTCCTTCATCATCTCGCCCATCAGGTCGGGCATGGCCCACATGCCCTTGCCGATCTGCGCGCGGCCGCGCAGCCCGCAGGCCAGGCCGACCTGCACGTTGTTGAACTCGTAGGCGCGCAGCCAGTTGGCCATCTTCATGCGCGTCTTGCGCACCATGGGGCCGGCGCGCATGGCGGTGTGGATCTCGTCGCCGGTGCGGTCGAGGAAGCCGGTGTTGATGAAAGCCACCCGGCTGGCTGCCGCGGCGATGCTGGCGCGCAGGTTGACGCTCGTGCGGCGCTCCTCGTCCATGATGCCCAGCTTGACGGTGTCCTGCGGCAGGCCCAGCAGCTGCTCGACGCGGCCGAACAGCTCGCAGGCGAAGGCCACCTCGGCCGGGCCGTGCATCTTGGGCTTGACGACGTAGACGCTGCCGGTGCGCGAGTTGTGCAGGCCGGGCGTGCCCAGGCGCTTGAGGTCGTGCAGCGCGATGGTGCTGGTGATGACGGCGTCGAGGATGCCTTCCGGGATCTCGCGGCCGTCGCCCCACAGCACGGCCGGGTTGGTCATCAGGTGGCCGACGTTGCGCACGAACAGCAGCGAGCGCCCGTGCAGCACCAGCGGCCGGCCGTCGGCCCCGGTGTAGGCGCGGTCGGCCTCCAGGCGGCGCGTGATGGTGCGGCCGCCCTTGGCCACCTCCTCGACCAGGGTGCCGCGCAGGATGCCCAGCCAGTTGCGGTAGGCCAGCACCTTGTCGGCGCCGTCGACGACGGCCACCGAGTCCTCGAGGTCGAGGATGGTCGACAGCGCCGCCTCGACCACGACGTCGGCAACCCCGGCGGCGTCGGTCCTGCCGATGGGGTGGCTGCGGTCGATGCGGATGTCCAGGTGCAGGCCGTGGTGGCGCAGCAGCACCGCGCTGGGCGCCGCGGCGTCGCCCTGGTGGCCGACGAAGGCCGAGGGGTCGGCCAGGACAGTGCTGCCGCCGTTCTTCAGCGCCACCACCAGGCGGCCGCCTTCCACGCGGTAGCCGGCGGCGTCGCGGTGCGAGGCGCCGGCCAGCGGCGCGGCCTGGTCCAGCACCTTGCGCGCGTACTCGATGACCTTGGCGCCGCGCGCCGGGTTGTAGCCGGTGCCCTTCTCGGCGCCGCCCGACTCGGGGATCACGTCGGTGCCGTACAGCGCGTCGTACAGCGAGCCCCAGCGCGCGTTGGCGGCGTTGAGGGCGTAGCGGGCGTTCAGGATCGGCACAACCAGCTGCGGGCCGGCCAGGCGCGCGAGCTCGTCGTCGACGTTCGCGGTGGTGCAGGCCACGTCGGACGGCGCCTCGACCAGGTAGCCAATGCGCTTGAGGAAGGCCTTGTACGCCGGCATGTCGCCGACCGGGCCCGGGTGTGCGTCGTGCCAGGCGTCGAGCTCGGCCTGCAGGCGGTCGCGCTCGGCCAGCAGTTCGGCGTTGCGCGGGGCCAGGTCGCGCACGATGGCGTCGAAGCCGGCCCAGAAGCGGGCGGGGTCCACGCCGGTGCCGGGCAGCACCTCGTCGTTGACGAAGGCGGCCAGGGCGGTGTCGACGTGCAGGGAGTGGATGGCGGTGCGCATGGCGGGGGTCGTGGGCATCGGGGGCAGGGTTTCAGGAGGCGGCGGGAAAGTGCTCCAGCACCGCGCGCAGCGAGGTGCCGGTGAAGGTGGGCGGCGGGCCCAGGGCCTCGGCCGGCGCGCCGCCGCGGTTGACCCACAGCGTGGTGTAGCCGAACCAGGTGGCGCCCAGGGCGTCCCAGGCGTTGCTGCTGACGAACAGCACCTCGCGTGCCGGCAGGCCCAGAGCGGCGGTGCCCAGCGCGTAGGCGGCGGGGTCGGTCTTGTAGCGGCGCGCCGGGTGCACGCTGATCACGTGCCGCAGCAGCGGCTCGAAGCCCGCGCTCTTGACGGCCACCGCCAGCATCTCGGGATCGCCGTTGCTCAGGATGCCGGTGGCCACGCCGCGCCGCGCCAGCTCCGTCAGCACGCCGTGGTTCTCGGCGAAGGCGCTGAGGTGGCGGTACTGGTTCATGAGCCGCTCCTCGGCCTCGGGCGGCAGCGCCAGGCCCAGCTTCGCGGCGGCGTGGCGCAGCCCGGCGCGGGTCAGCGCCCAGAAGGGCTGGTAGTGCTCCCCGGCGCTCATGCTCACCAGGCGCGTGTACTCGATCTGCTTGTCGCGCCAGGCGTGCGACAGCCGCTCACCCTGCCCCGGGAACAGCTGCTCGGCCAGCAGGCCGACGCTGTGCACGTCGAACAGGGTGCCGTAGGCGTCGAAGAGAACCGCTTTCAGGACCATGACCGAACTCTATTCAGCAATCCACAGATGATTAAGTGGGCTTGAAGGCAGGTATTCCTGCGCTGCGTGCGCATAATCCTCGCACGATGGACCGCCTCAAGCAGATCGAATCCTTCGTCTCGGTGTCCACCAAGGGCAGCCTCACGGCCGCCGCGCTGGCCGAGGGCGTGGCGCCGGCGGTCATCGGCCGCCGCATCGACGCGCTGGAAGAGCGCCTGGGCGTGAAACTGCTGGTGCGCACCACGCGGCGCATCACGCTCACGCACGAGGGCAGCGCCTTTCTCGAGGACTGCCAGCGCCTGCTGGCCGACCTGGCCAACGCCGAGGCGAGCGTCACGGCCGGCGGCGTGAAGGCGAGCGGTCACTTGCGCATCACGGCGCCGGCCGGCTTCGGCCGCCGCCACGTGGCGCCGCTGGTGCCGGGCTTCCTGGCGCAGCACCCCGAGGTCAGCCTGAGCCTGAACCTCTCGGACCGTGTCGTCGACATCGTCAACGAGGGCTTCGACTGCGCCATCCGCGTCGGCGACCTGCCCGACAGCAGCCTGGTGAGCCTGCGCCTGGCCGACAACCGGCGCCTGTGCGTGGCCGCGCCCGACTACCTGGCGCGCGCCGGCACCCCGGCTTCACCGGCCGACCTGACGAAGCACCAGTGCCTGACGCTCAGCAGCGACGCCAGCCAGACCCGTGGCTGGGCCTTCATGGTGGAAGGCCAGCTCACCCACCTGCGGCCGGGCGGCCGCCTGGACTGCAGCGACGGCCAGGTGCTGCACCGCTGGTGCGTGCAGGGCCTGGGCATCGCCTGGCGCAGCACCTGGGAGGTGGAGGGCGACATCGCCGCCGGCCGCCTGGTGTCGCTGCTCGAGGGCTTCGCGGCGCCGCCCAACGGCATCTACGCCGTGTTCCCGCAGCGCCGCCACCTGCCGCTGCGCGTGCGGCTGTGGATCGATTTCATCAAGCACAGCTTCGGCGACCCCGGCTACTGGGCCGCCGTCTGAGCGCGCGGGCCGGCAGGCCCGGTCAGGGCTTCTTGGCCGCCGAGTCGGCCACGCACTTCTTGATGTGGCTCGTGCGGGCGGCGCCGGCGAGCTTCTTGTCGTCGGCGCTCTTCTCGCAGGCCGCGTTCGCCGCGGGCGCGGCGTCCTTCTCGCACTTGGTGACGAAGCTGGTGCGGGCGGCGCCGGCGAGCTTCTTCTCGTCGGCCATCTTGGCGCAGTCGGCGGCCCAGGCGCCGGTGGACATCAGCAGGCCGGCAAAGGCGGCGATCAGCGTGGACTTCAGCATGGGGTGCTCCTCGTTGGATTGGGGCGGGTCGACGGCCCGACCACAGCCAATTGCAGCAGAGCGCCGCGCGCCGGACCACAGGGACAACGCGGCATGCGGGTCGCCGGACGACAGGGTCCTGCGCCGCCGCGGCCCCGGCGCCGGGGCCTCAGCGCCGCTGCGCCGCGGCCTCCTGGGCCTCGTGCAGGCGTCGCACCAGCACCTTGATGAAGGCCTTGTCGAAGCGGTGCCGCGTGCCCAGGCTCAGCCGCTCCAGGCTGTCGGGCGTGAACGACAGCGTGGTGGCCGGCTCCGACACCAGGATGTCCACCGAATGCCGGCGCAGCGCCGGGTTGGGAGCGAGATAGGCCATCTCGCCCACCGTGCTGCCGGCGCCGAGGCTGGCGACGTTGCGGCCGTCGCGGTAGACGTCCACGCGGCCCTGGGTCACGACGTGGAAGCTGCCGCCCTCCTGGCCCTTGCGGTACAGCGCGTCGCCGTAGCCGTGGCGGTGCCAGGCGGCGCGGTGCACCACCTCCCAGAGCTCGACGTCGCCGAAGTCGGCGAAGAACTCCAGCCCGCGCAGCAGCGTGAAGCGCTCGGAGTCCAGCACCTCCTGCAGCGCGCCGCGGTCGTCGGGCGCGCTGACGCGGTGCTCGGCGCCGGCGGCGCTGAGCGCGCGGGCGAACTCGTCCCAGTCCGCGGGGCGCTGCTCGCGCGCCTTGGCCAGGCACTGCTCCACCAGCGCCACCAGAGCCGCCGGCAGGCCCTCGCGCAGCGACGCCAGCGGCGGCGGCTTGGCATGGTAGATCTGGTGCATCAGCGCCTGCTGCTGCTGTGCGTCGAAGGGCGGCCGGCCGGCCAGCAGGTGGTAGACCACCGCCGCCAGCGAATAGATGTCGGCCCGGCAGTCGAGCACGCCGCCCTCGAGCTGCTCCGGCGACATGTAGGCCAGGCTGCCCACGCGGTAGACCTGCGTCTGGTCGGTGGCGGTGTTGAACACGCTGCCGAAGTCGGTGACCTTGACGTCGGTGATGCGCTCGCCGTCGAGCTTGACCAGCAGGTTGGCCGGCTTGACGTCGCGGTGGATCAGGCCCTGGCGGTAGCAGTAGCCCAGCGCCATCGCGCACTTGAATCCGATCTCGATGACCTGCTGCACCGGCAGCAGCCGGTCGGCGCGGCAGTAGCGGCGCAGCGTCACGCCGTCGACGTGCTCCATCACCAGGTAGGGCAACTCGGCGTCGGCCACCGCGTCGAGGATCTGCACCACGTTCGGGTGCTGGAGCTGCCCCACCAGGGCCGCCTCGGCGGCGAAGAAGCGCTGCTGGAAGTGCTGCTCGCGGCTGTCGGCCAGCAGGTGGCTGCGGACGCGCTTGATCGCCACCTTGCGGTTGTTGAACGGGTCGTGGCAAAGGAAGACCTCGCTCGTGGCCCCCTCGCCGATCTTGGACTGCACGACGTACTTGCCGATGCGCGAGGGCAGCACCAGCGAGGGGGCCGCCCGGTTGGCGGACGCGGGAGGCAGGGCCTGGGCGGGCAGGGCGTGACGGGAGGACATGGTCCGCCGATGGTGAAGCCGCTCGCGCCGCACGATGCCCCGAACAGGGCGCACAAGCCCGGCCTGTTCGGCCGGGTGGCCCGCACGGCGGCCCCGGGCGCCGGCACCCGCCCCCGTAGAATCCCGCGTCATGATCGAAGCCACGCAGGCGCTGCGCGACGCGCTGCAGACGGTGTTCGCGCAGATCGTGGCCGGCACCGGCCTGAACCCGCCCGACGCCACGTTCGAAACCCCCAAGCAGGCCAGCCATGGCGACCTCGCCATCACCGGCGCCATGGGGCTGGCGCGCGCGCTCAAGCGGAACCCGCGCGAGATCGCCACCGACCTGGTGCAGCGCCTGCAGCAGCAGCCGGCCGTGCAGCGCTGGGTGCAGTCGCTGGAGATCGCCGGCCCGGGCTTCGTCAACCTGCGCCTGGCGCCCGCCGCCCGGCAGGCCATCGTGGCCGAGGTGCTGGCCGCCGGGGAGCGCTTCGGCACCAGCGAGCGCCACCGCGGCCAGCGCGTGATGGTGGAGTTCGTGTCCGCCAACCCCACGGGCCCGCTGCACGTGGGCCACGGCCGCAACGCCGCGCTGGGAGACTGCATCTGCAACCTCCTGCAGAGCCAGGGCTGGGAGGTGCTGCGCGAGTTCTACTACAACGACGCCGGCGTGCAGATCGGCACGCTGGCCCTCAGCACGCAGGCGCGCCTGAAGGGCCTGAAGCCCGGCGACGACGGCTGGCCCGAGTCGGCCTACAACGGCGAGTACATCGCCGACATCGCCGCCGACTTCGCCGCCCGCCGGACGGTGAGCGCCGACGACCGCACCTTCACGGCCAGCGGCGACCCGGCCGACCTCGACGGCATCCGCCAGTTCGCCGTGGCCTACCTGCGCCACGAGCAGGACCTCGACCTGCAGGCCTTCGGCGTGCGCTTCGACCATTACTACCTCGAGAGCAGCCTGTACGCCGACGGCCGCGTCGACGACGCCGTGCAACGCCTGGTGGCCAGCGGCAAGACCTATGTGAAGGACGGCGCGCTCTGGCTGAAGACCACCGACTACGGTGACGACAAGGACCGCGTGATGCGCAAGTCCGATGGCACGTACACCTACTTCGTGCCCGACGTCGCCTACCACCTGGCCAAGTTCGAGCGCGGCTACGCCAAGGTCATCAACGTGCAGGGCACCGACCACCACGGCACGGTGGCGCGCGTGCGCGCGGGCCTGCAGGCGGTCGGCCTCGGCATCCCGCCGGGCTACCCCGACTACGTGCTGTACAAGATGATCACCGTGATGCGCGGCGGCCAGGAGGTGAAGATCTCCAAGCGCGCCGGCAGCTACGTGACGCTGCGCGACCTGATCGACTGGACCAGCCGCGACGCGGTGCGCTTCTTCCTGATCAGCCGCAAGTCCGACACCGAGTTCGTGTTCGACATCGACCTGGCGCTGAAGGCCAACGACGAGAACCCGGTGTTCTACGTGCAGTACGCGCACGCGCGCATCTGCTCGGTGCTGGCGCAGTACACCGCGGGGCGCGGCATCGCGACCCGCGACCAGCCGGCGCTCGACCGCGACCTGGCCCGTGCCGACCTGTCGCTGCTGACCGCTCCCACCGAGGCGGCGCTGATGCTCAGGCTGGCCGAGTACCCGGCCATGCTCGGCCGCGCGGCCGCCGAGTTCGCCCCGCACGACGTGGCCTTCTACCTGCGCGACCTGGCCGCCGCCTTCCACGCCTGGTACGCGGCCGAGCGCTTCCTGGTCGACGACGCGGCGCTGGCGCGCGCCCGCATGGCGTTGTTGGCCGCCACGGCGCAGGTGCTGAGGAACGCGCTCGGCGTGCTGGGCGTGTCGGCGCCCGAGTCGATGCACCGCGAGGCCCCTGCCGCCGAAGGAGCCCTGGCATGACCCAGAGGGGCGGCTTCGCGCTCGGGCTCGTGGTCGGGCTGCTCGTCGGCCTGGTGCTGGCGCTGGGCGTGGCGCTGTACATCACCAAGGCGCCCGTGCCCTTCATCGACAAGGTGCCGCAGCGCACCGCCGAGCAGGACAAGGCCGAGGCCGCCCGCAACCGCGACTGGGACCCCAACGCGGCGCTGGGCGGCCTGGCGTCACAGCGCGCCGCCAGCGCCGCCAAGGCGGGGCCGGCTGCGTCGGCGCCTGCGGTGGCTGCGTCGGCGCCGCCGGCTGTGCAGCCCTCTGCGCGCGACCCCGCCGCCATCCTCGCCGGCCAGGCCCCGGCCACGGCAGCGCGGCCGGCGCCGTCGCCGGCCTCGGCCCCCGCGGCGGCCGTCGAGCCCGTCGTGTTCTTCGTGCAGGCCGGCGCCTGCACGCGGTCCGAAGAGGCCGAGCAGCAGAAGGCCCGCCTGGCCATGGGCGGCTGGACGGCCCGTGTGACCGAGCGCGAGCAGGCCGGCCGCACCGTCTGGCGCGTGCGCATCGGCCCCTTCGGCACCCGTGCCGAGGCCGACGAACAGCAGCAGAAGCTCGCCGACGCCGGCATCGAGGCGCAGATCGTGCGGGTCGAGAAGCCCTGACCCGCCTCGCCAGACCGAGAGACCCCGCACCCGGCACGGAACCGCGCGGCCCCCGAGGCACTCCATCGGTACAGCCGCCATCCTCCCGACACCGCAATCCGACGAAAGGAACCCCTCCATGCAACGGCGTGACTTCTCCAAGCGCATCGCGGCCGCCACCGCCGGCCTCGGGCTGGCCTGGCAGGGCGCGGCGCAGGCGCAAGGGGCGCCCCGCGAAGGCACGCACTACGTGCGGCTCGGCTCGCCCGCGCCCGTGACGCTGGCTGCCGGCAAGGCCGTGGAGGTGGTGGAGTTCTTCTGGTACGGCTGCCCGCACTGCTACGCCTTCGAGCCGACGCTGGAGGCCTGGGTCAAGCGTCTGGCGCCCGACGTGGCCTTCCGCCAGGTGCCCGTGGGCTTCATGGCGCCGCACCAGTTCCACGCGCGCCTGTTCTACGCGATCGAGGAGACCGGCGCGCTGCCCGCGCTGCACCGCAAGGTCTTCAACGCCATCCACCAGCAGGGCAAGCGGCTCAACAGCGATGCCGAGGTCGCCGCCTTCGCCAAGGACAACGGCGTCGACGGCGAGCGCCTGGTGCAGACCATGAAGGGCTTCAGCGTCAGCACCAAGGCCACGCGCGCCAAGCAGTTGACGGATGCCTACAAGATCGACGGCGTGCCTGCCGTGGGCGTGCACGGCCGCTTCTACACTTCGGCCTCGCTCACGGGCAGCCACGAGCGCGCCGTGGCGGTGGCCGACTTCCTCATCCGGCTCGCGCGCCAGAAGGCCTGACCGCGGCGAGGGCCGCGGCGCGGCGCCCGGCTCCGGCGGCAACCTGTCACGTTGCCGACCCCGCAGGAGGCGGGGATCTTGTGGCTATACTGGCCTGCAAGATTCGTGCCTTCGTGATGCCCGCCCGCTCCCTGATCCGTCTGTGCCTGCTGGCCGCCTGGCTGCCGGCAGCCGCCCCGGCCTGGGCCGACAAGGCCGACCGCGCCCAGCCCATGGAGGTGGGCGCCCTCAACCTCGTGCTCGACCTGCAGCGCCAGGTGCTGGTGTACACCGGCAATGTCGTCATCTCGCAGGGCAGCATGGTGCTGCGCGCCGAGCGCGTGGAGATGCGCACCCTGGCCGACGGCTACCGCGCCGCCAGCGCCACGGGTGTCGCCGGCAAGCCCGCGACCTGGCGCCAGAAGCGAGAGGGCGTGGACGAGACCGTGGAGGGCACGGCCGACCGCATCGAGTTCGACGGCCGTGCCGACACGCTGCGGTTCCTGGGCAACGGCGCCGTGCGCCGCCTGCGCAGCGGCAGCGTGGCCGACGAGATCACCGGCGAGCGCATCCTCTGGGACAACACGGCCGAGGTCTTCCGCGTCGAAGGCGGCACGGTAAGCCCCACCAACCCCGGGGGCCGGGTGCGCGCCGTGCTGAGCCCGCGCGCTGAAGCGCCGGCGTCCGCGCCGGCCGTGCCGGTGCCGCCGCTGCAGCCCAGCCGCCGCCTCGGCGAGACGCCGCCCGCCGCGCCGCGATGAGCGAGGCCGCCATCACCACCAGCCGCCTGCAGGCCGAGCGGCTGCGCAAGAGCTACGGCCCGCGCGTGGTCGTGAAGGACGTGCACCTGGCCGTGTCGGCCGGCGAGGTGGTGGGCCTGCTGGGCCCCAACGGCGCCGGCAAGACCACCACCTTCTACATGGTGGTGGGGCTGGTGCGCGCCGACGACGGCGTCATCCACATCGACGGCGCCGAGGTGCAGAACCTGCCCATCCACCGGCGCTCGCGCATGGGCCTGTCGTACCTGCCGCAGGAGGCCAGCATCTTCCGCAAGCTGACGGTCGAGGAGAACATCCGCGCCGTGCTCGAGCTGCAGCTCGGCGCCGACGGCCGGCCGCTGACCCCGGCGGTGATCGAGCAGCGCCTGGGTGAACTGCTGCACGACCTGTCCATCGAGAAGCTGCGCGAATCACCGGCGCCGGCCCTGTCCGGCGGCGAGCGGCGGCGCGTGGAGATCGCGCGCGCTCTGGCCACGACGCCGCGCTTCATCCTGCTCGACGAGCCCTTCGCCGGCGTGGACCCCATCGCCGTGATGGAGATCCAGCGCATCA
Organism: Betaproteobacteria bacterium; assembly: GCA_046341655.1. Taxonomy (GTDB): domain Bacteria; phylum Pseudomonadota; class Gammaproteobacteria; order Burkholderiales; family Burkholderiaceae_C; genus Rubrivivax. The sequence goes on along the minus strand of JBKDQY010000071.1, from coordinate 26,214 downwards.
TCGGCTTCCTGCGCTCGCGCGGCATCGGCGTGCTCATCACCGACCACAACGTGCGCGAGACGCTGGGCATCTGCGACCGCGCCTACATCATCAGCGAGGGCCGCGTGCTCGCCGAGGGCACGCCCGACGAGATCGTCGCCAACACCGAGGTGCGCAAGGTCTACCTCGGCGAGCACTTCCGGATGTGACATGAAGCCGTCGCTGCAGGTACGGCTGTCACAGCACCTGGCGCTCACGCCGCAGCTGCAGCAGTCCATCCGCCTGCTGCAGCTGTCGACGCTGGAGCTGCAGCAGGAGGTCGGGCAGCTGCTCGACCAGAACCCCTTCCTCGAGCTCGAGGACGACGGCCCGCCCACCCCCTACGAGACGCCGCCCGAGCGCCAGGCCGCCGACCAGCCGCCCGACCGCGAGGCCGACTTCGCCGAGCCTGCCGCCGAGTCAGCGGCGCTCGAAGGCGCGCCGCAGGAGCTGGCGGCCGACGAGTTCGGCACGCCGCTGCGCGACGACTGGGAGAACGGCACCGAGGGCGACGACTTCGACGGCATCCGCGAGACGCCCTCGGGCAGCACCGCGGCCGCCGGCGACGGCGACGACGACGGCGAGGCCCACGACCGCCGCGCCGCCCCCGGCAGCCTGCAGCAGCACCTGCGCGGCCAGCTCGCGGGCCGGCACCTGGAGCCCGAGGACCGGGCCGCGCTGGAGGTGCTGATCGAGTCGCTCGACGGCGACGGCTATCTCGCCGACCCGCTGGAGGAGGTGGCCGAGCGTCTGGCCGCGATGCTGGGCCTGGACGACGCCGAGGCGCTCGAGCAGCTGGCCGACCGGCTGCGCCTGGCGCTGCGCCTGCTGCAGAGCCTGGATCCGCCCGGCGTGGGCGCGCGCTCGCTGCCCGAATGCCTGAAGCTGCAGCTCGAGGCCATGCCGCGCTGCGCGGCGCGCCAGGTGGCGCTGCGCATCGCCGCGCAGCACCTGGAGCCCCTGGCCCGCCGCGACTACCGGCGGCTGGCCGCGCTCACCGGCAGCGACGAGGACACCGTGCGCGCGGCCCACGAGCTGATCCGCCGCTGCGAGCCCAAGCCCGGCCGTCCCTTCGGCGCCGCCGAGGGGCAGGTCGTGGTGCCCGACGTCATCGTGCGCAAGACCGGGCGCGGCCTGGCCGTGACGCTCAACCCCGACGTCATGCCCAGGCTGCGCATCAACGACCTGTACGCGCAGGCGGCCCGGGGCCTGCGCGGCGGCAACGCCAACCCGGGGCTGTCGTCGCGGCTGCAGGAGGCGCGCTGGTTCGTGAAGAACATCCAGCAGCGCTTCGACACCATCCTGCGCGTCAGCAAGGCGATCGTCGAGCGCCAGAAGGGCTTCATGCAGCACGGGCCCATCGCGATGAAGCCGCTGGTGCTGCGCGAGATCGCCGACGAGCTGGGCCTGCACGAGAGCACCATCAGCCGGGTCACCACGGCCAAGTACATGGCCACGCCGCAGGGCACTTTCGAGCTCAAGCACTTCTTCGGCTCCAGCCTGAACACCGACGCCGGCGGCAACGCCAGCAGCACCGCGGTGCGCGCGCTCATCCAGCAGTTCGTGACCGCCGAGGACGCGAGCAAGCCGCTGTCGGACAACCAGCTCAGCGCCATGCTCGAGGAGCAGGGCATCCAGGTGGCGCGTCGCACCGTGGCCAAGTACCGCGAGGCGCTGAAGATCGCGCCCGCCGGGTTGCGCCGGCAAGCCTGAACCGGACCCGCCCGCATGCTCTTCCTGCCCTGCGCCGGCGGCGTCGAGGCGCTGCTCGCCGACGAGGCCGCGCGCCTCACCGGCGGCCGCTGCGAGGCCGCCCGCGGCGGCGTGTGGGTGAACGCGGCCCCGTCGGGAGAGAGCGACGAGGCGGCGGCCATGCGCCTGAACCTCGAGAGCCGCCTGGCCACGCGCGTGCTGCTGCCTCTGGCCGACGGCCCCTACCGCGACGAGCAGGACCTGTACGCGCTGGCCCGGCGGGTCGACTGGGACCGCTGGCTCACCCCCGCCGACACGCTGCGCGTGGACGTGCAGGCGATGCGCAGCCCGCTGAAGAGCCTGAACTTCGCCGCGTTGCGCATCAAGGACGCCATCTGCGACGCCCTGCGCGAGCGGCACGGCGGGCGACCCAGCGTCGACACCCACCGGCCCGACTTGCCCGTGGCGCTGTTCGTGGGCCCCGACCACGCCATGCTCTACGCCGACACCAGCGGCGAGCCCCTGTTCAAGCGCGGCTGGCGCGAGGCCACGGGCGAGGCGCCCCTGAAGGAGACGCTGGCCGCCGCCATGCTGGCGGCCATCGGCTGGCAGGGCCGCGCCGAGGACGGGCCCCTGCTCGACCCCTGCTGCGGCGCCGGCACCATCGCCATCGAGGCCGCGCAGCTGGCCTGCGGCATCGCGCCCGGCGGGCAGCGCCGCTTCGCCTTCGAGCGCCAGCGGCCCTTCGCGGCGCCGCCGCTGCGCGCGGCCTGGGCGGCGATGCAGCAGCAGGCCCGGGCGCGCGTGCACGCGGGCGCCGTGCCGGTGTTCGCGGGCGACGTGAGCTTCCGCATGACCGACTTCGCCACGCGCAACGCCGAGCGCGCGGGCGTGGCGCGGGCCATCGAGTTCAAGACGGCCGATGCCCAGCAGCGCACGCCGCCGGCACCGCGCGGCACGATCCTGATGAATCCGCCGTACGGCGAACGCATCGCGCCGAAGGGGACCGGCAATGTCGTCTCCCGCGAGGGCTTCGAGGGCGGCGGCAGCTCGGCCGAGTTCTTCGGCGGCCTGGCCACGCACTGGAAGCGCCACTACGCGGGCTGGACCGCCTGGCTGCTGAGCCCCGACATGAAGCTGCCGGGCCTGATGCGCATGAAGGAGTCGCGCCGCGTGCCGCTGTACAACGGCGCCATCGAGTGCCGCCTGTTCCGCTTCGACATCACGGCCGGCGCCGGGCCCGGCGCGCGCGAGCGCTCAGCGCAGTAGCGCCAGACCGGCGACGCGGCGGTCGATGTCGGTCAGCATCGCCTCGTAGGCCGGGGCGCCGACGCCCCCGAAGCGGCGCCGGAACTCGGCCTCGGGCATGAATTCCGGCAGGTCGGCCACGGCGGGCAGCAGGTCGTCGTCGCGCAGCGCGCGGCCGGCCGCTCCGCTGGCCACGCGGCGCTGCAGTTCCTGCGGCTGGCGCAGCGCCAGCTCGCCGAAGCGCGTGCCGGCGCGGTTGGCCGCCATGTCGTTGAACGAGAAGCCGCTGCCGCCGCGCGAGTCGGCCACCTCCTTGTACAGGCCGATGGCGCGCGACAGCGGGCTCGTGCCCTCCGTCACCAGCGCCGCCGACACCAGGAAGTGCTGCGGGAAGTCGATGCGCCCGCCCAGCGTCAGCCGCAGCGGGCGCGGCCGGGCCCAGGTCTGCGCCGCCGGCGCCACGCTGCCGACGTGGCGGCCGTTGACGAAGAGCGTGAGCACCACCAGCGCGGCGCGGTTCTCGGCGGCGGCGTCGCGGCCGGCGGCGCTGCGCTGCGCGGCGAGCTCGAACAGCGGCGACAGCGCCTCCACCATCGGCATCTGCCAGCCGGGCGCGGCGGCGACGACGGCCGCCAGGCGATCCTGGTAGGGCTTGAGGCGCTCGAGCTCGGCCGCCGTCAGCAGCGAGGCCATCATGCGGTTCGCGCTGTCGGGCTGCCACGCGTAGATCACCAGGGCGTGGTCGCCCTCGAAGCGCACCCGTCGCACGACCTGCTGCGCCAGCTGCCACTCGGTGGCCAGGCCGCTGCGTGCCAGCGCGCGCTGCGCCAGCGCTTCCACCGCCCAGGCCGGCAGCGGCAGGCTGCCGACGCGGGCCACGGCGATCGCCGGCAGGCCGCCGGTCTCCTGCAGCTCGACCTCGAGGTTGACCCAGCGGCCGAAGGGCGCCGCCAGCGCCGCCACGGTGCCGCCCAGCATCGGCAGGGAGCCCAGGTGCGTGCTGAGGTGCAGCTTCGCCGAGCCGCGGGCGAAGTCGACGCGCCCGCTGGTGCCCGGCAGCCAGCGCCGCGCGCCGTGGCTCAGCAGCACCTCCAGCTCGCGTTCCTGCACCCGTGCCGCGCTCACGCGGCCGGGTACGGCGCGGCGGGGGTCGTGCGTGCGCACCAGGCTGACGGCGCGCGCCACGTCGTCGGCCGCCAGCTCGGTGGCGCTGACGACCGCGGGCTCGCGCTGCAGCGCCGTCGACAGCACCGCCACCGCCCCCAGCACCGGCAGCAGCGCCACCAGGGCGATCAGGAGGGCGACACGCAGCGAACGGCTCATCGGCGAGAGTCTGCCACCGCCGCGCGGGCCTATCATGCCGCCGCCCATGCTCAACGTGTTCTCGCTCACCCAAGGCCGGCTCTTCCAGGAAGAGATCGACAGCGCCGAGGCGCTGGCCCGCACGCGCCCGGTGTGGGTGGACCTTGAGGCACCCGGCGAGGACGAGACCCGCTGGGTCGAGCAGCGTTTCGGGCTGAGCATCCCGAAGGACGCCGTCGACGACGACCTCGAGGAATCGGCCCGCTTCTACGAAGAGGACAACGGCGAGCTGCACATCCGCTCCGACTTCCTGATCGACAGCGACGACGGCCTCGCGCGCAGCGTGCGCGTGGCCTTCATCCTGCACCAGGGCGTGCTGTTCTCCATCCATGCCGAGGACCTGCCGGTGTTCCGGCTGCTGCGCCTGCGGGCGCGGCGCATCCCGGCGCTGATCGAGGACGCCAAGGACGTGCTGCTCAAGCTCTACGACGCCGACGCCGAGTACTCGGCCGACGCGCTGGAGGGCATCTACGACAACCTCGAGAAGGTCAGCGCCGGCGTGCTGCGCCAGGACGTCGACGACCGCGCCGCCGCCCAGGCGCTGGCCGCCATCGCGCGCGAGGAGGACCTCAACGGCCGCATCCGCCGCAACGTGATGGACACGCGCCGCGCGCTCAGCTTCATGATGCGCAGCCGCATGCTGGGCGCCGAGCAGTTCGAGGAGGCGCGGCAGATCCTGCGCGACATCGACAGCCTGGACAGCCACACCGCGTTCCTGTTCGAGAAGATCAACTTCCTGCTCGACGCCACGGTGGGCTTCATCAACATCAACCAGAACAAGATCATCAAGATCTTCTCGGTGGCCAGCGTGGCGCTGCTGCCGCCGACGCTGATCGCCAGCGTCTACGGCATGAACTTCGAGAACATGCCCGAGCTGAAGTGGCCCTGGGGCTACCCCTTCGCGCTGGGGCTGATGGCGCTGTCGGTGGCCGCGCCGATCATCTACTTCCGGCGCAAGGGCTGGCTGCGCTGAGCGCGGCCGCGGCGCCGCTGTTGGCGCCGGTGCCCTGACCGGCGCTAGCATCGCGCCGGGGCGTGAATGCTTCTCGCGCCTACTGCCACAGGCGGATGGCGGCGCCGGGATGCCGGTGTAACCTCCCCTGCATTCGTGGGGGGTCGCGGCGGTCGCGGCCCGCACGACCCGATCGAGAGGGAACCCCGATGCCGCACCGAGCCCCCGCCCGAGTCGCCGCCGCCGGAAGCGCCGCGTGGCCGCGCACTGCTGCCTTCCGCGCCCTCGCCCTGGCCGTGCTGGCCACCGCGGCCCTGTTGCTGGCCCCCGCCGCCAAGGCGCAGTTCAGCATGGTGCCGGCACCCACCTGCAAGGAGCCGCAGGCCTCGCAGCAGGAAGTCGAGCGCGAGTTCCGCATCGACGCCTCGCGCCATCTCTACAGCTGCTTCCCCATGCGGGTGTACCGCGGCAAGCTGCCGCCGCTGCTGTACGGCGTGATGATGGTCGAGGTCGAGCTCGACGCGCAGGGCAACGTCGTCGACGTCGGCGTCGTCCGCCGACCGGCGGCCGACGAGGTCGGGCCCTGGGTCGTGGCCAGGATCAAGCAGGCCAGCCCCTTCCCGGCGCCCGCGAAGCTGGCCGCCAGCGGCAGCAAGGTGCGGTTCCTGGAAACCTACTTCGTGGACAAGTCGGGCCTGTTCCAGACCCAGACCCTCACCGAGGGCCAGCGCGACAAGTAGTCGGTCTCCGGCGCCGCCGTCCGCGGCGCTCCGGTCAGGATGCCGCCCGGCGCTTCAGCCAGCGCATCAGCCCGCCCACGACGGGCAGCTTCTCGTACAACTCCTCGGCCGCGTCCCAGTAGTCGCGGTGCTCGGTGATGAGGCCGTCGGGCCCGAAGCGCAGGTGCGAGGCGCCGCGGATGCACTGCCCGCCACGGTCGAAGCGCCGCATGCGGAACAGGAAATCCCACGCGAGGAAGGCCTGCTCGCCCTGGACGATGACGTCGCGCACGACGAAGCGCGGCTCGTCCAGCGTGTCGAACATGTGTCGGAAGATGCCGGCCACGGCGTCGACGCCCACGACCTCGTTGAACGGGTCCTTGAAGCGCGTGTCGGCGGCGTAGAAGCGGCCGAGCTGCGGCAGGTCCTCGGGCCGGAGCTGCTCGAAGAACGCGACGAAGGGCTTGAGGTCGGCGGGTGCGGGCATCGCGGGGCGGGCCTCACAGCCCGGTGGAGCGCCTCACGGCTGCGAAGTAGGCGCCGTAGCCCAGGTGGCGCAGGCCCTTCAGGAACAACGTGAAGCGCTTCGGGAAGTGGATCTCGAAGTCGCCCGCCTGCCAGCCCTGCACGATGGCCTCGGCGGCTTCCTCGGGGGTGATCAGCGCCGGCATGCGGAAGTCGTTGCCGGCGGTCAGCGGCGTCTCGACGAAGCCGGGGTTGATGACCGAGATGCCCAGGCCCTCGGGCGCGAGGTCCAGGTACAGCGTCTCGGCGAGATTGATGAGCGCCGCCTTGGTGGGCCCGTAGGCCAGCGACTTGGGCAGCCCGCGGAAGCCCGCCACGCTGCTGACCAGGCTGATGTGCCCGCCCGCCGCGCCGCCGGCCTTGCCGCCCGCCGCCCGCGCCTGCCGCAGCAGCTGCGGCAGCAGCACGTCGAGCATCACCAGCGCCCCGGTGTAGTTGACGGCCATGTGCGCCTTGGCACTGGCCAGGTCGAAGGCCTGCGCGCGCATCGGGGTGTACATGCCCGCGCAGTAGCAGGCCAGGTCGACGCGGCCATGGCGCTCGACGATCTGCGCCGCCGCGGCGCGCATGGCCGGCTCGTCGGTGGCGTCCAGCGCGATGGCCTCGGCGCCGGGGTGCTCGGCCACGAAGCGGTCGAGCGCGTCCTTCTTGCGCGCGGAGACGATCACCCGAGCACCGGCGGCGTGCAGCTTCGCGGCGGTGGCGCGGCCGATGCCGGTGGAGGCACCGACCATCCAGACGACGCGGCCCGTCCAGCTGTCGATGCGGGGATTCAAGGGCATGAGTTACTTCTTGGTGAAGGACAGCGTCACTTCACCGAGGCGGATGCCGAACTTGCTCATGGTGGCCTTGTTGAGCATGACCTTGTCGTCGACGAGATACATCCAGTCGTCGAACTGCACCTCGTAGACCTTGCCGTCGACGGGCAGGGCCAGCGTGTAGCGCCAGTTCAGCGCATTGCCCGACGATACGCCCGCGGCGACGCCCACCACGTCGTCGGCGCGGCCTTCCCAGCGGCCGCCGCCGAGGTCGGTCAGGCGCCAGACCCGGCGCTCGGTCTTGCCGTCGCTGTAGAGGAAGCGCTCGTCGAGCACGCCCTGGTTGCCGGTCCAGGTGCCCGTCATCTGCACCACGAAGCGGCGCGCCACCTTGCCGCTGCGGTCGGTGAAGATGCCGTGCGCGACCAGCTCGCCGTTGAAGTAGCGCTTGAGGTCGAGCACGGGCTTCTCGGCGGCGTAGTCGGCCGGCGTCGGGCTGGCGCAGCCCAGCACCAGGGCGCTGGCGGCCAGCAGCGCGGCCAGCGCGCCGCGGCGGGCGAGGGTGGGGATTCGGGGCGTGTTCATCGCGGTTCTTCCTTGCGGATCCAGAGGGTCCAGAGCAGCGCGCAGGCGGCCAGCTTCAGCGCGCAGGGCAGCAGGCAGTAGGCCAGCGTGAGCGCGTGCAGCGCCTCGGGGCTGCGGCTGCCGGGCTCGTAGCCGAAGGCCTGCAGCAGCGGCAGCGAGATGCCGGCCGCCAGCGCGAGGTTGAGCTTGGTGCAGAAGTTCCACCAGCCGAAGTAGGCGCCCTCCAGGCGCTCACCGTGGCCGGCGCGCTGCACCACGCCGGCCAGCAGGGCCCCGGGCAGCGTCAGGTCGGCGCCCAGCGCCACGCCGCTGGCGATGCACACCAGCGTGTAGGCGGCCACGTCGCCCTCGCCCAGCAGCGCGGCCCAGACGAAGGCCGTGATGGCCAGCACCATGCCCACGAGCCAGGTGCGCGCCAGCCCCAGCCGGCCCACCACGCGCACCCACAGCGGCATGCTCAGCGCGCCGGCCGCGAAGTAGCTGGCCAGGAACAGCGGCTCGAAGGCCTTGGCCTGCAGGCGGTCGCTGATGAAGAACAGCACCAGCGTGGCCGGCACCGCGCTGGCCACGCCGTTGACCAGGTAGATGGCGACGAGGCGGCGGAACGCGCCCACGCGCAGCGGCTCGGCCAGGCTGGGCGGCGCGCTCGGCACCCGCCCCAGCGCCGGCTGCGGCGCCCGCGCCAGCAGCGCCACGCCCAGGGCCAGCAGCACGGCGAACACCACGGTCGTGGTGCCCAGCCCGGCCACCGAGGGCAGCACGCTGGCCACCAGCACGCCCACCAGCGACAGGCCCTCGCGCCACGACACGATGCGCGCACGCTGGCCTTCGTCGCCGCCCAGCCGCGCGCCCCAGGCCTGGTGCACCACGGCCAGCACGCTGTAGCTGAGGTAGGTGACGCACAGCAGCGCCGCGCACCACGCCAGCAGCGCCGTCGTGCCCTGCACCCACGGGAAGAACAGGCCGCGGAAGCCCAGCGCCAGCACCAGCGCGGCGGCCACCGCCACCGCCGTCACCACGGCGGCGGGGCGCGTGAACCAGCCGTCGGCCAGGCGGCCGATCACGGGGTCGGCCACGGCGTCGAACAGCCGCGCGAACAGCAGCAGCGCGCCCAGCGTGGCCAGAGGGATGCCGAAGGCCGTGGCGTAGTGGTTGGGCAGCACCACGTACAGCGGCAGCGCCACGAACGCCAGCGGCAGCCCCAGGCCGCCGTAGCTCAGGCCCTGGGCCCAGCCACCGCGCCAGGCCGATGACGGTTCGGTTGCTGGCGTCGGCCTGGCGGCGGCCGTGGTCATGCCGCTCCCAGCAGGGCGCGGCGCAGCGCCGGCTCGGAGGTCTTCTCGGACAGCCAGATGCCGAAGAACAGGCGCGCGAATTCCTGGTCGCGCACGTCGCCCTTGACGGCCCCGTTGACGGCGAAGCGCGCGCCCAGGCCCGGCACGTGCAGGCCGGTGATGCGGTCGCCCTCCTTCACGTCGGGGAAGACCTGCATCATGACCGCGAGCCAGCGGCCGGCCTCGTCGTCGCTGATGTCGCGCTGGCGCCGCATCTCCTTGAGCGAGCGCTCGGCAATCAGCCGGCCGACCAGGCTGCGCTGGTAGACCAGCTCCAGCGCCAGCGGCGCGTTCGTCCAGTCGGCCCCCAGCGGTGACGGGCCGCGCCACAGGCGCGCGTCGTACACCGACAGGCCGACGAAACGCAGCCGCCCGCTGCCCTGCAGCGTGGCGCCCGGCAGCGCGGCCGCCACCTCGGGCGGCACGGCGGGCGCGGCGGCCTGCTGCGCCCAGGCGTGCGGTGCCAGGGCCGCGGCCGCAGCCATCGAGATGAGCGAACGGCGCCGCAGCATCGCCGTCACCCCTTGACCGCCGGGTTCACCAGCGTGAACTGCACGACGTCGGTGTTGCCGGTGGCGAAGGCCGCCTCGCAGTAGGCCAGGTAGAACTCCCAGATGCGCATGAAGCGCGTGTCGAAGCCCAGCTGGCGCAGCGGGCCGTCCTTGGCCAGGAAGGCCACGCGCCAGCGGCGCAGCGTCTCGGCGTAGTCGGCGCCGAAGCAGAGCTCGTTGGTCACCAGCAGGCCGGCCTTCTCGGCCTGGGCCTTGAACTCGCTGCGGCTGGGCAGCAGGCCGCCGGGGAAGATGTACTGCTGGATGAAGTCGGTGCTGCGGACGTAGCGCTCGAACAGATCGTCGCGGATGGTGATGCTCTGGATGCACGCGCGGCCGCCGGCCTTGAGCTGGCGGCGCAGGGTGGCGAAGTAGCTGTCCCAGTACTCGCGGCCCACGGCCTCGAACATCTCGATGGAGCAGATGGCGTCGAAGGGCTCGTCGCGGATGTCGCGGTAGTCCTGCAGGCGCAGATCGCCCTGCGCCGCAGCACCCGCGCCGGCCAGGCGGCGCTGCGCGTACTCGAGTTGCTCGGTGGACAGCGTCACGCCCGTGACGCGCGCGCCGAAATCCACCGCCGCCATCTCGGCCAGGGCACCCCAGCCGCAGCCGATCTCCAGCAGCCGCTGGCCGGGCTGCAGGCCGCACTCGGCCAGCGCGCGCCGCACCTTGGCGCGCTGCGCCTCGGGCAGCGGGCGCGCCGGGTTGCCTTCGAACCAGGCGCTCGAGTAGTTCATCGTCTCGTCCAGCCACAGGCGGTAGAACGGGTTGCCGATGTCGTAGTGGGCGTGGATGTTCTTGCGGCTGCCCTGGCGCGAGTTGCGGTTGAGCAGGTGCTTCACGCGGTAGGCCAGCCGGCCCCACCAGGTGCCGTAGATGACCTGTTCGACCGCGTCGCGGTTGGCGATGAACAGCTTCAGCAGCGTCACGAGGTCGGGCGTGCTCCAGTGGCCGGCGATCCAGCTCTCGGCAAAGCCGATGTCGCCGCTCTTGAGCGCGGCGCCGCAGACCTGCCAGTCGTGCAGCCTCATGGCCGCGCGCGGCTCGTTGCCATGCCCGAAGCGGGCCTGGCTTCCGTCGGGGAACTGCACGTCCAGCGTGCCGTGCTGAAGGCCCTGCAGCAGGCGCAGCACGGCGCGCGCCGCGGCGGGGGCCGAGGCGGGCAGTTCGAAGCGGCTGGCGGTGGAGGTGGTGGTGATGGTCATGGCGTCGACGATCCGGGATTCGGTGGCCCTAGCGCGTGACGAAGCGCTCGGGCGGCTCGGGTTTGCTGGCGAAGGGCACGCGCTTGACGAACAGCTTCAGCGCCTGCCAGTGGATGCGCGCGATGACGCCCAGCGTCATCAGCGGCTGGCCCCAGAACGCACGCCGCGCCGCCGCCGGCGTCAGGGGCTCGAGCGTGCCGGACACGCTGGTCTGCAGCAGCGCGCCGGCTTCGTCGTCGTGGTCGACGCGGGCGACCACGCGCTCGGCCGTGCGCATGAAGCGAAAGCGGTATCGGCCCTCGACGCGGCAGAAGGGCGAGACGTGGAACACCTTGCGCGCGGTGAGCTCGCGCCCGTAGGCCAGCCCGGGGCCGGTGAGCAGGTAGCAGTGTCGCTCGCCGAAGGTGTTGTTCACCTCGGCCACCATCGCCGCCAGCGAGCCGTCGGCGCGGTGGCAGTGCCAGAAGCTCACGGGCTTGAAGACGGAGCCCAGCACGCGCGGGTAGGTGTGCAGCCAGACCTCGCCGTCGGCGTCGTCCACCCCTTCGGCGGCCAGCAGGCCGAGCAGCCAGCCCAGGGCGTCGGCGCCGCCGTCGCCGTGGTCGGCATCGTGGAAGCTCCACAGGCCGAAGCGGTTGCGCGGCAGGCCCGGCACGCCGCCCGCGGCCAGGCTGCGCATCGGCAGCATGACGAAGTACGTGCCGTAGCGGAAGGCGTTCGCGCTCGGGCGCAGCCGCCGGTGCAGCACCACGCCGCGGCCCAGCAGGGGCACGGCCGGCGCGGCGCGGGCGGGCAGGGCGCTCACGCGGCCGCCTGCGCGCGCTCGGCGCGCCACCGCTGCCGCAGGCCGTCCACCACGCCCAGCGCCGACATCAGCCCGTCCTCGTGGAAGCCGTAGCGCGCCCAGGCGCCGCAGAACCAAACGTGCGACCGGCCCTGGATGACGGGCAGCTCGCGCTGAGCGGCCACGGCGGCGCGGTCGAACACCGGGTGCGCGTAGTCGAACTCGCGCAGCACCTGGCCTGGCGCCGGCTCGTGGGCGGGATCGGGGTTGAGCGACACGATCACCGGCTGCTGCCAGGGCAGCGGCTGCAGGCGGTTGATCAGGTAGTGCAGGCACACGGCGGCCTGCTCGCGGCCGGCGTCGGCGGCACGTGCGTAGTTCCAGGCCGCCCAGGCACGGCGGCGCTGCGGCAGCACGGAGGTGTCGGTGTGCAGCACCGCGCGGTTGGGGTGGTAGCGGATGGCGCCGAGCACGCGGTTCTCGTCGGCAGTGGCGTCGGCCAGCAGGGCCAGGGCCTGGTCGGAATGGCAGGCCAGCACCACCTCGTCGAAGCGTTCGCTGCCGTGCTCGGTGGCCACCATCACCCCGGCCGCCCCGCTGCCTGGCGGCAGGCGCCGGACCTGGCGCACGGGGGTGTACAGGCGCGCATCGTCGATGCTCTGCAGCATGCGCTGCACGTAGTGGCGTGAGCCGCCGCTGACCGTGCGCCACTGCGGCCGGTCGCTCACCTGGATCAGGCCGTGGTTGTGGCAGAAGCGGATCATGGTGCCGATGGGAAAGCGCAGCATCTGGTCGGTCGGGCAGCTCCAGATGCAGCCGATCATCGGCAGGAAGTACCACTGGCGGAACGCCGGGCCGAAGCGGTGGCGGTCGAGGAAGTCGCCGATCGGCTCCTGCAGTTCGGCGTCCTCGTTGCGCTCGGCGATGGCCGTGCCCAGCCGGTTGAAGCGCAGCAGGTCGGCCAGCATCCCCAGGAAGCGCGGCCGCAGCAGGTTGCGCTTCTGCGCGAACACGGTGCCGAGGTCGCTGCCGCTCCACTCGAGACCGTCCTGTCGCGCCTGCACCGAGAACGACATGTCCGAGGGCGCCGTCTCCACGCCCAGTTCGGCGAACAGGCGGATCAGGTTCGGGTAGGTGCGCTCGTTGAACACCAGGAAGCCGGTGTCCACGCCGTGCGTGACGCCCTCCAGCGTGACGTCCACCGTGTTGGCGTGCCCGCCGAAGTGCGCGCCGGCCTCGAACAGGGTGACGTGGGCGGGGTGAGCGATGTCTCGCGCGAGCGAGTAGGCCACCCCGAGCCCGGCGATGCCGGAGCCGACGACGGCGACGCGCTTCACGCGACACCTCCACCGGTGCGGGAAGAGAAAGCTGTCGTGCGGCGCCCCCGGGTGAACGAGGGAGGGAGGGAGGAGGAGGAGAACCACCCGGGGATTGCAACCGGCACGGCCGGCCGGCCGCACGACAGGGAAACTTCATCGACCCGGCGCGGCTCGGCAGCCAGGCTGCTGCTTGAGAGGGTCAAGCACCGGGGAAGTTCCGTGCCGGCCCGGCGCCACACGTAAAGAAGTTCGGCCGGGGCCGGCGGCAGGCGCCGCGCGAGCCCGGTGAGACGGCGGCGGGGCATGGAGCGGGGTGTTGGCGACATGATGGCTTTCGCGGGCAGGGGCTTCGAATCCCGGGTTCGGGGCCGCCAACACCACCGGCAAGCCTGAACTAGATGGTCGTTCCACGACCACATGGTATTCAACCCGATTCCCGCCGTTGTGTAAACCCTCTGAAAACCTGGACTCCAACTGTGGCAGCATCCGGGCCTTCGGTTCTTTGTCTTGTTCAAAGCGTGGCGACTCCGGTGCATTCGCCGTTTGCGACCCCCGAGGGGGTATTTTGTCCAGGACGCAGGGCCGCGGTGGCCTTGCGCCAGGCTGCCGCCCCGTGTGCGGGTGGCTGGAGGTTTCCTTGAACGACCGTGCGCGCCCGGCGGCCATCACGTTGTCGATCGCCGCGGTCGAGCGCGACACCGGCCTGAGCAAGGACACCCTGCGTGTCTGGGAGCGCCGCTACGGCTTCCCCAACCCCGGGCGCGATCCGCTGGGTGAGCGCGCCTACACGCTGGCCGACGTCGAAAAGCTCCGCATCATCAAGCGGCTGCTCGAGGCCGGCCACCGCCCGGGCCGCGTGGTCACGCAGTCGCTGGAGCAACTGCAGGCCATCAGCGAACAGACGGTGGAGTCGCCCGTGCGCGCCACCGAGCTGGCGCTGGGTGCTGCCGATCTTCGCGAGCACCTCGCGCTCATCCGCAGCCACGACGTGCCACGGCTGCGCAGCCAGCTCACCCGGCTGCTGTCGCGCGTCGGCGTGGCGCGCTTCGTCAACGAGGTCGTGGGCCCGCTGAATGCTGCCGTGGGCGACGCCTGGCTGCGCGGCCAGCTCGAGATCTTCGAGGAACACATCTACACCGAGGCCGTGCAGGTGGTGCTGCGCGCCGCCATCGCCAGCGTCCCCGAACCCCCGGTCGCCGACGCGCCGCGGGTGCTGTTGACCACCTTCCCCGGCGAACCCCACGGCCTGGGCCTGCTGATGGCCGAGGCCGTGCTGGCCCTGGAGGGCTGCCGCTGCGTGAGCCTGGGCACGCAGACGCCGCTGTGGGACGTCGTGCTGGCGGCCAAGGCGCTGCGCAGCGACATCGTCGCGCTCAGCTTCACCGGCTGCATGAACCCGAACCAGATCGTCGACGGCCTCGCCGAGTTGCGCGGCAAGCTGCAGCCCGGCGTGCGCCTGTGGGCCGGCGGCAGCGCGCCGGTGCTGCACCGCCGGCCGGTGGACGGCGTCGAGCCCTTCGCGACACTTACCGACGTGTCCGCGGCCCTGCGGCGCGCCCGCCAGGCGGCCTGAACGCCCGCCCGCGGGCAGTGCCATCGGTGCGATCCCCGCGCCGTGACGCGGGTCGCATCCCTAGAATGCGCGCCTGCTCGAACCCCCGCCCGTGCACCCGACCATGCTTTACCCGGAACTCTTCAAGCAGCTCGAAGCCGTTCGCTGGAACATGGAGTCCGACATCCCCTGGGACGGATTCGACGCCAGCCTGCTCAGCGAGGAACAGGCGCAGACCATCAAGATGAACGCCATCACCGAGTGGGCGGCGCTGCCGGCCACCGAGATGTTCCTGCGCGACAACCGCGACGACAGCGACTTCAGCGCCTTCATGAGCGTGTGGTTCTTCGAGGAACAGAAGCACTCGCTGGTGCTGATGGAGTACCTGCGCCGCTTCCGCCCCGACCTCGTGCCCACCGAGCAGGAACTGCACGCCGTTCGCTTCGAGTTCGACCCGGCCCCGGCGCTCGAGACGCTGATGCTGCACTTCTGCGGCGAGATCCGGCTCAACCACTGGTACCGCCGTGCCGCCGAATGGCACACCGAGCCGGTGATCAAGGCCATCTACGAGACTCTGGCGCGCGACGAGGCCCGCCACGGCGGCGCCTACCTGCGCTACATGAAGCGTGCGCTCAACCGTTTCGGCGACGAGGCACGTGCCGCCTTCTCCAAGGTGGGCGTGCTGATGGCCAGTGCCCGCCGCACGGCGCAGGCGCTGCACCCGACCAACCTGCACGTCAACGCCAGCCTGTTCCCGCGCGACACCATCCAGAGCCGCCTGCCCGACCCGGCCTGGCTCGAGCAGTGGCTGGACAAGCAGATCCAGTTCGACTCCGTGTGGGAGAACCGGGTCGTCGAGCGCATCCTGCACAACATGAGCCTGCTGATGGAGCGCAGCTTCGCCAGCGTGCAGGAACTCAACCGCTTCCGCAAGGAAGTGGCGGCGCAGCTGGCGGCGCACCAGGCCGCCTGATCGTCGTCGCGCCCGCGCGCAATCTCTGCGCGCAGCCTGCGACCATGCAGGCGTGGTCTGCCGCCTCGCCGCGGCAGCCGCCGATCCAGCCTCGAGCGAGGTACGCAGGCTTCCCAGAGGGCTGCCGTCCGGGCGGGCTGCGCAGGTCGCCGGCCGACGTCCCGGGGCCCGGGGGACACCCTGGCCCTTCGCCGCATGCAGGCCCTCAATTCCATGCGTCGCTGGCCGATACCCCTTCACGAGCGGCCGGCCGGAACAGGCTGATGCTGGGTCAGCCGCAAGCAACAGGCGCACCCGGAGTCCGATTCGAGCCGCGCCAATCGCCTGTCGTCCGTGGTGCAGCGCACCGCCAGCGTAGCCGCGCAACTTCAGAGAAGAGTCCAAGGACCCAAGGAAAACCCAATGACACACAGCATCAAAAGCATCTTCGCCACTGCGATCGCGATCATGGCCGCATGCCTCCTGATCCTTGTCCTGGCTGTCTGGCGGATGCACGCCGCGGCGACCGATGCATCGGCTGCAGAGGCACGCCGGACGCTCTCGCTGCAGCTCGCAGACGAGCTTCGCCAAAGCTCCGACGACCTGACGCGCCTGGCCCGTACCTACGTGATCACAGGGGAGCCAAAGTGGGAGCAGCAGTACTTCGAGGTTCTGGACATCCGCAACGGCAAGAAGCCCCGCCCGCCCGGCTACGAAAAGATCCACTGGGATTTCCTCGCCGCCGGGTTGCAGCCTGCCCACACGGGGCCCTCGACGACCGCGCCACTGCTGGAGATGATGAAGGCGGCCGGCTTCACGGACGCCGAATTCGCCAAGCTCAAGCAGGCGGCCGCCAACTCGGACGACCTGGTGAAGACCGAAACGATCGCCATGAACCTGGTCAAGGGCTTGCGGGCTGACGACAAGGGGCAGTTCGTCCTTCAGGGAGAGCCGGACCGGGCGCGGGCCGCAGCGTTGATGCACGATCTGGCCTATCACCAGTACAAGGCGAAGATCATGAAGCCGGTGGACGAGTTCCTCGTCATGCTCGACGAGCGCACGCATTCCGAGGTGGTGGCGGCCAAGAGCCGCGCGCGCGGCTGGTTCCTGGCGCTGGCCTTTGCGGCGGTCGGCTTGGGCCTGATCGCCGCTGCCATGCTGACGTTGATCATGCGCTGGCTGAAGGCCCGGCTCGGCGCCGAGCCCGCGACGCTCATCCAGGTGGTACGCGGAATCGCCGACGGGCAGCTCGCGCAGCCCCTCCTGGCCCAGCCGCAGCAACCGGGCAGCGTGATGCAAGCCCTGGCCCAAATGGTCGGCAAGCTCGGCGATACCGTGCGCGATGTTCGCCTGGGGGCGGACAGCGTGGCGGCCGCGAGTCAGCAGATCGCCCTGGGCAACAGCGACCTGAGCACGCGAACCGAACAGCAGGCCTCATCGCTGCAGGAGACGGCCGCGTCCATGGAACAGCTCGGCTCGACCGTCAGGCGCAATGCGGAGAGTGCCCGCGTCGCGGCAGACCTGGCCCGCAAGGCGTCCGACGTGGCCGCGCGCGGCGGCGAGGTGGTCGGTGAGGTCGTGAACACGATGCAGGGCATCACCGAGAGCTCGCGCCGCATCTCCGACATCATCGGCACGATCGACGGCATTGCCTTCCAGACCAACATCCTCGCCCTGAATGCTGCCGTGGAGGCGGCGCGTGCGGGCGAACAGGGGCGTGGCTTCGCCGTCGTCGCCAGCGAGGTTCGCAGCCTCGCGCAGCGCAGCGCCGAGGCGGCGCGCGAGATCAAGAGCCTCATCTCGACCAGCGTGGAGCGGGTCGAAATCGGCACTTCGCTCGTTGATCAGGCCGGATCCACCATGAGCGAGGTGGTGGCTTCGATCGGGCGACTGAACTCACTGGTCGGCGAAATCAGCCAGGCCAGCACGGAGCAGAGCGCTGGCGTCGAGCAGGTCAGCGAGGCCGTCACGTCGATGGATCGGACAACTCAGCAGAACGCGGCGTTGGTCGAGGAGAGCGCCGCCGCCGCCGAGAGCATGCGACAACAGGCACAGAACCTCGTCGCAGCGATGGCCGGCTTCAGGCTGGCCTGACCGAGCCCGCACAGGCGATCCGGCGCGATGAGGCCTCCGCGCCACTTGCGCGACGATGGGATCCCGGAGGCAGCTGCGGACCAGGTCCTGATCGGTGGAGATGGTCTGCAGGAGATTCGTTGGCGGCGGCACGGGGTCTGGCTTGCGTGATGGCCAGCGTCTTCGAGCCGACGCCTTGCGCAAGTGCAGCGGATCGAGCGCAGCTTCGCCAGCGCGCAGGAACTTAAGCGCCTCCGCAATGAGGTGGGCGCGCAGCTGGCGGCGCCATCGGCCGCCTGAGGCTCAGGCGGGCTTGGCCGCAGCCGCAGCCGCGGCGTCCTGGTCGCGCTTGCGGTCGGCGTTGACGCGCTGCACCGAGGCCCGCGTGCCGATCAGCTTGAGGTGCGCCTTCCAGTCGATGCCGGCGGCGGCCACGAGGTCCTCGCCGTAGACGGCCCTGGTGGCTCCGGCCACCGTGGGCAGCGTGGCGAAGGCCGTGCAGTCCGCCACCGTGAAGGTGTCGCCCGCGGCATAGGGCGCGAAGCGCACCAGCCGCTTGAGCCCCTCGAGGTTGCGCTCCAGCTGCTTCCTCACGCGCGCCTTCGCGGCCTCGTCGAGGCTGCCGCCGAAGTAGGCCTGGCCGTAGAGCTCGCGGCCCACCAGTTCCACGTACAGCTCCATGAAGGCGCAGAGTTCGCGCACCTTGGCGGCGGCCAGCGGGTCGGCCGGCACCAGCGGCGGGTTCGGGTGCGCGGCCTCGAGGTAGTCGCAGATGACCTGGCTCTCGCACAGCGCCGTGCCGTCGGGCAGGCGCACAAAGGGGATCTTCCCCATCGGCGAGGCGGCCAGCACGGCTTCGTCCTTGGAGCGCGTGCCCACCACCTGCTCGGCAAAGGGGATGCCCTTCTCCAGCAGCACCAGCTTCACCTTGTTGTAGTAGTTCGACAGCGTCATGCCGCACAGCGTGATCATGGGGGTCGCCTCCAGGGTTGATGTCGTGCGGGCCAGAGTCTAGGCAGTGCGCGGGGGCGCGGGTGCCGCGCGGTTGACGAGCCAGATGCCCAGGCACACCGCCACCAGCGCCACTGCCAGGCGCAAGGTGAGCGGCTCGTCCAGCAGGCCCACGCCGGCCATCAACCCGAACACGGGGGTGAGCAGCGTGAACGCGGCCACCTTGGTGGCGACGTAGTGCCGCACCAGCCAGAACCAGGCCAGGTAGCTGGCGAAGGTGACGACGGCGATCTGGAACACCATGGCCCAGGCCACGGTGGCGCTCAGCGTCGTGGGTACCGGCTCGCCCACGGCCAGCGAGGCGGCGGTGAGCGCCACGCCCGACAGCGCCAGCTGGTACAGCAGCGTCTTCTCGGGCAGCGCGGTCGACAGCTTGGTGGCGCGCAGCACCAGCGTCGTCGCGCCCCACAGCACGGCCGCCGCGATGCCGAGGGCGTCGCCGATCCACTGCTGCGGCCCGACGGCGGGCGCCACGAAGCCCTCGGCAAAGGCCCACACCACGCCGCAGAAGGCCACCACCAGGCCCACCCACTGCGCGGGCGCCAGCCGCTCCTGGCGCGAGATCAGCGGCATGCCGATGGCCACGACGAAGGGCGCCAGGTACAGGAACACCGCCATGCGCGACGCGCTGGTGTACTGCAGGCCGATGAAGATGCAGGCGAACTCCGCCGCGAACAGCGCCCCTGCGGCGATGCCCGGCAGGCCCGTGCCGTCGCGGCCGAACACCGCCAGGCCGCGCGCCCGCGCCCACACCAGCAGCAGCAGCGCCGCGCCCAGCGAGCGCACGCCGCTCTGCAGCAGCGGCGGCACCTCGGCCAGCGAGACCTTGGACGCCACCTGGCCGAAGCCCCAGGTGGCGCAGCAGGCGACCAGCGTGACCAGGGCCACCGCGTCGAGGGTGGCTTTGCGGGTGGTGTTCATGGCCTGTGATTCTTGCGCCAGGCCAGCAGCGCAGCCGCGCAGGCCAGCCCGGCGATCGCGCCGGTGGCGTGGCCGATGGGCGCCAGCGCGATGTCCCAGCCCGCGGCCTGCTGCAGCACCCCGGCCCAGGGCCGTTCGCTCAGCAGCTTGGCCAGCAGGCCCGCGCCCATCAGCACGCCCACGACGCGACGGCTGCCGCGCGCCGCCACCACCAGCCACAGCGTGGCCACGGCCACGCCGGCGTGCAGCACGCCCGACAGGCCGCCGTAGTGCGCGAGCTCGGGCCGCAGCAGCAGGCCCAGGTGCGTGAGCGGCCAGGCCAGCAGCCAGGCCAGCGCCGCCGCGCGCGGCAGCGCCGCGGCCCAGCCGTAGGCGGCCACCAGGGCGGCGGCGCCCAGGTTGGCGAACAGGTGGCCCTCGCTCCAGTGCACGAAGGCCGCGGTGAAGGCGCGCCAGGGCTCGGCGAGCGCGCGGTCGGGCTGCCAGTCGAGCAGCGCCGAGGGCAGCGGCCAGGCCAGCGCGGACCCGGCGGCCAGCAGCGCGGCCAGCGCGGCCCAGGCGCGCCAGCCCTGCCGGGCCGGCGCTGTGGCGGCTTCAGCCAAACACCGCCCGCCACAGCGCGCGCACGGCCTCGGCCTGCGGGGCCAGGGCCGCGGCGTCGTCGCCGTCGAACTGCGTGGGCCGCTCATCCAGCCGCGCGCGGTGTTGGGCACGGCGCAGCTCGCGGTAGGCGTCGGCCGCGGAGTGGCCCACGCCGGCCGGCAGCAGGCCGGCGGCCTCGGCGCGCTGCAGCAGCGCGATGTTGCCGGCGTTGTCCAGCAGCGCCGCGTGCGTGCCGCCGTGCGCCAGCACCAGCGCCTGCACGGCGAACTCGACGTCGACCATGCCGCCCGCGCTGTGCTTGACGTCGAAGCAGCCCGTGCGCACCGGGCGGGCCGCTCGCATCTTCTCGCGCATGGCCAGCACCTCGGCCTTCACCTGGGCCGCGTCGCGCGGTGCCGTCAGCACGGCGCGGCGCGCGGCCTCGAAGCGCGCCGCCACGGCCGGGTTGCCGGCGCAGAAGCGGGCCCGTGTGAGCGCCTGGTGCTCCCAGGTCCAGGCCGCGTTGCTGCCGCGGCCCGACTGGTAGCGCTCGTAGGCGCCGATGCTGGTGACGAGCAGCCCCGAATTGCCGTTGGGGCGCAGCGCCGTGTCGATGTCGAACAGCTCGCCCGCCGAAGTGCGCAGCGTCAGCCAGGTGATGAGCTTGCGAACGTAGGCGCCGTAGACCTCCTGCGCCTTCTGCGCCGCGTCGTCGCCGGCCGCGTCGCCAGCGGCTTCGCCGTCGTCGTACAGGAACACCACGTCGAGGTCGCTGCCGTAGCCGAGCTCCTTGCCGCCGAGCTTGCCGTAGGCGATGACGGCGATGCCGGGCTCGGCGCGGTGGCGCTGCTTCAGCAGCGGCCAGCTCCAGCGGATGGCTTCCTCGAGCACAGCATCGGCCAGCGCGCTCAGGTCGTCGGCCACCTGCTCCACCGTGAGTTCGCCCTCGACGTCGCGCACCAACGTGCGGAAGACCTCGGCGTGGTGGGCGTGGCGCAGCGTGTCGAGCAGCTTCTCCTCGTCGGCCTCGCCGCTGCGCTGCCAGGCGTCGCGGCGAGCGGCGAGCTCGGTGCGGAAGGCCGCGGCGTCGAAGCGCTGGTGCGCCAGCCGCTGGTCGGCCAGCTCGTCGATCACGCCCGGGTGGCGCATCAGGTACTGCATGGGCCAGCGCGCCAGGCCCAGCAGCCGCAGCAGGCGCAGCTGCACCTCGGGCCGCTCGGCCAGCAGCGCGAGGTAGCTCTCGCGGCGCAGCAGCGGCTCCACCCAGTCGACGAAGCGCAGCGCCGCCGCCTCGCTGCAGCGGCCTTCGGCCACGGCCTTGCCGGCGCGCTGCATCAGCCTGCCCAGGCGCAGGCGGCTGTCGTCGCGCAGCTGCTGCACGCGCGGCGTCGCACTCCACTCGCGCAGGCGCGCCGCCAGCGGCGCGGGCAGGCGCTCGTGGAGCTTGTCGCTGTCCACCGGCAGCGGGCCGGTGCCGCAGGTGCGGCAGCCGCCCTTGGCCGGCGCGCCGTCGGCCCCGGCGCCGGGCTTGAGCAGGGTGTCGAACTCGGCGGCCACGAACTCGCGCACGCTGCCCAGGTGGTCGAGCAGCGCGCAGGCGGGCTTGTCCGCCAGCGACTCGGACACGGCGGTGCAGCCCGCGCGCAGGCTTTCGGCGATCCAGGCCAGGTCGGCGTCGTTGGCCGGCAGCAGGTGCGTCTGCTGGTCGTCGAGGAACTGGATGCGGTGCTCGACGCGGCGCAGGAAGGTGTAGCCCGCGGCCAGCCGCTGCGCCGTCTCGGCCGGCATCAGGCCGCGCTCCGCCAGCCGCTGCAGGCCGCGCAGCGTGCTGCGGGTGCGCAGCTCGGGGAACTGGCCGCCGCGCACCACCAGCATCAGCTGCACGATGAACTCGATCTCTCGGATGCCGCCACGCGAGAGCTTCACGTCGTTGGCGCGCTCCGGCCGCCCGGCGGCGCGGCGGTGGGCCTCGTCGCGGATCTTCTGGTGCAGCTGGCGCAGGCCCTCGAAGACGCCGTAGTCCAGGTAGCGGCGGTAGACGAAGGGCGTGACCAGGCTGCGCAGCGCCTTGGCCCGTCCGCTGGCCACGGCGGCGCGCGGCGCCACCACGCGGCTCTTCAGCCACGCGAAGCGCTCCCACTCGCGGCCCTGCACCTGGAAGTACTCCTCCAGCATGGCCAGGCTCACCACCGGCGGCCCGCTCATGCCGTTGGGGCGCAGGGCGAGGTCGACGCGGAACACGAAGCCGTCGTCGGTGGTGTCGCCTATGAGCGCGAACAGCCGCTTCGCGACGAAGCCGAAGTACTCGTGGAAGCTCACGGCGCGCCGGCCGTTCGCGTCGCCGGGGGTGTGGCCGTCGTCCTCGTAGACGTAGACGAGGTCGATGTCGGAGGACACGTTGAGCTCGCGCGCGCCGAGCTTGCCCATG
This sequence comes from Betaproteobacteria bacterium, assembly GCA_046341655.1. Lineage (GTDB taxonomy): Bacteria > Pseudomonadota > Gammaproteobacteria > Burkholderiales > Burkholderiaceae_C > Rubrivivax. The sequence continues at coordinate 3,643 of JBKDQY010000071.1, read as the reverse complement.
CCCACGATCCACAGCTCCACGGGACGGCCATCCGGCCCCAGCGCCGGGCCGTGGCGGGCGTCGGCCTCCTCGCGCGCGGCAGCCAGGGCCAGTTCCAGCGTGGCCTCGGCGAGGTCGGTCATGCAGCCGGTGATCACCTCCAGCGGCGCGGCCTGCTCCACGTCGAGCACGGCCAGCCGCTCCAGCACCAGCTGTCGCGCCACGCGCAGCGCCGAGGGGAGGTCGCGCCCGCCCTCGCGCAGGCGCTGCACCAGGGCGCCGATGGCTGCCGCGTCGGGGGCCGGGCCGGCCGGCAGCAGGGCGCGCTCGGCGGCATAGCGCCGGCGGATCCGCTGCACGTAGCGGCTGTGCTCGGCCAGCGCCTGCAGCGCCGGGGGGCTGGACAACATCGGAACTTCCCTCGTCCTGGATCCGGCCGGGCGGGCATCGATGGGGCCTGTGCACTTCCGGCCTGGCCCGCCGCGGCGACTGCACGGAACGCGTCGCGTCTAGGAGACACCGGAGGCTAGTGCCTTTGCCTTTGCCCACCGCGCCCCGGGGGAACTGTGACCGGGCCGTCTACGATGCAGACATGAGAGTCGCTGCCGTTCAAATGGTGTCTGCCCCCGACTGGCCCGCCAACCGCTCAGCCGCCGACCGGCTGGTGCGCCAAGCCGCCGCGGCCGGTGCCGGCCTGGTGCTGCTGCCCGAGTACTTCTGCCTCATCGGCCACCGCGACAGCGACAAGCTCGCCCTGGCCGAGGACGCCGGGCAAGGCCCCATGCAGGCCTTCCTGGCCGGCCTGGCGGCCGAGCTGGGCCTCTGGCTGGTTGCCGGGACGCTGCCGGTGCGCGGCGCGGCAGAGGGCCGGGTGCTCAACCGCAGCATCGTCTACGGCCCCGACGGCCGCGAGGCCGGGCACTACGACAAGGTACACCTGTTCGCCTTCGACAACGGCCGCGAGAGCTACGACGAAGGGCGCGTGCTCGAGGCCGGCCGCGAGCCCGTGGCCGTGCAGGCGGGGCCGTTGCGGGTGGGCCTGTCGGTGTGCTACGACCTGCGATTCCCGGAGTTCTACCGCGCGCTGATGCAGCCGCCCTGCGACCTGCTGTGCGTGCCGGCCGCCTTCACCCACACCACGGGCGAGGCGCACTGGGAGCTGCTGCTGCGCGCGCGCGCCATCGAGAACCAGTGCTACGTGCTGGCCGCGGCGCAGGGCGGCACCCACGCCAACGGGCGCCGCACCTGGGGCCACAGCATGGTGGTGGGGCCCTGGGGCGAGATCCTGGACCAGCTGCCCGAGGGCGAGGGCTTCGTCAGTGCCGAGATCGAGCCGCAGCGGCTGAACGCCGTGCGCACGCAGCTGCCGGCGCTGCGCCACCGCCGCTTCTGATCGACGCTCAGCGCCAGCCGAACATCATCCGCCGCGCCAGCGCCGCCTTGGCCGGCGGCAGGGCCTGCAGCGCCGCCAGCCCCAGGCTGCGCAGCGCGGCCGCGCCCGGCAGCCGCCAGGTGAAGCTGCGCGCCAGGAAGTCGGTCGCGACGATCAGGCTCCAGCGGTCGGGCGCGCGGCCGAAGGCGGCGCGGGCCAGTGCCGCATCGACGCCGGGCCCGCGCTGCAGCGCGTCGACCAGCGCGTGCGCGTCGCGCAGGCCCAGGTTCAGGCCCTGGCCGGCCACCGGGTGCAGCGTCTGCGCCGCATTGCCGATGCGCACGGTGCGGCCCTGCACCAGCGAGCGCTCGGCGTTGAGGCCCAGCGCGAAGCTCTTCAGCGGCGACAGCGCCGTCACCGTGCCGGCCTCGGCCGGCAGGCGGCTGTTCAGCAGCGCCAGGCGCTGCGGCGCCGACAGCGGCGCCACCGGGTCGGCGGCCGTGGGCACGCACCACACCAGGGCCGCGCGCGCCGCGCCGTCGGCCGCCGCGGGCAGGGGCAGCAGGGCCACGGGGCCGTCGGGCGTGAAGCGTTCGAAGGCCGTGCCAGCCATGGGCGCGGCCAGCGTGGCCGAGCCCACCCAGGCGGTCTGGCCGTAGTCGGCCACGAGCGCCTTGCGCGACTGTTCGGCGAACACGCCACCCTCGGCCACCACGGCGAGGTCGAAGCGCTCGGCGATGCCGGCGTCGACCTCCACGCCGTCGGGCAACGCTTTCAGCGCCGCCACCGGCGTGCCGAAGCGCGTGGCCAGGCGCTGTGGCTCGGCCGCCGCTGCCCGCAGCCAGGCGGCTTGCAGCGGGGCCAGCAGCGCGCCATAGGCGAGCACGGCGCCGAGCTGAGCCACGCCCAGCTCGCCGGCGTCGAGCGTGACGGCCGCCGCCTCGTGCCCGAGCAGCCCGCCCAGGGTGATGCCGGCGGGTGCCTGCGACACGTGCACGCGGCGGATCGGCTCCGCCACGTCGGGCCGCCAGGCGCCCAGCCGCTCGAGCAGCTGTACGCTGCCCAGCGACAGTGCCAGCGTGCGCGGGTCGGCGGCCACGTCGCGGTCGAGCGAGCGGGCATCGAACAGCGCGATGCGCGCCTCGGGCAGGCGGCGCGCCGCGAGCAGCGCCAGCGCCAGCCCCACCGGGCCGGCGCCCACCACCGCGATCTCGAGCCCTGGCTGCATCGGAACCCCCTCGGGCGCCGATTATTCGCGCGGCGGCCGCGCGCTGACCGCCACCGGGGCGTTCAGCCGCGCCGGCGCGCCCAGCCGCCCATCGCCAGCAGGCCCATCGCCATCAGGCCCCAGGTCGACGGCTCGGGCACTTCGGTGACGATGCGCGTGAAAGCGCAGGCGTCGTCGATCGAAGGGCAGGACTGCGCGATGGTGTGGAAGCCGAACGACTGCAGCGCGTTGCCCGCGGCGTCCTGGCCGACGAAGCTCAGGTTCAGGCCGGTGTTGTGCCAGAGGTAGCTGCCGGGCGCCGCGCCACCGGCCACGGGCACGAACTGCCCGAACAGGTACTCGGTGGACGCGCCCGGATCCAGCGAGAACGACGGCAGGAAGTTGACCGACGGATTGCCCGGCGTGCTGCTGAGCCAGAAGTCGAAGCTGTAGTTCGGGCTGGGGCCGCAGACGCTGGTGAACGTGCCGGTGCAGGTGAAGAAGGTGTTGAGGTACGCGCCGGTGATGACGGCGTATGGGCGCAACTCGTACTGCCCGGTATCGGGGTTGTAGTAGCTGCCCTCGGTGGGCAGGTCGGCCGGGTCGAAGCCTGTCAGCGGGTCGCTGGCGAAGGTGAGTGGCGACGAATCGGCGTCGAGCGTGAGCACGACGCGAACATCGATGACGTCGGTGCTGTTCACCACGCCCGTGGGCTGCACGTAGCTGAGCGTGCCCCGTGGTAGGGCGGCCTGCGTCGGCAGCGTGGCCGCGGCCAGCAGGGTGGCGGCCAGGGCGGCGGCGCGGACGGCGGGCGATGCCAGCGGACGAGGAATGTGAAGCAACATGATTGGATTCTCCTGGTGGGCGAGCGTGCCAGCGCCTCGAGCGCCGCGTCAAGGCGCCGGCCAACACCCATTGCGCAGGCTCAACTGTAGGTGACCCAGTCGGCGCGCTCCGGCGCCAGCAGGTGCGGCAGCGTGTTGAAGCTGTGCAGCACGTGCCGCTTCGGGCTGAAGCTGAACTCGGTGACGGCGCTGTTGCGCAGCCGCAGGTTCAGCTCCACCCAGGCGTCACCGGGGGCACCC
>JBKDQY010000070.1:0-3938 GCA_046341655.1 Betaproteobacteria bacterium | reverse complement strand
CCTGGTCTTGGCCCTGACGATGATGGTGCCGTCCGGCATCACCGACCAGACCAGACGCGTGCCCGGCTTGGCTTGCACGAGGGCGCGGATGTCGGCCGGGACAGTGGTCTGACCCTTCGAGGTGATGGTGGACTCTGCCATCTGGTTTCCTTACCAAGGCTCGGATTGTAAGGCGCCTGCTTGCGGCTCCGGGCCTCGGAGTGGCCTGGGTCTCAGGCCCCGCGCAGCACGCTGAACGACGAGAACAGGCGTGCCGGCAGCGGACTGGCCAGCTGCCAGACGATGCTGATCGGCTTGTCGCCCTCGGCCGAGACCAGCCGCAAAGGCCCGCAGGCCGCGTAGGCGTCGCCGGGGCGCTCGCGGACGAACAGCTGGAACTGCCAGCCGTTGCCTGGCGCACCCAGGTAGCGCTGGCCGGCGCCGCGGTCGCGCCGCGCCGAGTTCTGCGACTGCCAGTGGAAGTGCCCGGGGTCGATCGCGTGGTCGCGATAGGCCGTGCGGTCGTTGAAGCCTTGGCTCTTGTCGAGCGTGACGAAGAACAGTTCGGTGTGGCGCTCCGCCAGCGGCAGCACGCCCGAGGTGGCTGGCGTCCGCTTCTCGGCCGTGAGCCAGCCCACGGCGGTGAGGATCTCGCGCATCCCGTAGCGCGCATGCAGGCGCAGCGGGGTGTCTTCCAGGCCCGGCAGTGGGGGCAAGGCCCGCGCCCGCGCTTCCAGCAGGGCCAGCAACTGCTGCAGCTCGTGGCAGGCCGCCGGCTCCTGGCGCAGACGGGCCAGGAACGCCGCCGCAGGGCCCACGCGGGTGCGATCGGCGTCGATCTGGTAGGCCAGGCACTGCGCCAGGGGCTCGTCGGGCATGGCGCCCTCGGCCAGCGATTGCAGCGCCCTCACGCGCTCCACGTCGTCGACGTGCAGCAGGCTGTGCAGGCGGCCGCTGAAGTACAGCGACTCTGGCGAGGGCTCGGCCACCATCAGCCCGGCCTGGTGCTGCAGCGTCAACCACCCGCTGTGGCCCTGCGGGCGGTAGATGTCGTCCAGCTCCAGGGCTTGCTCGTGCAGGAAATCGGCCAGCGGCGGGTCGGTGCGCCCCCTGGCGGCCGACCAGGCCTGCAGCTCCTGCCGCAGGTGCTTCCACTGGCCGTCGGTCAGCTGCCGCAGTCGCGCCAGCACCTGTTCGCGGGCCCGGGGCTGCAGGTGGATGTGGCACCCGGCCGGCAGCGTGGCGAAACCCTGCTCCACGCTGTCCAGCAGCTCGCGCCGGCCCTGGCCGGTGAGGGCGCCGAGCAGGCGGTCGAAGCGGAAGCTCTCGTTGTGGCGGCCGACGAAATCCAGCACCAGGCAGCTGTCCTTGTGCGGCGGGTTCAGCCGCAGGCCGCGGCCCAGCTGCTGCTGGAACACGCCCGGGCTCTGCGTGGGCCGCAGCAGCAGCAGGGTGTCGACGAAGGGCACGTCGATGCCCTCGTTGTAGAGGTCCACCGTCACCAGCACCTGCAGGTCGCCGCCATCCCGCAGGCGGTGCGGGGCGCGCTCGCGTTCCTCGGGCGGCGTCTTCGAGGTGATGCACGCGGCCTTCAGCCCGGCCTCGGCGAAGGCGCGGGTCATGAACTCGGCGTGCTCGATCGACACGCAGAACGCCAGCGCCCGCCGCATGCGGCTGCGGCCGGCCAGCCGTTCCCACTCGCGCATGACCAGCTGCGCGCGCGCGGTGTTGGCCTCCAGCGCCTGGCGCAGCGCCGGCAGCTCGCCGGCCTTGCCCCAGGGCACGCCGGCCAGGTCGGTGCTGTCGTCGCAGCCGAAGTACTCGAAGGGCACCAGCAGCTGCAGGTCGAGGGCGTGCCACAGGCGCAGCTCGGCTGCTGCTCGCCCGTCGGGCCGGGCGTCGAAGAACCCGGCGATGGGTTTGCCGTCGGCCCGCTCGGGCGTCGCGGTGAGGCCGAGCAGCTCCCGCGGCTGCACGCGCTTGCAGAAGCGCTCGAAGCGAGCTGCCGCCATGTGGTGGCACTCGTCGACGACGACGCTGTGCCAGTAATCGACGCCGAATCGCGAAAGCAGGTCGCGACCGTCCAGGCTGTCGATGGTGGTGAACAGGTGGTCCCAGGCCGCCGGCTCACGGCCGCCGGCCAGCACGTCGCCGAAGCCGGGGTCGCGCAGCACGGTGCGGTAGGTGGCCAGGGCCTGCTGCAGGATCTCGCCGCGGTGGGCCACGAACAGCAGCCTGGGATAGCGGCCGCCCTGCCGCCGCACGCGCTGCCGGTAGTCGAGCGCGGCGATCACCGTCTTGCCAGTGCCCGTGGCGGCCACCAGCAGCAGGCGATGGCGCGAGAGGGCACGCTCGGCCTCCAGCTGGTCGAGCAGGTCCTGCTGGAAGGGCTTGGGCTGGATGTCGAACAGCGCGATGGGTTGCCCCTGGCTGCTGCCGCGTTCCTGCGACAGCGCCAGGCGCAGGGCTTCGCGGCTGCCGGCCACCGTGGGGTCGTAGCGCTCGAATTCGGCATCGGCCCACAAGGCCTCGAAGTGCGCGCAGGCCGCGTCGTACATCCCGGCCTGGCCGCGCTGCGTGAGCTTGACCGTCCACTCCAGCCCGCCGGTCATGGCCGCGCCCGAGAGGTTGGCGCTGCCGATGTAGACGCTGCCGAAGCCGCTGGCGCGGCGGAAGATCCAGGCCTTGGCGTGCAACCGGCTGCGGCGGCCGTCGAGCGACACGCGGACCTCGCAGCCGGGGAGCGCGGCCAGCTGGTCCAGCGCCTCGGCTTCGGTGGCGCCGGTGTAGGTGGTGGTCAGGACGCGGATCACGGGGCCCGCTGCGCCGCTGTCGGACGAGCGGGCCAGTTGCTGCAGCAGGTCCAGCACCTTGCGCACGCCCGACAGGGTGATGAAGCTGATCACCAGGTCCACCCGGTCGCAGGCCGGGACTTCGCGGCGGATCTCGTGCAACAGCGAGGGGCTGCCGCGCCCGGCGGTGAACAGCCAGGGCTGCAGCAGGCCGCTTTGCGGCGGCTGCAGCGTGCGCCCCGGCAGGCCCACCTGCCGCAGCACCGCGGGCGGCCGCCGGGGCAGTTCGTCGCTGTCGGGCAAGGTGTCCGCCTGCGGTCTGGCCGCCAGCAACTCGCGCGCCCGGGCCAGCAGGCCCAAGGCGAGGTCCAGCTGCGAGTCGCCGCCGCCGGGTTCGCGGGCCATGGCGTCGAACAGCGTCCCGAGGTGCCGGGTGAGCAGGTCCAGCAGCAGGTCGGGCATCAGCCCGGTTGCATCGGCCAGCACGTGGGCCTGACTGCCGAGCGCCGTGGCATGCGCCTGTGTCAGCAGCGTCTCGTACAGACCGTTCGGCAGCGTCATGCGGGCATGTTGCCATCGGATCGGGCTCGAGGCAGCATCGCTTGCCCGAGCCAAAGGGTCTGTCGACACATGCCAAAGCCTGCCATCCCCAGCATCATCGACCCTGCTCTGATGACGCAGATGGGCCTGCGCATCGAGGGACCGGGCGCTATCGACAGCGGCGGGCTCGCCGGCCGCTACTGGTGGAGCTGGACCCGAGATGGCTGGAGCGGCATCGAGTGCGGTGCCGACCATCCGACTTGGATGGCTGCCGCGCAAGATGCCTGGCAGACGCTGTGGGCCGATGCGGACTGCATGCCGGAGCTGCTGACGGCTCTCGCTGGAATCCCCGCCACGAGGCCGTGAACGATCGCCGGGCGGGACCTTGCCCGTCGAGGAGTCGAGCGCCGCGGACCCATCGCCAGTGGGACGCTCGTCCCGGTTTGGCCTGCCGGAGTTGGTCGCTGCGCGTGAACCTCAGCCGCTCCGCAACCCCGCCAGCGCCGCCGCGCGCTTGTCCACCGCGCGCTGGCAGTCGCGCTCGATGGCGCGGTAGATGCGCAGCACCTGCTCGCCAGTGGGGGTGAGCCGCGCGCCGCCGCCGCCGCTGCCGCCGCGCTGGCGTTC
>JBKDQY010000069.1:0-10748 GCA_046341655.1 Betaproteobacteria bacterium | reverse complement strand
CCCGAGCTCGAGTTCTACCTGGTCGCCCGCAACACCGACCCCGACGTGCCGCTGAAGCCGCCCGTGGGCCGCAGCGGCCGCAGCGAGACCAGCCGGCAGGCCTACAGCATCGACGCCGTCAACGAGTTCGACCCGCTGTTCGAGGACGTCTACGCCTACTGCGAGAAGATGGAGCTCAACGTCGACACGCTGATCCACGAAGTGGGCGCGGGCCAGATGGAGATCAACTTCTTCCACGCCCACCCGCTGGGGCTGGCCGACGAGGTGTTCCTGTTCAAGCGCACGGTGCGCGAGGCGGCGCTGCGCCACGACATGTTCGCCACCTTCATGGCCAAGCCCATCGCCGGCGAACCCGGCAGCGCCATGCACGTGCACCAGAGCGTGGTCGACAAGGCTACGGGCCAGAACATCTTCAGCAACCCCGACTTCACGCCCAGCCGGGAGTTCTACTGGTACATCGGCGGCCTGCAGAAGTACATCCCGGCCGCGATGGCGCTGTTCGCGCCCTACGTCAACAGCTACCGCCGCCTGGTGCGCAGCAACGCCGCGCCGATCAACATCCAGTGGGGCACCGACAACCGCACGGTGGGCATCCGCAGCCCGGTGGCGGGCGCGGCGGCGCGGCGCGTCGAGAACCGCGTCATCGGCGCCGACGCCAACCCCTACGTGGCGCTGGCCGCCACGCTGGCCTGCGGGTATCTCGGCATCGTCAACCAGATCGAGCCGGCGCCCGAGTGCAAGGGCGACGCCTACCTCGGAGACTTCCAGCTGCCGCGCAGCCTGGGCGAGGCGCTGTCGCTGCTGCGCGACGAGGCCGACCTGGCCGCGGTGCTGGGGCGCGAGTTCGTCACCGTCTACACCGAGGTCAAGGAAATCGAGTACGCCGAGTTCATGAAGGTGATCTCGCCCTGGGAGCGGGAACACCTGCTCCTGCACGTCTGACGAAAGGCCCGCCATGGAACGCAGCACCCACGAGTGGCAGGCCGCCGACGCGGCGCACTTCCTGCACCCCTTCACCGACTTCAAGGGCCTGGCCCGCAAGGGCTCGCGCATCATCGAGCGCGCCGACAACATCTACCTCTGGGACAGCGACGGGAACAAGATCCTCGACGCCATGAGCGGCCTGTGGTGCGTGAACGTGGGCTACGGGCAGCAGGCGCTGGTGGACGCGGCCACGGCGCAGCTCAAGCAGCTGCCCTTCTACAACGCCTTCTTCCAGACGGCCACGCCGCCCGCCATCCGGCTGGCCGAGGTGCTGGCCGAGGTGGCGCCGGGCTTCCAGCACGTGTTCTTCAGCGGCAGCGGCAGCGAGGGCAACGACACCGTGGTGCGCATGGTGCGCCGCTACTGGGACGTGATGGGCCAGCCCGGCCGCAGCGTCATCATCAGCCGCCACAACGCCTATCACGGCAGCACGATGGCCGGCGCGTCGCTGGGCGGCATGGCCGGCATGCACGCGCAGGGCGGGCTGCCGATCCCGGGCATCGAGCACATCGAGCAGCCGTACTGGTGGGCGCACGGCCGGCCGCAGGGGCTGAGCCGCGACGAGTTCGGCCTGCAGGCCGCGCGCTGGCTGGAAGAGCGCATCGAGGCCATCGGCGCCGACAAGGTGGCGGCATTCATCGGCGAGCCCGTGCAGGGCGCCGGCGGGGTGATCATCCCGCCGGCCACCTACTGGCCGGAGATCGAGCGCATCTGCCGCCGGCACGGCATCCTGCTGGTCAGCGACGAGGTCATCTGCGGCTTCGGCCGCACCGGCCGCTGGTTCGGCAGCGAGACCATGGGCTTCCAGCCCGACCTGATGACCTTCGCCAAGGGCGTGACCAGCGGCTACATCCCGCTGGGCGGCGTGCTGGTGGGCAGCCGGGTGGCCGAGGCGCTCATCGAGCGCGGCGGCGAGTTCAACCACGGATACACCTACAGCGGCCACCCCGTGGCCTGCGCGGTGGCGCTGGCCAACATCGCGCTGATCCGCGAGCAGCGGCTGGTGGAGCACGTGCACGACGACGTCGGGCCGTACCTCGCCGCGCGCTACCGCGAGCTGGCCGGGCACCCGCTGGTGGGCGACGCCGAGACCTGCGGCCTGATGGGCGCGCTGCTGCTCGTGAAGGACAAGGCCACCGGAGAGGCCTTCCCGGAAGAGGTCGAGATCGGCATGGTCTGCCGCGGCCACTGCTTCCGCCAGGGGCTGATCATGCGCGCCGTGGGCGACCGCATGATCATCGCGCCGCCCCTGGTGATCACGCGCGCGCAGATCGACGAGATGCTCGGGTTGATCCGGAGTTGCCTCGATCTGACGCTGGCCGATGCCCGGGCCGCGGGCTGGGCCCGCTGATTGCTAGACTGCCCCCACCCGTTCGGAGGATGACCGCATGAAGACGAAGTTCGCCCTGATCGCCACTGTCGCCGCCTTCTGCGCCGCGATGCCGCCCGCCCAGGCCCAGGAGGAGGAGAAGGTCCTCAACATCTACAACTGGTCGGACTACATCGCGGAAGACACGATCCGCAACTTCGAGCGCGAAACGGGCATCAAGGTCCGCTACGACAACTTCGACAACAACGAGATCGTCCACGCCAAGCTGGTAGCGGGCAAGACGGGCTACGACATCGTCATCCCAAGCTCCAACTGGGCCAAGCTGCAGATCGACGGCGGCCTGCTGCAGCCGCTGAACAAGGCCCTGCTGCCCAACCTGCGCAACCTCGATCCCGCCGTGCAGGCCCAGCTGGCGCGCATGGACCCGGGCAACAACTACATGGTCAACTGGCTGTGGGGCTACACCACGGTCGGCATCAACGTCGACAAGGTCCGTGCCGCGCTGGGCAACCTGCCGATGCCCGAGAACGCCTGGGACCTGGTCTTCAAGCCCGAGTACATCAGCCGCCTCAAGAGCTGCGGCGTGAGCTTCCTCGACAGCGCCACCGAAGTCGTGCCCGCGGCGCTGCACTACCTGGGCAAGCCGTCGTTCAGCAAGAACCCGTCCGACTACGCCGCCGCGGCGCAGCTGCTCAAGACGGTGCGCCCGCACGTGACGCTGTTCTCCAGCAGCGGCTACATCAACGACATGGCCAGCGGCAGCATCTGCGTGGCGCTGGGCTGGAGCGGCGACATCGGCCAGGCGCGCCAGCGCGCCATCGACGGCAAGACCGGCCAGAACATCCAGACGCTGATCCCGCGCACCGGCGGCCTGCTGTTCTTCGACGTCATGGTGATCCCGGCCGATGCACCAAGACCGGGCAACGCGCACAAGTTCATCAACTACATCCTGCGCGCCGAGGTGCATGCGTCGCTCACCAACAAGGTGCTGTACGCCAACCCCAACGCCGAGAGCCGGCGCCACATCAAGCCCGAGGTGGCCAACAACCCGACGGTGTTCCTGGGTGCGGCCGACCTGGCGAAGATGGTGCCGCCGGATGCCATCAACAACGACCTCCGCCGTCTGATGACGCGCACCTACACTTCGTTCAAGACTGGCCTGTGAAGCCCGAACCGGCCGTGCCGGCGTTCCTGCAGATCCAGGACGTCGTCAAGGACTTCAACGGCTTCAAGGCCGTCAACCAGGTCAGCCTGGACATCGCCAAGGGCGAGATCTTCGCGCTGCTGGGATCGTCCGGCTGCGGCAAGAGCACGCTGCTGCGCATGCTGGCCGGCTTCGAGCAGCCCACCTCGGGCCGCATCGTGCTGGAGGGCCAGGACCTCGCCGGCCTGCCGCCCTACCAGCGGCCGATGAACATGATGTTCCAGAGCTACGCGCTGTTCCCGCACCTCACGGTGTGGGACAACATCGCGTTCGGACTGCGGCGCGAGGGCCTGCCGTCCGGCCAGGTCGCCGAGCGCGTGGAGGCCATGCTCCGGCTGGTGCAGCTGGGCAAGTTCGCCCAGCGCAAGCCGCACCAGCTGTCGGGTGGGCAGCAGCAGCGCGTGGCGCTGGCGCGCAGCCTGGCCAAGCAGCCGCGGCTGCTGCTGCTGGACGAGCCGCTGGGCGCGCTCGACAAGAAGCTGCGCGAGCAGACGCAGATCGAGCTGGTCAACATCATCGAGAGCGTGGGCGTGACCTGCGTGATGGTCACCCACGACCAGGAAGAGGCCATGACCATGGCCAGCCGCATCGCCATCATGAGCGAGGGCCGCTTCCTGCAGGTGGGCGCGCCGGGCGACCTGTACGAGACGCCGGCCACGCGCTTCGTCGCCGACTTCATCGGCAACGTCAACCTGATGAACGGCACGCTCGACGAGGACGAGGCCGACCACTGCGTGGTGGGCAGCGCCGACTGCCGGCACTACGTGGGCCACGGCATCACCGGCACGCAGGGCATGGCGGTGACGGTGGCGCTCAGGCCCGAGAAGATCCACCTCTCGCGCCACCGCCCGCTGGGCCACGACGGGCAGCCCGACCCCTACAACTCGGCGCAGGGCACCATCAAGGAGATGTCCTACTTCGGCAGCTACACGGTGTTCCACGTGCAGCTGGGCAGCGGCGCCATCCTGAAGGTGAGCATGGCCAACACGCTGCGCCACCGCGACGACGCCTTCACCTGGGGCGACACCGTCTGGGCCCACTGGTCGCGCTCGGCCCACGTGGTGCTGACGCAGTGAGCCCGGCATGAACGCGGCGCCGATGAACGCCTTCCAGCGACTGGTGGTCAGCACCTTCGGCGGGCGCGGGCTCGTCATCGCGCTGCCGTTCCTGTTCCTGCTGCTGTTCTTCATGGCGCCGTTCTTCATCGTCGGCAAGATCAGCGTCTCCGAGATGGAGGCCGTCACCTTCAAGGACCTGGTCACCTGGTCCGAGGGCGTGCTGACGATCTCGCTGAAGTTCGGCACCTACCAGTTCATCGCGCAGGACCCGCTGTACTGGCAGACCTACGTCAACAGCCTGCAGTACGCGGGCGCGACGACGCTGCTGTGCCTGTTCATCGGCTACCCGTTCGCCTACTTCATGGCGCGGGCGCGCAGCACCATCCAGCCGGCGCTGCTGATGCTGGTGATGCTGCCCTTCTGGACCAGCTTCCTGCTGCGCGTGTACTCGTGGCGCGGCCTGCTCACCGACGGCGGCTGGGTGGCCGAGGTCGTCGTCGCGCTCGGGCTCGACCGCGTGATGTACGCCCTGGGGATGATCAGCGCGCCCGGCAACCTGATGCACACGCCCTTCTCGCTGGTGCTGGGCATGACCTACACCTACCTGCCGTTCATGATCCTGCCCCTCTACAGCAACCTCGCGAAGATGGACCTTCGCTTGCTGGAGGCCGCGGCCGACCTCGGCGCCACGCCCTGGACGGCGTTCTGGAAGATCACCGTGCCGCTGTCGAAGGCCGGCATCATTGCCGGCAGCATGCTGGTGTTCATCCCGTGCATCGGCGAGTTCGTGATCCCCGAGCTACTCGGCGGCCCCGAGACGCTGATGATCGGCCGCGTACTCTGGGACGAGTTCTTCAGCAACAACGACTGGCCCATGGCCTCGAGCGTGGCTGTGGTGATGATCCTGCTGATCATCGTGCCGCTGGCCGTCTTCAACAAGTACCAGGCCGAGGCGGCCGAGAAGCGATGAGGGCCGCGAGCTTCAACCGCTGGTTCGGCCGGGGCTGGCTCGCTGCCGGGTTCTTCTTCCTGTACCTGCCGATCGTCGCGCTGGTCATCTTCTCCTTCAACGACTCGCCCATCCCCAACATCTGGCGCGGCTTCACGCTGAAGTGGTACGAGGCCCTGCTGCGCGACGACGAGATGCTCTCCGGCCTGTGGCTGAGCTTCAAGATCGCGCTGCTCACCGCCTGCGGCTCGGTGGTGCTGGGCACGCTGGCGGCGTTCGCGCTCGTCAAGTACAAGCGCTTCAAGGGGCGCACGCTGTTCTCGGGCATGGTCAGCGCGCCGCTCGTCATGCCCGAGGTGGTGGTGGGCCTGAGCCTGCTGCTGATGATGGTGAGCGTGCAGCGCGCTTTAGGCTTTCCCGAGCGCGGCATGTTCACCATCTGGCTCGGCCACCTGCTGCTGGGCATGGCCTACGCCACCGTGGTGGTGCAGGCACGGCTGCAGGACCTGAACCCCCAGCTCGAGGAGGCCGCCATGGACCTGGGTGCGAAGCCGCACCAGGTGTTCTGGCTGGTCACGCTGCCGATGATTGCGCAGAGCCTGGTCTCGGCCTGGCTGCTGACCTTCACGCTGAGCCTCGACGACGTCGTGCTGTCGGCCTTCCTGTCGGGCCCTGGCTCGACGACGATGCCGCTGGTGATCTTTTCGCGGGCACGGCTGGGGCTGAACCCCAGCGTCAACGCCGTGGCCACGGTGATCGTGGTCGTGGTGGCCGTGGGCGTGGTGCTCGCGAGCTACCTCATCGCGCGCGGCGAACGCCGCCGCCAGCAGGAAATGGCCGCCGCGACCCGCGGCTGAGCCCCGATCGAACCCACACCCGAGCGAGGAGAACCCATGACCCGCCATTGCCCCCCCACCGTGCTCCGCGCCGTCGCTGCCGCGGCCGCCCTCGTCGCCACCGCGTTGCCCGCCGCCGCGCAGGGCAGCGACGCGCTGCTGCAGGAGATCAAGGCGCTGCGCGACCGCGTCGAGCAGCTCGAGCGGCAGGTCCGCGCCCAGCCGGCCGCGCCCAAGCCCGGCGAGTGGGGCATGACGCCCGAGCAGGCGCGCGAGCTCAACCGCATCGCCGTCAAGACCGAGGCGCTGCAGGACAACTTCACCGACCAGGGCTTCAAGGGCCTGAAGATCAGCGGCCAGATCGATCCCACCTACATCGTCAACCGCCGACAGAACGACCGTACGTTCGTCTTCCTGAACAACGGCGGCGCGCGCTACACCTACGACAACGGCTACTTCGGCATGGCCGTGATCGACTTCGAGAAGGAGACCGAGAGCGGCGCCAAGTGGAAGCTGACGCTGGCGCCCGAGCGCGGCACGGGCGCCCTCACCAACGGCGGCTCCATCGTGCACGAAGCCTCGGTGTCGATCCCCCTGTCGGACCTGCAGACGCGCCTGTGGCTGGGCCAGATCCCCGACTGGACGGGCTACGAGATCACGCTGCCCGCGGGCAACAAGCTGATCACGCACAACCTGCTGTTCGACTTCACGGCCCCCACGTCGTACACGGGCGCCGTGCTCGACGTGACGCGCGGCAAGTGGTGGAGCCGCGTCGGCCTGGCCAACTTCAACAGCGCGCGCCAGAGCCCGGGCAACAACACGCCGGTGCTCGTCTACCGCGTCGACTACTCCAAGGGCGAGTTCTCGGGCTTCGGCTTCAGCGGCCTGCACGGCAAGATCCCGAACTTCGCGGCCGACGGCACCTACGTCGGCGATACCGGCGAGGTGGATCCCGTCACCGGCGACCCCGTCCTCGGCGACCTCCCGTTCGCCACCGCCGGCAAGAACACCATGGCGCACCTGTTCGAGGTCGACGCCTACTTCATCCGCGGCGACTGGAGCCTGTACGGCCAGGTGAGCTTCGGCCAGCAGAAGGGTGCGGCCATCTACAACAGCGACGGCCAGCTTCGCGACGCCCGCTGGTGGGGCCTGTCGGGCACGGCAGCCTACAAGATCACGCCTCGCCTGGAGGGCGTGCTGCGCGCCGACTACATCGCCAACAAGAAGAACGGCGGCGGCCTGCTGGGATACAGCTTCGACGACGACATCAACGGCATCGGCCGCGGCCTCGATGCCGATGGCAACTTCGCCAAGGGCGAGAGTGTAGGCAGCAACCGCTGGGCGCTCACGATGGGCCTGAACTACCTCTACGACGAGAACACCATCCTGAAGTTCGAGCTGCGCCAGGACGGCGCCAGCCAACCGGTGTTCTACGACACCAAGAGCAGCCGCTACTACAAGAGCAACACGCTGCTCGGTGCCTCGGTGGTGGTGAGCTTCTGATGGCCGCGGCGGCGGTGGACTGGGCGGCGCGCGCGGCGGCA
Source organism: Betaproteobacteria bacterium (assembly GCA_046341655.1). Taxonomy (GTDB): domain Bacteria; phylum Pseudomonadota; class Gammaproteobacteria; order Burkholderiales; family Burkholderiaceae_C; genus Rubrivivax. The sequence continues at coordinate 2,843 of JBKDQY010000069.1, read as the reverse complement.
CTGTCCATCGACGGCCGTGCGGTCATCGACGGCCAGCGGCGCGAGGCCGCCAGCGGCCAGACCTTCGACTGCATCAGCCCCATCGACGGCCGCGTGCTGGGCCCGGTGGCGCGCGGTGCTGCCGCCGACGTGGACGCCGCCGTGGCCAGCGCCCGCGCCGCCTTCGAAGATCGCCGCTGGTGCGGCAAGGCACCCGCGGCGCGCAAGAAGATCCTGCAGCGCTTCGCCGAGAAGATCCTGGGCGCGCGCGACGAGCTCGCGCTGCTCGAGACGCTGGACATGGGCAAGCCCATCCAGCACGCGCTGGCGGTGGACGTGCCCAGCACGGCGCGCACCATCGCCTGGTACGCCGAGGCCGTGGACAAGGTCTACGACGAGATCGCGCCCACGCCGGCCTCGGCGCTGGCCTTGATCACGCGCGAGCCGGTGGGGGTGGTGGGCGCCATCGTGCCCTGGAACTACCCGATGATCATGGCCGCCTGGAAGCTGGGGCCCGCGCTGGCAGCCGGCAACTCGGTGGTGCTCAAGCCCAGCGAGAAGAGCCCGCTCACCGCGCTGCGGCTGGCCGAGCTCGCCATCGAGGCCGGCCTGCCGCCGGGCGTGTTCAACGTCGGGCCCGGCTATGGCCCCGAGGCCGGCGAGGCGCTGGCGCTTCACATGGACGTCGACGCGCTGGGCTTCACCGGCAGCACGCGCACCGGCCGCCGCATGCTGGAGTACGCCGGCCGCAGCAACCTCAAGCGCGTGTTCAACGAGCTCGGCGGCAAGAGCGCCTTCGTGGTGTTCGACGACTTCGCCGACGTCGAGCGCGCCGCCAGGACGGTGGCCGCCAGCCTGTTCTTCAACCAGGGCGAGAGCTGCAACGCGCCTTCGCGCGTGCTGGTGCACGAATCGATCGCGAAGCGCTTCACCGAGGTCGTGGCTGCCGAGGCTCCCCAGTACGCGCCGGGCCACCCGCTGGACCCGGGCACCGTGCTCGGCGCCATCGTCGACGAGCCGCAGATGAGCACCGTGCTGCGCTACATCGAGGCCGGCAGGAGCGAGGGCGCGCGCCTGGTCACCGGCGGCCGCCGCGTGCGCGAGGACAGCGGCGGGTTCTTCGTGGAGCCCACCGTGTTCGACGGTGTCGTCAACGGCATGACCATCGCGCGCGAGGAGATCTTCGGCCCGGTGATGGGCATCCTCACGTTCCGCACCGAGGCCGAGGCCGTGGCCATCGCCAACGCCAGCGCCTACGGGCTGCAGGCCAGCGTCTGGAGCGACAACTTGAGCCGCGCCCACCGCGTGGCCCGCGCGCTGCGCGCCGGCACCGTGCACGTGAACCAGTACGACGAGGACGACATCACCGTGCCCTTCGGTGGCGTCAAGCAAAGCGGCAACGGCCGCGACAAGAGCCTGCACGCCTTCGACAAGGTGACCGAGCTCAAGACCACCTGGATCCGCATCGATCCGGCATGACCGATCCCGCCGTTCGGGCCGAGCCTGTCGAAGCCCTTCTCGCGCGCCTCACGGCCGCCGGCATCCACACGCTGCTGGTGCAGTTCGCCGACGTGCACGGCACGGCCAAGGGCAAGCTGGTGCCGCTGGCGCAGCTGCCCGAGGTGCTGGCCACCGGCGCGGGCTTCGCCGGGCCGTCCATCTGGGGCACGGGGCTGGCGCGCACCGGGCCGCGCTCGGAGTACTACGCGCGCGGCGACGCCGCCACGATCCAGCCCCTGCCCTGGCTGCCCGGCGTCGCGCGCATCGTCGGCGACGGCTTCGTCGACGGCCGGCCCTTCGAGGCCTGCCCGCGCCAGGTGCTGCACCGGGCGCTGGCGCGGCTGCGCGCCGCGGGCCTGGCGATGCAGCTGGGCATCGAGCCCGAGTTCTTCCTGCTCAAGCGCGACCCCGCCGGCCGCATCGTGCCGGCCGACGACCACGACCGGCTCGACAAGCCCAGCTACGACCTCGCCTCGCTGCAGCGGCCCTGGCCCTTCCTGCACGAGCTGCGCGGCGCGCTCGAGGCCTGCGGCTTCGAGGTGCTGCAGATCGACCACGAGGACGCCCACGGGCAGTACGAGCTGAACTGGCGCCACGCCGAGGCCCTGGCCAGCTGCGACCGGCTGATGCTGTTCAAGCTGGCGGCGCAGGCGCTGGCCGAGCCGCACGGCCGGCTGTTCTCGATGATGCCCAAGCCCTTCGAAGGCCAGCCCGGCAGCGGGCTGCACTTCCACGTCTCGCTGTGGCGCGACGCGGCCACGCCGGCCGACGAGGCCACGCTCGGGCCCGTCATCGGTGGCGTGCTGGCGCACGCGCGTGCGCTGGCGGCACTGGCCGCGCCCACCGTCAACTCGTACAAGCGGCTGGGGGCCACCGCCTCGATCAGCGGCACCACCTGGTCGCCGGCCGTGGTGGCCCACGGGCCCAACAACCGCACGGCCCCGGTGCGCACGCTGCCCGGGCGCTTCGAGTGGCGCGTGCCGGATGCCTCGGCCAACGTGTACCTGGCCTGCGCGACGCTGATCGATGCGGGCCTGGACGGACTGGCTCGCCGTCTCGACCCGGGCCCGGCCTGCACCGAAGACCTCTCGGAGGTACCCCGCCCCGACCTGCCGCGCCTGCCCGCGCTGCTGGACGAGGCGTTGGACGCGCTGCAGGCCGACGCCGTGGTCGCCGGCACGCTGGGGCCGGCGCTGCTGCGCGAGTTCGTGGCGCTGAAGCGCGCCGAGTCGGCGGCCTGGCGCAGCCACGTCTCCGACTGGGAACGCGAACGCCACGCCACGGCGTTCTGACCCCGCCGTGACCCCGCGCGCCCCGCCGGCCTGGGCCTACGCCAGCCTGGCCGCCAGCATGGCGCTGGTGGG
>JBKDQY010000068.1:0-18844 GCA_046341655.1 Betaproteobacteria bacterium | reverse complement strand
GCCGGCGGCCTTCTTGTGCCAGTCGTAGATGCGGCCCACGAAGGGGCTGATCAGCGTCACGCCGGCGTCGCCGCAGGCCACGGCCTGGCAGAAGGCGAACAGCAGCGTCAGGTTGCAGTGGATGCCGGCGCGCTGCAGCCGTTCGGCGGCGCGGATGCCTTCCCAGGTGGCGGCGATCTTGATCAGCACGCGGTGGCGGGGCACGCCGGCGGCCTCGTACAGCCCGATCAGCCGCTCGGCGCGCGCCACCGTGGCGTTGGTGTCGAAGCTCAGCCGCGCGTCGACCTCGGTGCTCACGCGGCCCGGCACGATGGCCAGGATCTCGCGGCCGAAGCGCACCAGCACCTCGTCGACGATGGCCTCCAGCGGCCGTGCGGCGTGCGCGGCCACGGTCTCGGCGAGCAAGGGCGCGTACTCGGGCTGCTGCACGGCCTTGAGGATGAGGCTGGGGTTGGTGGTGGCGTCGCGCGGCGCGAACTGCGCCAGCTGGCGGAAGTTGCCGGTGTCGGCGACGACGATGGTGTGCTGCTTGAGCTGGTCGAGCTGGTTCATGGCCCGTGATTAGACCCGAGCGGCGCGTCGTGGCAGATACTGACCGGGTACGAGATCGCCTGCCGCCGTGCCGCCCGTGACCGCCACCGCCCTGCACGACCCACCTCCGCCCGCGCCGTCGGCCCCGTGGCCCCGCGCGGGCCGGATCACGTTCGTGCGCTGCCTGTGGTTGGCAGCCCTGCTGCACGGGCTGGCCTTGTGGGCCCTGGGTCGCGCGCCCGCCGATGCGCCGCCCGCCCCGCGCGAGCCGGCCTGGCTGGAGCTGACCCTGCGCAGTGCCTCCGACACGCAAGAGGCCCCGCCGCCGGCCACGGCGCCGCCCCGCGCGGCGCCGCCTGCCCGGGAGCGGCCGGCGGCCCCTGAGCCGCGGCCGCAGATCCAGCCGCCTTCGCCGTTGGCCGCCTCGCCGGCCGTGGCGCCGGGTACCGCCATGGCCCAGCCCGACGCGCCGCCAGCCGGTGCCGACGCCGAGGCGCGGACCGGTGCCGCCGTCGCGCTGCCGGCGCAGGCCGCCAGCGCGCCGCGCCCGCTGAACCTGGAACTGGGCCGCTGGCGCAGCGCCGAGGCCGGGCCACCCAGCGTCGCGCGCAGGGTGGCGGAGTCGGAGAACCGTACCGAGCCCGACCCGCTCGCCGCCGCCATCGAGAAGTCCGCCCGCGCCGACTGTGCCCGGGCCCACAGCGGCGCCGGCCTGCTGGCCGTGGTGCCGCTGGTGCTGGACGCCCTGCGCGGCTCGGGCTGCAAGTGGTGACGCGCCCGGGCGTGCCAGCGCAAGCTGGACCAGCAGCGCCTGCCCGCTTGCCACCGCCTGGCCGGCCTGGACTTCGATGGCGACGATGGCGCCGTGGACGGGGGCCTTGAGCTGCGTGGTTCGGCGGAGTCCGGGTCACTACGTGACGCGCAGTGTCGATGCTGCCGGGCGACGATCGGGCACCCACAGCGGCGCGCCGAGGTTCGCTCAGGACAGCCGGATCGCCGGACTCGCGCTCCAGACCTTCGGTCCGCGGGCCTCGCCGCCACCGACGACGAAGCTTCCCGGCTCGCGCGCCAGCGGGTGCCAGCCGCCGTCCCCGTCGCAGGTGCTCACGAACACGCGGGCGCCGCTCAGGCTGGCCGGATCGCCCAGCGCTTCGCTGGGGATCGTGAAGCGCACGATGCGCGTGGCGGCGTCGGAGCCGATCTCGGCGGCAGGGGTGATGCTGCGGCCGTCGCTGTCGGCATCGGCGCCTTCGTGGCCGAAGAGCGCGTTGCTCCAGCCGTGGGCGCGCAGCCTCAGGTGCCAGCGCATCCCCTCGGGCAGTTCGGCGTCCTGGCCAGGCCAGCGCCGGTGCACCGGCCACGATGCCATCGAACGCCCGCGGCGTTCGCTGCGCCGCCATCATGGCGTCGCGGCCGCCGTTCGAGCAGCCGACGAATCAGGACTTTTCCGGTGCCGCACCCAGGCCTGCGGCCACGATGCGCTTGGCCGCCAGGGCGGTGCGCTGCACCGCACGCCAGCCGAAGTCGACCACGCATTCGGGGCGGCCGCTGGCCCAGCCGTGGTCCAGCCCGTCGGGCCGCAGATGGCCGCCGTCGGTGGCAGCGGTGGCGTAGCCGCGCACCACGCCGTCGAGCAGTGATGACAGCGGCACCGAACCTGCCGTGCCGCCGTTGCCGGCCTGCAGGTACTTGCCGTTCCAGGCTGCCGCATCGGGCAGCCGGACTTCGAAGCCGATGGCCGAGCCGACGGCCGGGGAAGCCGTGCCACGCACGCGGCAGAAGGCCTTGGGCATGGCCTGTGGCTGGCCGCCGGCCCACAGCGCCAGCCGGTCGCCGGCGGCCAGCGGAAGCGTCGGGAGGGCCACGGAGGCCAGGCGCGGAATCAAGGTGGGGTGCGCCTTGCTGAGAGCGTCGTTCCGAAGAAGCGCAGCGTGTCTTCCAGATGCCGCGCCCAGTAGTCCCAGCCGTGGCCGCCGTCGTGCTCGGCGTACTCGTGGGCGATGCCGGCGGCCTGCAACTCGGCGTGCAGCCGGCGGGTGGCGGCGATGAAGGGGTCGTCGCGCCCGCAGTCGAAGCGCAGCGCGGGCAGCGGGGCGTCGGCGCCGCGGAGCGCGGCGATGACGCTGCCGTCTGCGGGCGCCGCGGACCAGCCGGCGCGCGACTCGGCCATCAGCGCATCGAGCTGCGCGGCCTCGGTCACCGAGGAATGCCCTGCCGCCGCGACGAAGCGACGCGGATGCCGGCCGGCCAGTCGCAGTGCGCCGAAGCCACCCATGCTCAGCCCGGCGATGAACAGCGGCGAGCTCTCGCCGCAGGCGCTGCAGGCGGCGCGCGCTGCGGCCGGCACCTCGTCGACGATCCAGCGCTCGAAGTCCCGCGAGCCGTGGGCCACGTAGCCCGAACCGTCGCCCCACAGCCCGTCGCTGGGCATGGCCAGCACCAGCGGCGGGATCGCGCCGGCGTCGATGAGCCGCTGCGCGGTGAGGTGCGCGCCACCTTTGAAGGCCCAGGCCCAGTGCGAGCCGTAGACGCCGTGCAGCAGCAGCACCAGCGGCACGTCGCGCAGCGCAGCGGCCTGTGGCGGCACGAACAGCAGCACATCGGCCCGCTGGCCAAGCGCCGCGCTCTTGACGGTGACGAAGCGCAGGCCCGGCGGCGACAGGGCCGGGTCGGAGACTTCCAGGCTGCGGAACATCGCGGCGTGCGTCAGTCGAACAGGATCACGCCCTTGGCGCTGCGCCCGGCGATCAGGTCGTCCAGCGCCTGGCCCAGCTCGGCGAGCCGGTAGGTGTGCGTGACCAGGCTGTCGAGCACCAACTCGCCCCGGGCGGCCCAGTCGAACAGGCGCGGAAAGTCGCGCTCGGGCAGGCAGCCGCCGTACAGCGGCACCAGGTAGCGCTTGTCCCACCAGAACTGCGGCATCTCCACGGCCACGGGTCCGTGCGCGCCGCTCAGCTGCACGGCGTTGCCGCCGTTCCGGCACAGCTTCAGCGGCAGGAAGGCCAGCGCGGCCACGCCGGTAGCCTCGAAGGCGTGGTCGGCGCCGCGGCCTTCGGTCAATGCGCGCACCGCGGCGGCCAGCTCGTCGCCGTGGGTGTCGTCGGCCGCCGGTTCCAGCGTGTGCGTGGCGCCCAGCGCCACCGCGCGCTGCAGCGCCGCGGGCCGGCGGTCGATGGCGACGATGCGGGCCGCACACGCAAGCCGCGCGCCCTGCACCACGCTCAGACCGACGCCGCCGCAGCCCACGACCGCGACCGTGTCGCCCGGCTGCACCTGCGCGACGTTGACGGCCGCGCCCACGCCCGTCATCACGCCGCAACCCAGGATGCAGGCGTGGCGCGCCGGCAGTTGCCGGGGCAGCGCGGTCAGCGCCTCGGCGCGCACCAGCGTGCATTCGGCAAAGGTGCCGAGCTTGAAGGAGCGTTCCACCGGCTGACCACGCCACAGCGTGTGGCCCGCGGCCGGCGCGCTGCTGCCCAGCGTGAGGTCGACGCCGTGCGTGCGTTCGCACAGCGAGCCGCGCCCGCGCCGGCACTGCGGGCAGCGGCCGCAGGGGATGGCCCAGTTCAGCAGCACCGCGTCGCCGGGCGACAGATGGCTCACGCCGTCGCCGATGGACTCGACCGTGCCGGCTCCCTCGTGCCCCATCACCAGCGGCCCCGGCCAGCCGAGCGACTGGTGATCGGTGTGGCACAAGCCGGCGGCGTCGATGCGCACGCGCACCTCGCCCGGCCCCGGCGCACGCACGCTGATCGTCTCGAGCGTGAACCGCCCGTCACCGTGCGCGATCGCCGCAGCGCCTTGCAGTGCCGTGCTCATGCCGCGAACTCCTGCAGGACATGCGGGCGGGTCTCGTGCAGCGTCAGCACGAGCTCGCCGAACATCGAGTTCGCCCACGCGAACCAGGGGCGCGTGTAGCGCGTCGGGTCATCCGCGTCGAAGGCCTCGTGCATGAAGCCCGTCCGGGCGCTGCCGGCCAAGAGCACGCGAAGGGTGCGGAAGCGCTCGGTATCGTCCTCAGCGGTCAGCGCCTGCATCACGAGCGCCAGCGGCCAGACCGCACGCGTGCCGGTGTGCGGGCTGCCCACGCCCGCGGCCTCGCTGCCTTGCACGTAGAACGGGTTGCCCGCGTCGCTGAGCACGCGGCGCCGCGTCTCGCGCCAGCGGGCATCGTCGGCGCGCACGGCGCCCAGCCAGGGTAGCGACAGCAGGCTGGGAACGTTTGCGTCGTCCATCATCAGCAGGCTGCCGTAGCCGTCCAGCTCGTACGGCCAGGGCACCGGCAAGGCGTCGAGAGCCAGACGGATCTCGCGGGCCAGGCGGGCCGCGTCGGTGGCCAGCGTGCTGGCGCCGGTGGCCTGGGCCAGCACGGCCAGATCCTCCAGGGCCGCTGCCACCATGCAGTTGGCCGGAACGTGAAACGGCAGGCTGCAGGCGTCGTCGGAGGGCCGGAAGGCCGATCGAACCAGGCCCAGCGGCGCGCTCGGCGGGCCGCGCCCGTCGAGCACCAGCGAGTCCAGCGGGTTGCTCGTGCGGCGCTGGAACCGATAGGGGCTGGCCTCGCCCCGGCCCTGGTGCTGCCGCAGCACGCCGATCGCCGTGGCCATGGCGTCGCGCCAGCGTCCGTCGAACGGCGTGGTGTCGCCGCCGCTGGCCTGCCACCACCGGTGCGACAGCCGCATCACGGCGGCCGGCGAGTCCAGTTCCCACTTGCGCTCGTGCACCCGCGGGTGCATCGCCGTGAGATCGCCGGCCCAGGGGCTGCGTCCGCCCTCGGCCTCGAAGGCGTTGGCCCACGGGTCGATCAGCAGGAAGTCGACCAGCTGGTTGAGGACGCCGACGACGAGCCGGGCCAGCGCGGGGTCGTCGCCCACGAAGCGCAGATAGGGCCAGACCTGGTTCACGGCATCGCGGTGCCACATGGCGGCGATGTCGCCCGTGACGACGAAGGTCAACGGCCGCGCGAGATCGACGTGGTGAACGGCGGTGTCGAGCGTGTTGGGCAGCGTGTTGGCGAACAGGCGCCGCAGCCGCGGGCAGGCGATGTCGGCGCCGACCTGCTGGATGGCCTCCTCGACCGACGCGCTGGTGAAGCACCGCTGACCGGGTGGCGGGCGGCGGTCGGCCAGCTCGTCGGCCATCACGTCGGGAACCTCGGCGGTCACCGCGCCCACACCACCGGGTTCTTGCGCGTGGCGATGACCTCGCCCTCGCGCGCCCCGGGGCACCACTGGTCGCGGTCGTTGGCCTGGATGGCGTTGAGCGCGGGCACCAGGCGCATGTCGGCGTCCATGTAGATCACGGTCATCACCGAGCGTGGCCGGTCGCTCACGTTGGGGCCGGCCTTGTGGAAGGTCCAGCCCAGGTGGAAGCTCACCTCGCCAAGCTCGAAGGGCCCCACCTCGAAGTGGAAGCCGTGACGGGCCATGTTCTCGGTGATCTTCTCCTCGCTCTCGTCGCTGATGCCCAGGTCGCGCCCGAAGGCCACGCCCTGGCTGCCGGCGTAGAAGCCCAGCGGCCCCATCTCGGCAGGCACCGCCTGCAGCGGGATCCAGGCCGTGATCGTGCGGTCGCTGGCCAGCGGCCAGTAGTACTGGTCGGCGTGCGCAGGCGTGATGCCGCCGCCGGGTTCCTTGTACAGGCTCTGGTCGTGGTACAGGCGCACGCCGCGCACCTGCAGCAGTTCGGCGGCGATGCGCGCCAGCCGCTGCCCCATCACGAAGCGGGCCACCAGTGCGCTCTGCTCCCACAGGTTCATCACCTGCAGGAAGGCGCGGTCGTAGGTGCTGCGTTCTTCCAGCGGCTTGCTCTGGGTGTTGAACTCGATGGTCAGCCGCGTGATCTCGCGCCCGAAGTAGGCCAGCGTCGCGGGCGAGAGCACCTGCTTGAGCTTGATGCAGCCGTCGCGGCGGAAGGCCTCGATCTGCGCCGGCTGCAGGGCGAAGGGGCTGTCGAGGTCGGGCCAGAGGGAGGTGTCGTTCATGGGGACGGGTGGTGTGTTCATGGCATCGGGAACGGTGCGGGGACATGAGAGGACGGTGGCTCGGCGCAGTGGAATGAACAGCACCGCGCCCGCAGGAAGCTGGAGCTGCGTACCCTGCAGCGCAGCGCCACCGTGGGCGAACAGGGGCGCGGCGGCGGTGGCCACCGCCTCCGGCAGCGGCACCGTGGCGGGCGTGGAACCCAGGTTGAAGGCCAGCAGCAGCGCATCGTGGCCACCGCCTGCGGCATGCTGGCGGCGCAGCATCAGCACATCGCCTTCGGCCACCAGCGCTTGCAGGTCGCCCAGGCGCAGCGCCGGATGCGCGCGCCGCAGTGCCAGCAGCCGCCGCGTGGCGTGCAGGGTCGAGGCGGGGTCGGCCTCCTGCCGGTCGACCGCCAGCGCGGCGTGGGCCGCGTCCACCGGCAGCCAGGTGCGCGCGGCGCGGCTGAAGCCCAGGTGGGGCGCATCGGCCTGCCAGGGGAAGGGCGTGCGGCAGCCGTCACGGCCCGGGTTCAGCGGCCAGTTCGCCAGACCGAACGGGTCGCGCAGGTCCTCGTAGGCCAGGGTGCCCTGCGGCAGGCCCAGCTCCTCGCCCTGGTACAGGAAGACCGTGCCGCGCAGCGCCAGCAGCAGCGCCAGCCAGGTGACGGGCGTGGCCCCCGCCGCGGTGGGCCCGGCGGCGGCCCGGCCGCCGAACGCGAAGGCGCCCGAGGCGCCACCACCCCAGCGCGAGGCCACGCGCGGCGCGTCGTGGTTCGAGAAGGCCCAGCTCGGCCAGGCCTCGAGGGCTGCGCCTTCGGTCCAGGGCGCCAGGTGGCGCAGCACCTGCGCGGCGCCGGGCCGCTCGCCCAGGAAGGCGAACGAATAGGCGGTGTGCAGCCTCTGCCGGCCCTGGGTGTAGGCCACCATCGTGGCCATCGGCTCGGCCCCGCCGATCTCGGCCACGGCCATGCGGCTGCGGCCGCCGCCGCCGCAGCCGTCCATCAACGCGCGCAGCCGCTCGAAGAAGGCCGGGGCCTCGGGCTGGTCGGCGTTGTGCAGGTGCAGCTGCATCAGCACCGGCGAGTCGCCGCGGCGCCCCTCGGGCAGCGGCGGGTTGTCTTGCAGGCCGCGGCTGTGGAAGTAGAGGTTGGCGGTGTCCAGCCGGAATCCGTCGACGCCGCGATCGAGCCAGTGGCGGGCGATCTCGAGCACCGCGTCCTGCACCGCCGGGCAGTGGAAGTTCAGGTCCGGCATCTGCGGCAGGAAGTTGTGCAGGTGGTACTGCTTCCTGCGCGGATCCCAGGTCCAGGCAGGGCCGCCCATCCAGCTCTGCCAGTTGTTGGGCGGGCTGCCGTCGGCCCTGGCGTCGGCCCACACGTACCAGTCGGCCTTGGGGTTGTCGCGGCTGGCGCGGCTTTCCTGGAACCACGGGTGCTCGGCGGCGGTGTGGCTCCAGACCTGGTCGATCACGACCTTCAGGCCCAGCCGGTGCGCTTCGGACAGCAGGGCGTCGAAGTCGGCGCCCGTGCCGAACAGCGGGTCGACGCCCAGATGGTCGGCCACGTCGTAGCCGAAGTCACGCATCGGGCTCGTGAAGAAGGGCGAGAGCCAGATGCCATCCACGCCCAGCGCTGCCACGTAGGGCAGCTTCGCCGTCACGCCAGGCAGGTCGCCGACGCCGTCGCCATTGGCGTCGGCGAAGCTGCGGGGGTAGATCTGGTAGAGGGCGGCGCCACGCCACCAGTCGCTGCTCATCGGCCAGGGTCAGGGTTGAAAACCGGTAGTCTTGCGCCAGCCCGCGCTGGAATCATCCTGCCCGGCCACCAATACTGACTGTTTTCATGCCTCTCCCCTGCGGACAAGCCCGGTCGCCCGCCATCCCTGCAACGCCATGAGGATCACCCGCGAGCCAATCCATCACGCTGATGAGTCGCTTCGCTGCCTGCACCTGGAGCTTCCGGGCTTCGACGGCGGCCTGCACCGGCACGGTCACCTCGAGCTGACGTGGATCGAGCGCGGGCAGGGCCTGCGTTGGGTGGGCGACAGCGTCGAGCCCTTCTTCGATGGCGACCTGGTGCTGGTGGGCCAGGACACGCCGCACCTGTGGGCCAGCCGGGGTGCCAGGTCGCCGCAGGGCTGCGCGGCCACGGTGCTGCAGTTCCCGCCCGATTGGCTGCAGCGCTGCGGCCTGCCGGAGCTCAGGGCGGTCGCACCGCTGCTGGTCCAGGCCGCGCCCGGCGTGGAGGTGCAGGGGAACACCCGGATCGAGGTGGCGGGCCTGCTGTCGCGCCTGCCCGGTGCATCGGCACGGCGCCGCGTGGCGGTGTTCATCGAGGTGCTGGACTGCCTCTCGGCCGGCGCTGTCGACCTTCGAGTGCTGTCGGGCCCCTTGCATGCCACTGGCACAGCCGACCCGCGCGCGCGGGCAATGCCGCAGCGCATCGACCGCGTGCTCAACTGGATCGAGGCCCACCTGGCTGACGCGCTGTCAGTGGAGGAAGCCGCCGCCGTCGCGCACGTCTCCCCGGCAGCGTTCGGCCGCTTCTTCCGCCGCGAGGTGGGCAAGAGCTTCACGGCCTACGTCAACGACGCGCGCTGCGGCTGGGCGGCGCTGCGCCTGATCGAGGGCCGCGAACCCATCGCGCAGATCGCGCAGGCCTGCGGCTTCCCCACGCTGTCCAACTTCGGCGAGCAGTTCCGGCGCCGCCACGGCGTGTCGCCGCGGGACTTTCGGGCCGGCCGCGAGGCGACGATGCCGCGTCGGCCGCCCCGCGGGCAAGCTGGGTGACGCTGCCGCCGGCACCGCGGCCGGCAGAGCCGGGTCCACGACAGCCAGCACGCGGCGCAAGGCCGCGTCGACCTCGATGCGATGTTCGCCGGGTCGAACTTGCACGGCCTGGCCTCGCTCTCGCAGTGCAGCGTGGTCGGGCATCTCCGCCTGGCACCGAACACCGCCGACGGTGCTGCCGAACGCGCGATGTGCATGCTTGGACTCGCGACGGATGCGCAGCTCGGGCCAACGGCTTCTGCCGGCCCTGCATGCAGCGGGCGCAGGGCCGGTGCGCGGCAATCGCCAGCGGCCGTCACTTGAGATGCGATTCCAGGCCTGGTCGCGCATACGCGTTTCAAGCGGGGGCATTCAAACGTCGTCGTCGGCCTCGCGGCCGGCCAACCAGTGCTGGCCCAGAGGCCTAGGAATTGGCTTGGAACTGGCGCAGCTTGTGCCCGGGCCGTTTCCGTCGCCCGATTCGCCAGGCATGAACGGTCCTCAGGACCGTCTACGTCCGGGCTCACCCCGCGGGATGGCCGCGATGATCTTCAGTTCCCCGGCGCCGCAGTTCGGGCAGCGCCGCATGACGATGTCGAGAGCGGAGCTTCAGCGCAGACCAACTTGTACTCAAGTTGTGTCGCAGCTAGAACCCGCTTGAGCAACCGCGCCCAGCTGATACGGTGCGGCCGGGCCTGAACCGTCTCGACCTCGCATTCGTCGGCGACCACGACTTCGGCGGGCTGCTCTTGCACCTCGGGTCCCTGCGGCACCACCAGAGGCCTCAGCTTCGCGTTCGGGGCCAGCACCCCATGTTCGCGCAGCGCGGGTCCGCTCACTTCGCGAAGCGAAGTTGCGCGGACACCAAACCGGATGAGGTGCCACCTCGGCCGCGGCACCAGCGCGGCCAGCCGCTGCAAGAACACCAACGCGGCGGCGTTGACTTGCACCTGTTCGTCCGGCAGCGCTGAGCCCGGACTCAAACGGTCCGGTGGACCGCTTGTGCCTGGCGAAGGGCCGGGCCACCGGCCCGGCGCGGCCTGCAAGGCGGTCGGGTGATGCAGCGGCACAGTTGCTCCAGCCGCTTGCGGTCGTGCGCATCAACCCGACAGCGCGCTGGGCTACCCTGGGGCCACCGCCTGCGACCCGCAATCCTTCAGGCAGCCGTCTGGTGCGGGTGGCCGCCCGGGAGGTACAGTCAGGTGGTCTGGTAGCGGGGATGGTGATGGTGGAGGTTGCGGTGGCGGTGGTGACTGATCAGCCGCCGCCCGCCGCCCCACACCGACCGACCCCCAATCGGGAGCCTCAGATGCGGCGTCTCTTACTCCTCCTCTCTGCGCTGTCGCTGCCACTTTGCGCGGCCTCGGCGGAACTGGACGCGGCCGACTCCGGCATCTATGTCGTGGTGGGTCGAGATGGGCAGTTGAGCGCCCTGTCCTACCGGTTCTTCCTCGAGCAAGGCTCCTGGCGTGCGGAGGGCAAGGACGGCCAGGGCCCATGGAAGAGCCTCAGTTGCGATCGCGGCTGCGACTACGTGAATGCCACGCCTGAGCAGGCGGAGAGCTATCTGCCATCGGCGATGCGGCAGAGGTTCTCGATCGCCTGCATCCAGAACGCCGCCCAAGCCTTCTGCAGATATGCCGAGAGGGCCAACCCGTCCCAGGGTGGCTATGTCGTCTTGGCGCTGGTCACGGATCCACCGACGCCGATACTCGTGCGGCGACAGCGGTGAGGCCTGTGCGCTGACCATTTCGGCCCACCCGCCTCCAGCAGCCCATGGATGCCGAACACGCAAGGCTTCTGCGCGCTCAAGGCAAGCATGAGGAAGCCCGGCAGATGCTGGTGGCCCTGGTCGGTCGCCACCCGCAAGACGCCGCCTTGAACTACGAGACGGCCTGCGTGCATGACTCTCTCGGCCTGGAGTCTGAAGCTGTCCCGTTCTACCGCGCCGCTCTGTCCGGCGACCTTCCTCCCGAAACGAGGTGCAGCGCCCTGGTCGGCCTGGGCAGCACCTACCGCACGCTGGGCATGTTCGCCGAGTCCGAGCAGGTGCTTCTGGCCGCGAAGTCGGAGTTCCCCGAGGCTGCGAGCGTTGATGTGTTTCTCGCCATGACGCACCACAATCTCGGCAAGTCCAGGCAAGCCGTTGAAGCCCTGCTTCGCTTGCTGGTCGAGACATCGAGCGATCCGGGCATCCAGGCCTACGGCCGGGCGATCAGCTTCTATGCACAGGATATCGACCGCACGTGGCCGCCCGAGCATTCGACGGCTGTTCGGCGAACCTGAGGGCCATGGTCCAGAGGCTTGGCCTGGCGCCAGAGGCAGGCTGCAACCCGCCGCAGCGTTCGCGGCACGAGCCTCTTCGTGATGCTCCCACCCCTGTGGCCGCGGGACGTCAACCTTGGCCCCGAGGGCAAGATCGATCGGCTGCTGGAGCATCAGGGCCAGCCCTGGTCCTGATGCGCGCTCGGGGCTCGCAGCAGCGGCCCGCGCCATGAAGCCCCGCATCACCGTCATCACCCTGGCCGTCGGCGACCTTTCGCGCGCGCTCGCCTTCTACCGCGACGGCCTGGGCCTGCGCACCAGGGGGATCACGGGCACGCAGCATCCGATCGGGGCGTGCGTGTTCTTCGATCTCGAGGGCGGCCTGAAGCTCGCCCTGTGGCCCCGCACCAGCCTGGTCGCCGACACCGGGCTGGCCCCGGACGGGCCGGCCGCCACCGAGGTGCTGATCGCGCACAACGTGCCCTCCGAGGACGAGGTGCGCGAGGTGCTGGCGCAGGCCGAGGCCGCGGGCGCGCGCATCGTGAAGCCGGCGCAGCCCACCCTCTGGGGCGGCTTCGGCGGCTACTTCCAGGACCCGGACGGCCATGTGTGGGAGGTGGTGTTCAACCCGCACCTGGGGATGCTGGGATGAGCACAGCGCTCGCCCGGCTGTGCCTCGTGGCCTGCGCCTGCCTGGGAATGACAGCCACCGCCCAGCCGCTTCGCGGCAATCGACACACGGCCGAACTCACCGAGCCGCTGGAACGCGAGGCCATTCATGCATTGGCCCGGTACCGGTTCGTCCAGTCGTTCCAGGTCGTGTGCAAGCGCATGTCACCAGCCTGGGCTGATAGGGCCATGGAGCAGGAGCGAGCCTGGATCTTCCGGAATCAGAATCATCTGCGCGTGGCCGTGGCCGTCATCGAAGCCATAGGGGAGATCATCGAGAAGACGCAGCCCATCCCAGGAAATGGAGCTTATGTCGCAGCGGTACAGCGCCAGGCAGGGTCAGCAGCCATTGATGAAGCCAGCAGGCGCTTCGATGGTGCATCGCCTGCGAACAGCATGACGCCCAGCGGCGATCGATGTCTGGCCCTGTTTGCAGGCTTCGTGGCGCGTGAGTTGGACTTTGCCGAAACCCCTGGGCAGACCGTCCATCTGCGGGCCTACGCACAAGCGCGCTTTCCCGATCTTTCGGTTCGATGACGCCGTGCCCGCCGTTCGTCGCGACAGTCCCCACACTCGGCACTCCCGCAGTCATCGCCGCCGATGCAAGTCTGACCCACCTGCGCGAAGCTGACGGCCCCTTGGCCGTCGATGTCGACCCAGGAGCAAGCAGTGGAAGTCAGGGTCATGCACCGGCAGGGCAAGTCGGTGGGGTCGATCGCCAAGGAACTCGGTTGTTCGCGCAACACGGTGCGGCGCTGTCTGCGCGAGGCGGGTGCGCCCCGGCGCAGCCTACAGCACCAGCAGCGCCCGGAAGTCGTTGACGTTGGTGAAGGTGGGCCCGGGCACCACGAGGTCGCCCAGCGCCGCGAAGAAGGGCTGGCTGTCGTGGCCGTCCAGCATGGCCGCGGCGTCCAGGCCGGCGGCGCGCGCGCGGGCCAGCGTGTCGGGCGTGACGATGGCGCCGGCGTTGCTTTCCACGCCGTCGATGCCATCGGTGTCGGCGGCCAGCACCCACACGCGCTCCTGGCCCTGCAGCGCCAGTGCGCAGCCCATCAGGAACTCGCCGGCACGGCCGCCGCGGCCGCCCTTGCGGCGCACCGTGACGGTGGTCTCGCCGCCGGAGAGGATGACGCAGGGCGCCGCGAAGGGCTGCCCGCGCCGCGCCACGGCCCGCGCCAGCGCCGCGTGCACCTGGCCGACGACGCGGCTCTCGCCCTCGATCTCGTCGGAGAGGATGTGCGCCGCCAGGCCGTGCGAGCGGGCCAGCGCGGCGGCCGCCTCCAGGCTCTGCTGCGGCGTGGCGAACACGTGCACCTCGTCGCGGGCGAAGGCTGGGTTGCCGGGCTTGGGGCTCTCGAAGGCGCCGCTGTCCAGGCCCGCGCGCGCCACTGGCGGCAGCGCGATGCCGTAACGGTCGCAGATGGCGAGCGCGTCGGCGCAGGTGCTGGCGTCGGGCAGCGTGGGGCCGCTGGCGATGACGCCGGGCTCGTCGCCAGGCACGTCGGAGATCAGCAGCGTGACCACGCGCGCCGGGTGAGCCAGCGCCGCCAGCCGTCCGCCCTTGATGGCGCTGAGGTGCTTGCGCACCGTGTTCATCTCGTCGATGGCGGCACCGCTGCGCAGCAGCGCCTGGTTGATGGCCTGCTTGTCGGCCAGGGTCAGGCCGGGCGCCGGCATGGTGAGCAGCGAAGAGCCGCCGCCCGAGACGAGCGCGATCACCAGGTCGTCGGCCGTCAGGCCCTGCACCAGGCCGGCGATGCGGCGGGTGGCCGCCAGGCCCGCCTCGTCGGGCACGGGGTGCGCGGCTTCCACCACCTCGATGCGGCCCGGCCGCGCGCGGTAGCCGGGTGGCACGTGCTCGTAGCGCGTGATGACCAGGCCCGAGATCGGCGCCCCGGCCGGCCACAGCGCATCGAGTGCCTCGGCCATGGCGCCGCCCGCCTTGCCCGCACCCACCACCACGGTGCGCCCGCGCTCCGGCGGGCGGGGCAGCACGGCGCCCATGCTGCGCAGCGGCAGCGCGCGCGCCACGGCGGCGTCGTACAGGGCGCGCAGCAACTCGCGCGGCGGCGGCATCGTCATGGCGTGCCCTTGGCCGGTGCCGGGTGCGTGGGGTCGACCCAGGGCACGTCCTCGGGCTTCTCCACCGGCTCGATGTCGAGGTTGACGGCCACGGCCTCGCCGTCGGAGCGGCACAGCACGCACTGCAGCGTCTCGGTGGGGCTGGCGTTGATCTCCTGGTGCGGCACGTAGGGTGGCACGTAAATGAAGTCGCCCGGGCCGGCTTCGGCGGTGAACTCCAGCCGCTCGCCCCAGCGCATGCGGGCACGGCCCTTCACGACGTAGATCACGCTCTCCAGCGGCCCGTGGTGATGGGCTCCGGTCTTGGCGCCGGCGTGGATGTGCACGGTGCCGGCCCAGAGCTTTTGCGCCCCCACGCGTGCGAAGTTGATCGCGGCCTGGCGGTCCATGCCCGGCGTCTGCGCGGTGTTGGGGTCGAGCTGGTTCGCGGGCACGACGCGCACGCCGTCGTGCTTCCAGCGGTGGGTGACGGGGTCGCTCATGTCAGCCGGCCCTGGCCAGGCCCAGGCGCTGCATCGTGGCGCGCTCGGCCTCGAAGGTCTCGCGCGCCCAGCGGGTGTACTGCTCGGTGTCCAGGTAGATCACCGGCTGGTCGAACTTCTCGAAGACGGCCAGCACGGCCGGGTCCTCGAGCGTCTTCCTGAAGGCGTCGTGCAGCGTTCGCACCACCGCCGGCTCCATGCCCTTGGGGCCGCAGACGCCGAACGGCGAGTCGCTCACGGTGCGGTAGCCCAGCTCGTTGAGCGTGGGCACCGCGGGCCAGCGCTTGGTGCGCTTGCTGCCGTAGGTGGCGATCAGTCGCAGCTTGCCGCTGTCGACGTGCGGCGCCCAGCCCGTGGCGTCGGACGCGGCCATGGTGTGGCCGCCGAGGATGGCCTGCATGTTGTCGGCGTTGCCCTTGAACGGCACGTGGTTCAGCTGGATGCCGGCCTGCGCGGCGAACTCCTCCACCGCCAGGTGGGGGCTGGTGCCGATGCCGGTGGAGCCGTAGCTCAGCTTGCCCGGGTTGGCCTTGGCCCAGGCCACGAAGTCGGCCACGGTCTTGATGGGCCCGTCGGCCGGCACCACCAGGCCGAAGGTGTAGCCCGTGAGGCAGGCGATCCACGTGAAGTCGCGCAGCGTGTCGAAGGCCGTCTTCTGCATGTGCGGGATGCGGAACACGCCGTGCGGCAGCTGGCTCAGCGTGTAGCCGTCGGGTGCGGCCTGCACCAGGTCGTTGGCGCCGAGCATGCCGCCGGCGCCGGGCTTGTTCTCGACGATGACGTTCTGGCCCAGCACCCTGGCCGCGCTCTGCGCGATGGCGCGGATCACCGCGTCGGTGCTGCCGCCGGCCGGCCAGGGGCAGATGTACTTGACCGGCCGCGCCGGGAAGGCCTGCGCGAGGGCCAGCGGGGGCAGTGCCAGCGTGGCGGCGGCGCCGAGCACGATCTGGCGGCGGCGGATCGGAGTCTGGGTCATCGGATGTCTCCTCGGGTGTCGTGGCAGGTGCTCAGGGAACCAGGTAGTCCGCCGCCAGCCGCTGCAGGTGCCGATGGCTGGCCTCGTCCAGGTGGGGCAGCAGCAGAGCCAGCGCGTGGTAGCCGCCGCGGCCCATGGCGGCGGCCGCGGCCTCGGGCTCGAGCGCGCGGCGCGGGTCGCGCACGTACTCGAAGCTCAGCCAGTAGGTCACCACCACCACCATGCTGGTGGCCGTGGGCGCGGCCTGCTCGCCGGTGATGCGCACGGCGCCGCTGCGCGCCAGGCCGTCGAGCAGCGCGTGCATGGCCTTCTGCTTGTTCTTCAGCACGAACTGGAAGTGCGTCTCCAGCCGGCGGTTCTTGCTGAGCAGGTCGTTCAGGTCGCGGTAGAGGAAGCGGTAGCCCCAGACCAGCTCGAACAGCAGGTGGAAGAACAGCCACGCGTCCTCGACGTTGTCCACGCCGTCGGCGCTGTCCAGGATCCCGGCCAGCGCGCGCTCGTAGCGCTCGAACAGCGCGTTGATCAGCTCGTCCTTGGCCGGGTAGTGGTAGTACAGGTTGCCGGGGCTGATGCCCATCTCGGCGCTGATCAGCGTGGTGCTGACGTTGGGCTCGCCGAAGCGGTTGAACAGGTCGAGCGTCACCTCGAGGATGCGCTCGGCGGTGCGGCGGGGCTTCTTCGGGGGCGGTGCCATGGCAGCACCCATTCTGTGCGCGGCAGGTTTCGCCGGGGCTGCCTAGAATCCCGCCCCTCCCCGTGCGCCCATGACTCATCCCGCCGTCCGCTTCAGCCAGGTCCACAAGCTCTACCAGGGCGCGCGCGGCACGTTCAAGGCGCTGGACGGTGTCAGCTTCGACATCGGGCCCGGCGAGTTCTTCGGCCTGCTGGGCCCCAACGGCGCGGGCAAGACCACCCTGATCTCCATCCTGGCGGGGCTCACCCGCGCCACCTCGGGCACGGCCACCGTGATGGGCCACGACGTCGTGGCCGACTACGCCCAGGCCCGCCGCTGCCTGGGCATCGTGCCGCAGGAGCTGGTGTTCGACCCCTTCTTCAGCGTGCGCGAGACGCTGCGCATCCAGAGCGGCTACTTCGGCGTGAAGCACAACGACGCGTGGATCGACGAGCTGCTCGAATCGCTGGGCCTCGCGGACAAGGCCGGCGCCAACATGCGGCAGCTCTCCGGCGGGATGAAGCGCCGCGTGCTGGTAGCGCAGGCGCTGGTGCACAAGCCGCCGGTGATCGTGCTCGACGAGCCCACGGCGGGCGTCGACGTGGAATTGCGGCAGACCCTGTGGCAGTTCGTCTCGCGCCTGAACCGCGAGGGCCACGCCGTGCTGCTGACCACGCACTACCTCGAGGAGGCCGAGGCCCTGTGCGGCCGCATCGGCATGCTGAAGGCAGGGCGGCTGGTGGCGCTGGACCGCACCAGCGCGCTGCTGGCCGGGCGCGCCGGAACCATGCTGCGCTTCAAGACCGACTCGGCGCTGCCGGCCGAGCTGGCCGCGCAGGCGCGCGTCACCGGCCGCATCGCGCAGGTGAAGGCGCACGACGCTGCCGAGGTGGAGCAGATCCTGGCCCGCCTGCGTGCCGCCGGCGTGAGGATCGAGGACCTGGAGATCGGCCGCGCCGACCTGGAGGACGTGTTCCTCGAGATCATGCAGGGCCAGCCCGCGGCGGAGGCGAAGGGATGAGCCACGGGCTGCTCGAGGGCGCGATGCCCCTGTTCCGCAAGGAGGTGCTGCGCTTCTGGAAGGTGGCCTTCCAGACGGTGGCCGCGCCGGTGCTGACGGCGGTGCTGTACCTGCTGATCTTCGGCCACGTGCTCGAAGACCACGTCGAGGCCCTGCCCGGCGTGGGCTACACCAGCTTCCTGATCCCGGGCCTGGTGATGATGAGCGTGCTGCAGAACGCCTTCGCCAACAGCTCGAGCTCGCTGGTGCAGAGCAAGATCACCGGCAACCTGGTCTTCCTGCTGGTCACGCCGCTGTCGCACTGGGCCTGGTTCGTGGCCTACGTGGGTGCCAGCGCGGTGCGCGGCATGGTCGTGGGGCTGGGCGTGCTGGTGGTGACGGTGTGGTTCGCGCCGCTGCGGCTGGCCGAGCCGGGGTGGATCCTCGTGTTCGCGGCGCTGGGCGCCGGCATGCTGGGGGCCCTGGGCCTGATCGCCGGCCTGTGGGCGGAGAAGTTCGACCAGATGGCCGCCTTCCAGAACTTCATCATCATGCCGATGACCTTCCTCTCCGGCGTCTTCTACTCGGTGCACTCGCTGCCCGGCGTGTGGCAGGCCGTGAGCCACCTGAACCCCTTTTTCTACATGATCGACGGCTTCCGGCGCGGCTTCTTCGGCGTCAGCGATAGCTCGCCCTGGCTGAGCCTGGTGGTGGTCGGCACGAGCTTCGTGGTCGTGAGCGCGATCGAGCTTCGCCTCTTGGCCATCGGCTACAAGATCAGGCACTGAAACCGCGCCACAATCCCGACCCATGGCCGACCCGACCCCCGACGAGGTGCGCGACTACATCGCCGCCGGACTCCCCTGCACCGTGCTGCAGGTGGAGGGGGACGGCCGACACTTCTTCGCCACCATCGTCTCCACCGAGTTCGAGGGACTGAGCCGCGTGCGCCGCCACCAACGGGTGTACCAGGCCCTGGGCGATAGAATGCGCGAGCAGATCCACGCGCTGTCGATGAAGACTCTCACGCCCGCCGAACACGTTGCCGCACCCGCGGCGGCCGCGGCTTCGGCGTCCCCCTCGGCGCATCACCACCACCACTAGCCCCTCGCGGCGTGCCGCGGGGGTAACCCGCGTGCCGCCGGTGGTCGTGAGACGGGGGTGCGTGGAGCCGGTGCCCCCGAGAGCGTGCCCCACCAGCCGCCCATGATCACCCTCGCCCTGTCCAAAGGCCGCATCTACGACGACACGCTGCCGCTGCTGCGCGCGGCCGGCATCGAGGTGACGGAAGACGCCGAGAAGAGCCGCAAGCTCATCCTCGCGACCAGCCGCGCCGACGTGCGCGTGGTGCTGGTGCGCGCCTCCGACGTGCCCACCTACGTGCGCCACGGCGGTGCCGACGTCGGCGTGGCCGGCCTCGACGTGCTGCTCGAG